>CANFQF010000024.1 GCA_947449025.1 Comamonadaceae bacterium
GCCGCGGAGCTGGCTGGGCCGGGCGGGCGCGAGAAGGCCGTGTCCTGGGTGATGGCCGGCGGCCTGATCGGGGCGATCGCGGGGCCCAACCTCGCCGCAGCCGGGCGTGACCTGCTGTCGGCGCCCTTCGCCGGCGCCTACCTGGGTCTGGCCGGGGTTGCCATTGCCGGCCTGGCCCTGATGTCCTTCCTGCGCTTTCCCCCGCCCCCAGCGGCGGCCGCAGACGCTGCACCGAAGCGGCCCTTGGGGCAAATCCTGCGGCAGCCGGTCTTCATCGTCGCGGCCCTGACGGGCGCGATGGGCTACGGCGTGATGAACCTGCTGATGGCGGCGACGCCCCTGGCGATGCAGCAATGCGGCCTGCCCTTCGGCGACGCCGCCTTCGTGCTGGAGTGGCACGTGATCGGTATGTTCGCGCCGGGCTTTTTCACCGGCAACCTGATCAAACGTTTTGGCTCGCTGAAGGTGATGGCTGCGGGCGTGGTGCTCAACCTGATCTGCATCGCCATCGCGCTCAGCGGAGTCAACCTGCACAACTTCGTGATCGCGCTGTTCCTGCTGGGCGTAGGGTGGAACTTCCTCTTCACCGGTTCGACCACGCTGTCGCTGGCTGCCTATAGCCCGCAGGAGCGCGATCAGGCCCAGGGGGCGCTCAACTTCTTTGTCTTCGTGACCATGGCCTTCACCTCGCTGTCCTCGGGCGTGCTGATCACGACCCAGGGCTGGACCATTCTCAACACCGGCTCACTGCTGCCGGTGGCGCTGTGCGGGCTGGCCCTGGGCTGGCTGGCCTGGGTTCAGCGCAGGTCCTCGGCCACCTCGGCCTGAGGGCGCTTCAGGGCATCGCCGCCATGACCTCGGCCACCGCGGCGGTGAGGCGCTTGGCATAGGGCACATGCAGGAATTCGTTCGGGCCGTGCGCATTGCTGCGCGGGCCCAGCACGCCGCAGACCATCATCTGTGCCTTCGGAAAGCCTTCGCTGAGCATGTTCATGAGCGGAATGGTGCCGCCCTGACCAATGTAGCCACAGGGCGCGTCGAAATGCGCCCTTGAGGCCCGATGCAGGGCCTGTTCGAACCAGGGCACGGTGTCGGGGGCGTTCCAGCCGGTGGCGGCGCTGAAGGGCTCGAAGGTCACATGCGCCTGGTAGGGCGCGTTGTCTTCGAGCAAGGCCTTGAGCCGCTGCACTGCCTGCGCAGCATCGACCAGGGGCGGCAGGCGCAGCGAGAGCTTGAAGGCGGTGTAGGGGCGCAGCACATTGCCTGCGTCCTGCAACGCCGGCAAGCCCTCGGCACCGGTGACCGAGAGCGTCGGCGTCCAGGTGCGATTGATCAGGGCCTGCACCGGGTCGGTGGTGGTGGGCAGGGCGAAGGCGGTGGCGCCGCCACAGTCGTAATGGGCCCAGGGAAAGCGTTTGTAGACCTCATCGCCCAGGATGGCGGCGGTGGCGCGCGCCTGCGCGAGCCGCTCGGCCGGGATGTCGCAATGAAAGATCTCGGGCAGGAGGCGGCCGGTCTGGCTGTCTTCAAGCCGGTCGAGCACCTGCCGCATGATGCGAAAGCTCGAGGGCACGAGGCCCGAGGCGTCGCCGGAGTGGATGCCCTCGGTCAGCACCTGCACCTTGAGCGTTCCGGCGGCCATGCCGCGCAGCGAGGTGGTGAGCCACAGTTGCTCGTAGTTGCCGGCACCCGAGTCGAGGCAGATCACCAGGCCGACATCGCCCAGTCTGGTGCGCAGGGCGTCGATATAGGGCAGCAGGTCGCGGGAGCCGCTCTCCTCGCTGGTCTCGATCAGGCCAACGATGCGTGGATGCGCCACGTTCTGGACCTTGAGCGCCTGCACGGCGGCGACGCTGGCGTAGACCGCGTAGCCGTCGTCAGCAGCGCCTCGGCCATAGAGCTTGCCGTCCTCGTATTTAGGTGTCCAGGGGCCGAGGTCAGCGCGCCAGCCGCTGAATTCCGGTTGCTTGTCCAGATGGCCGTACATCAGGACGGTCTGCGCATCGGCAGCGGCGGCGCGGGTCGCGGCTACTTCGAAAAACAGCACCGGCGTACGCCCGGGCAGACGCACGACTTCGAGGGCGAGGCCCTCCACTTTCTGCGCCTCGACCCAGGCAGCGGCGTTGCGCAGCACGGTGTCGATGTGGCCATGGGCCGCCCAGTCGGGGTCGAAGCCCGGCGACTTGGCGGGGATGGCGATGTAGTCGGTCAGCTGGCGCAGGATGTCGGAGTCCCACTGCCGGGTCACCTGGTCGAGTGCGCGGACCGGGTCCAGGCCGGAGGGGGGCAGTTCGCGGTGCAGTGGAGCGTTCATGGCGGCAATACTTCTTGAGGTTCAACAACGCACCGCCATGGTAAGGCCTGCACAGCCGACACCACCGCTGCTTGTGCGCCGCCCTGAAGCCGGCGCAGGTTTCGGTGACCAGGATCGCTCAGGCCTCGGTCTGTAGCGGAATGGCCCGGCTTTCTCTCAGCAGGCCGACCTGGCGGGTGAGGAGCTCCAGCACGTTGAGGCAGACCTCGTCGTCGCCGACCAGCAGGCTGTGAATGGAGGTGGTGGCCACCAGGCGGCTCGACTCCGGATGCACGCCCAGTGTGATGCCGGGATAGGTCCGGCACAGGTTGATTTCGAGCGCGATGCGGTAAGACACCTCCAGTGCATGGGGTTCGGGCAAGCCGACGTCGCAGAAGAACTCGATCTGATCGTTCTCGGTGTTGTGGCGCATGACCACGGTGCTGTCGTTGAGAACGAAGCCGCCATCGGCGATGGCCTGTTCAATCGCGGCGGGGTCGGCGTCGGCCAGGGCCTTTCGGACCACCCGTGGCATCAATGCGGCGAAACGCTGCGCGGACTCCACCTCGGCAGCCGCCAGGTGGGCCATGACATCGGGCATCGCATCTTGTGGCTGGCCGACGAGCGCCTCCAGGGGCAGGGATGGCGAGGAATGGGCGTCGCTCAAGGACATGTCGCTCTCCAGGAATCAAGTCAAGGGCAGACTGCCCACCTGGCCGGCGGACGCGCCGGACCAGTCAGCTTAATTCTAAAGAGCTAATTGCTGCGCCACAAGGCGCCAAATCAGGCCCAAAAGGCCGCAGCCCAGGATGACGGGGACCACGCCCAGGCGCCCCCGCAGAAGCACCAGCAAAGCCAGTAGGGCGAGTGCCAGGGCCGGCCAGTCCAGACCCAGAGGCCCGGGCGGGCCCAGGGCCTTACCGCGGGCCACCAGTGCCAGGAAATACAGCCCCAAACTGGCGATGACGCCGACCACTGCCGCGGTGATCGCGGCCAGCGGCGCGGTCAGGCTAGGCCGGCCACGGGTCGACTCCACCAGCGGCCCGCCGCCGAGGATGAACAGGAAAGACGGCAGGAAGGTGAACCAGGTGGCCACGCAAGCGCCCGCCACGCCCGCCGCGGCCAGGGCCCCGGGGCCCAGCAGTTGGTGGGTCCAGCCGCCGACGAAACCCACAAAGGCGACCACAATGATGAGCGGTCCAGGCGTGGTCTCGCCCAGGGCCAAGCCGTCGACCATCTGGGCCGCCGTCAACCACTGAAACTGCTCGACCGCGCCCTGGTGAACGTAGGGCAGCACGGCATACGCGCCCCCGAAGGTGAGCAAGGCGGCCTTGGTGAAGAACCAAGCCATGGCGGCCAGCGCCTGCCCGCCATCGCCCCAGGCCAGAAGGGCGGCCAGGGGTAGCAGCCACAGGAGGGCGCCCGCGCCGATGACACGCGCCAGGCCGAGACGAGAAAAGCGCGCGTGCGCGGGCGTGGGCGTGTGGTCGTCGATCAGGGCTGGGGCCGTGGTGGGCGCCGCTGAACCCGAATGCGCCGCGCCAGCGCTGGCGAATTGCGCGGGCGCCAGTCGGCCGCCTATCCAGCCGGCCAGCGCGGCCCCGGCGACCACGGCGGGAAAGGGCACCGCCCAGACGGCAATGGCCAGGAAGGCCGCCAGGGCAATGGCCCAGCGCGCCGGCGCGCGCACGGGATGGGCCAGGGTGCGGCTGCCCAGGCGCCAGACCGCCTGCAGCACCAGGGCCGCCACCGCTGGCCGGATGCCTGCGAAGAAGCCAGCCACCACCGGCAGGTGGCCAAAGGCCAGGTAGCCCCAGCTGAGGGCGATCAGCAGGAACAGGGCGGGCAATACGAACAGCACTCCTGCGGCGATGCCGCCGGCGCTGCGGTGCATCAGCCAGCCCAGATAGGTCGCCAGCTGCTGCGCCTCGGGGCCAGGCAGCACCATGCAGTAGTGGAGCGCATGCAGGAAGCGGCCCTCGGAAATCCAGCGCCGGCGCTCGACCAGCTCGCGGTGCATGAGGGCGATCTGACCCGCCGGCCCGCCAAAGCTGATGAAGCCGAGCTTGAACCAGAAGGCCAGCGCCTCTCGCAGCGGCACGGCGGCGGGCGCCTGCATCGGGGGAGGCGTGTCAACCGCTCGGCTCACCGAACACCTGAGCGGGGCATCCCGCTCACGCCCGCTGGAAACGAAACACCGCGGTCGACGCCCGAGCGTTAGGCAGGAAGCGCAGCTCCTGGCCGGCCTGCAGGCCAAAGGCATCGAGGATGGAGAGTCGGTTCTTGGTCGCCAAGGCCTCGAAGTCCTTGAAGGTGCCGACCCGGATGTTAGGCGTGTCGTACCACTGGTAAGGGAGCCGCCGGGTCACCGGCATGCGCCCGCGCAGCACCGCCAGGCGGTTGGGCCAATGGGCGAAGTTCGGAAAGGCCACGATGCCCACCCGGCCGACCCGGGCGGTTTCGACCAGCATGGTTTCGGTGTTACGCAGGTGCTGGAGGGTGTCGATCTGGAGCACGACATCAAAGCTGTTGTCGTCGAACATCGCCAGGCCCTCGTCGAGGTTGAGCTGAATCACGTCGACTCCGCGCTGGAGGCAGGCCAGCACATTGGCATCGGCCAGCTCGACCCCGTAGCCGCTGCAGCCGCGCTCGCGCTTGAGGAAGTCCAGCAGGGCGCCATCGCCGCAGCCCAGGTCGAGCACCCGCGAGCCCGGCGGGACCATCCGGGCAATCGATTGCATCAGCTGGGGGTCACTCATGCGCGGCTCCCGCCGGCGGCAATGCCGCTGCGATCCGACCAAACCAGGCCCGCACCGCCGCCAGATAACGGGGGTCTTCCAGCAAAAAGGCGTCATGGCCGTGCGGGGCGTCGATCTCGGCGTAGCTCACGTCGCGCCGGTTTTCCAGAAGGGCCTTGACGATTTCGCGGCTGCGCGCCGGCGAGAAACGCCAGTCGGTGGTGAAGCTCACCAGCAAGAAGCGGGCGGTCGCCGTCGCCAGCGCCTGGGTCAGGCTGCCGCCGTGCAGGCGCGCCGGGTCGAAGTAGTCGAGCGCTCGGGTGATGAGCAGATAGGTGTTCGCATCGAAGTACTCGCTGAACTTGTCACCCTGGTAGCGCAGGTAGCTTTCGATCTGGAACTCGATGTCCTGGGTGGTGTAGTGGTAGGCCTCGCGCGCAGCCTCACCGACGGCGCCGCGCAAAGTGCGGCCGAACTTCTCGTTCATGACGTCGTCGGACAGGTAAGTGATGTGCCCAATCATGCGAGCGATGCGCAGGCCCCGCTTGGGCACCACCGCCTGCGCGTAAAAATTGCCGCCATGAAAGTCGGGGTCGGTGACGATGGCGCGGCGAGCGACCTCGTTGAACGCGATGTTCTCTGCGTTGAGGTTGGGCGCGCTGGCGATCACCGCGGCGTTGCGCACTCGCTCGGGGTACTGCAGCGTCCACGACAGTGCCTGCATGCCGCCCAGGCTGCCACCCATGACAGCGGCCAGGGTCTCGATCTCCAAAGCATCAAGCAAGCGGGCCTGGGCGTCGACCCAATCTTCCACCGTCACCACCGGAAAGTCGGCGCCGTAGACGCGGCCGGTGTCGGGGTTGATGCTCATCGGGCCGGTGGAGCCAAAACAGGAGCCCAGGTTGTTCACGCCGATCACGAAGAAGCGGTTGGTGTCCAGGGGCTTGCCCGGCCCAATCATGGTGTCCCACCAGCCCTCAGAACCCGGCTGACCTTCGTAGACCCCGGCGACATGGTGAGACGCGTTGAGCGCGTGGCAAACCAGAACTGCATTGCTGCGGTCTGCATTGAGCGTGCCGTAGGTCTCATAGGCCAGGTCGTAGCCACGGATCGACGCCCCGCTTTGCAGCGGCAGCGGCGCGTCAAAGCGCATCGATTGGGGCAGGGCGACCAGGGTCATGAGGCAACAAAAAAGCCGGCATCGCCAAACACGATGCCGGCCGGGCCGGACTCCGTCTTTAGCTGTACTTGTTGGAAGCGCCCGCAAGCGAAAGCAAATCGGCGCTTGAGCCGCAGTATAGAGCCTGTCGGCGACCGGTTTATCCCGGCGGCAGCCGGGAGCGGCCCCGGAGCGGCCCGGCAGGCGCCCAGCCGCGCAGAGCACTCAATGAGCCCAAAAGAGTGCCCCAGGAGAAGGCTGTGGGGCCTCGGAAGGGCTGAATCTGAGGCAAATCGACCACAGATTGCCCCCGGGCTTACCCGCCGCGACCCGCTGGCCTTGCGTCGGCGAGTGATATGTGTCCCATAATGCGCTCGGGGCCGTGTCTGTGAAGGCACTGCCCCATGGTTTGCGGTGAACAGGTCACTTTCGCGTTGTCAGCAAGTTTCTGGCGCTTTCGGGACTCCATCGCTAGTCTCAATGTTTCTTTAGGAGTCCCGTTTTCATGGGCAACAAACTGTACGTGGGCAACCTGCCCTATTCCGTGCGCGATAGCGACCTCGAGCAAGCTTTCTCCGCCTTTGGCCAAGTGGTTTCTGCACGAGTCATGATGGAGCGCGACACCGGCCGCTCCAAGGGCTTCGGCTTCGTCGAAATGGGTTCCCAAGAGGAAGCCACCGCAGCCATCGAAGGCATGAACGGCCAAGCCCTCGGCGGCCGCAACGTGGTGGTCAATGAGGCCCGTCCGATGGAAGCCCGCCCGCGCACTGGCGGCTTCGGCGGCGGCGGTGGTGGTGGCGGCGGCTACGGTGGTGGCGGCGGTGGCGGCGGCTACGGTGGTGGTGGTCGCGGCGAAGGCGGCGGCGGTGGCGGCGGCGGTTTCCGCAGCCCCTACGGCTCCGGCCCGCGCGGCGGCGGCGGCGGTGGTGGCCGCGGCGGCTACGGCGGCTGATCAGTCGCCCGGCATCCTGCCGGGCTGACCACGAAAAAGCGGGGCTTCGGCCCCGTTTTTCATGGGCGCGGCGGTGCCCGGGGAATTGGCTGCCCATCCAAGGGACTGCCAGCCACCTACCGCCACCGTCCGGCTTCTCCGACAAGGCCGCGACCACGGCGGCATAGATTGGCGCACACCCGGATCGATCCCCGATCCGCAGCCTGCCTCGCACAGGGGCGCCATCCATGTCCCTGACCTTTTTCCCCTCGCCGCGAGGCCTTCGCAGCGCCTGGCTCCTGGCGGCCGTCCTGCTGCTTTTGCCGGCCGCCTGGAACGGGCTGCCACTGATGTATCCGGACACCCCGACCTACCTGCGCGGGGCGGAGGCGGGCCTCACCCGGCTGCTGGGGCCGGGCCGCGTGCCGGCCTGGCTGGACGAGGCGCCGGCCACATTGACGGTGCCGGGACCGCGCGCCGGCCCTGCAGGTACGGGGCCCTGGGCGGGTCCATCAGCGCCGTCACAGGCGACAGGCCGGGCTGCCGGCCTGAGCGCCCCACAGGAGGGGGTGGTGCTGGCGGGACGCTCGGTCTACTACGGCGCGCTGCTGAAGGCGGCCCAGTGGGCCGGCAGCCTCTGGTGGGCGGTGGCCCTTCAGGCACTGTGCCTCGCCTGGCTGCTGCATATGCTGCTAGTGGTGCGCTGGGGGCTGCCGGCGCCGACCTTTCTGGCGATCGCCGGCTTGCTGGCCCTGGCGACGCCAGCGGGCTTGTTCACCGGCCTGCTGATGCCCGACATCTTCGCGGGCCAGGCCATCCTGGCGTCGGCCCTGCTCATGGCAGAGGGTCATGCCCTGCGCAGGGGCCAGCGGATCGGCGTGGCGCTGCTGCTGCTGTTCGCCCTCTGCGCGCACGCCAGCCACCTCGCGACAGCCGGGCTGATGCTGGCGCTGGCCGGCGCATGGTCCCTCTGGACCGCCTGGACGGCCCGAACTGCGCGGTCAATTTGGGCAAGCCCGCCCGCGCGGCGCGCCAAGGCCACCCGGGGCCCCTGGGTTGGCGGGCTGGCCTGTGTGGCGGCTTGCGTGGCGGGCGCGCTGCTGGCCGAGGCCGCGTTCTCCCGCGTAGTCACCCAGGCTCTGGGCACGCCGCCCCTGCGCCTGCCGCACCTCACCGCACGACTGGTCGACCAGGGTCCCGGCACCGACTACCTGAACCAGGTGTGCCCGCAGCTGCCCCCCTCCGAGCGCTGGGCCGCCTGTAGCTATCGAGGCCGCTTTCCGCTGCCGTGGACCGACTTCCTCTTTGAACCCGACCCCTCGCGCGGCATCTTCGCGCCAGCAGACGCGGCCACCAAGCGGCGGCTGTCGCAAGAGCAGATCAGCCTGGCCTGGCAGGTGCTGAAGCACGACCCCGCAGGAGTGCTGGGCGGCATGGCGGCAGATACCGCCAGGCAGCTCACCGAGTTCCGCGTCGACATCTGGGGCCTGGGACCACGCGAGCTGGCGATGTATGAAGGCCGTGTGCCACCGGCGTTGATGGCGGCCATGCGCGACAGCCGGGGCGCACGCGCACCCGAGTGGCAGGACCGCTTCTCGGCATTGGCCCTGGTCAGCACCGTCGGCGCCACGCTCTTTCTTGTCGGTCGTCTGCTCTGGCGCGGCCGACGGCGGGAGTCGTCCGACGAGACCCCGAGCGGCCTGGTGCCGCTGGTGCTGGCCGGATTGGTGATCAACGCGGCGGTTTGCGCCGCACTGGCCGCACCTCTGGACCGGTTCCAGGCCCGGGTGGTCTGGCTGCTGCCGCTGGTGGCCGCGGGCCTGGGTGCCCGCGCCGCCCTGCGCAGGGCCCCGGCCGGGGCCAGCGGGCGCAGCGCCTGGCACCCCAGCACGGCCCAGGTCGGAAACATCACCCAAGGAGGACAGCCATGAACCGCGAAAACATCGCACCCGGCCCTGTGGCCGGCCGGCGCGCCCACTGGCGCGACTACCTGCGCATGGCGCGGCTGGACCACATGACCAAGCATGTGTTCATCCTGCCCGGGCTGGTCCTGGCCTGGATGCTGCGCGAGCCCTCGCTGGAGGGCGCGCCTTGGCGCATTGCGCTGGGCATGGCGAGCGCGGTGGCCATCGCCTCGGCGAATTACATCCTCAACGAATGGCTGGACCGGGCCTTTGACGCCTTCCACCCCGACAAGTCGAGTCGGCCGGCGGTCACTGCGCCCTTGTGGCCCGCGGCGGTCTGGACCCTTTACGCCGGCTGCTCAATGGCCGGACTGGCTTTGGCGGGGGAGGTGGGGCCACTGTTCTTCGCCACCAGCTTGCTGTTTTGGGTCTCCGGCATCGTCTACAACGTGCAGCCCCTGAGAGCCAAGAACCTGCCCTATCTCGACGTGCTGTGCGAGTCCTTCAACAACCCGCTGCGCCTGATGCTTGGCTGGTCGATGCTGGAGGAGTCCACCTTGGCGCCGGCTTCGCTGCTGCTCGCGTACTGGATGGGAGGGGCCTTCCTGATGGGGGCCAAGCGACTGTCCGAGTACCGCGAGATCGCCAGCGGGCCGGGTGTGGCGGTGCTGCACCGCTACCGGTCGAGCTTCCGCGGCTACACCGAGGAGCGCTTGCTGGTGTCCTGCTTCGTCTATGCCCTGCTGTCTACCTTGCTGCTGGGCGTGTTCCTGGTGAAGTACCGGATCGAGTACCTCATGGCCTGTCCTCTCATCATCGCCTTGTTCGCGCACTATCTGGCGCTGTCGCTGCGCAGCGGATCGGTGGCGCAGAAGCCAGAAAAGCTGTTCCGCGAGAAGCGGCTGATGGTGATCAGCGGCCTGACGGTGCTGGCCCTGGTGGGTCTGAGCTTCGTGCAACTGCCGCAGCTGCAAGGTCTGGCCGAGCCGCACTTCATCCAGCTGGAGCTGCGGCCATGAGCGGCGCGACCGGGTCAAGGGACGCCAGGGCGCAGGCACTCGATTGGGGGCCCGTCGGTCTGGTGGTGTTCGACCTCGATGGCACGCTGTATGACGCGCGCCGCCTGCGCCTTCGGATGGCGGCCTGGCTGCTGGCCGACGCCGCCCGCCACCGCAGCCTGCAGGTGCCGCGAACGCTGGCGACATTCCGCCGCATGCGTGAGTCCCTGGCGGAGGCCGGCGCGCGGGCCAGTGCCGAAACCTCAGGTCTGCCAGCCGAGATGACCCACACAGAGGGGCGTACAGGCGAGGCGCCCATGGCCTGCCCTGGCGTGGACTTCCTGCGCTTGCAGTACCGCCTGCCGGCGCAGCGGCTTGGCTGCCGCCCAGCCGAGGTGCAGGCCCGGGTGGAAGACTGGATGGAGCGCCGTCCGCTGCGCTGGCTGGCGGCCTGCCGTCGGCCCGGGATCGCCGCCTTGTTCGACGCGCTGCGTGCCCAGGGCAAGCAGGTCGCTGTGCTGTCGGACTACCCGGCGCTGGACAAGTTGGCCGCCCTGGGCCTGCGGGCCGACCCGGTGGTGTGGGCGGGAGATGCAGGCGTCGGGCGGCTCAAGCCGGACCCGCGCGGGCTGCGCCAGATTCTGGCGCGTACCGGCGTCGCCGCCGACCGCACGGTGGTGGTGGGCGATCGCGCCGACCGGGATGGCGCCGTGGCGGCGCGGGTCGGGGCCCGGGCCTTGCTGCTGGGAAGGCCTCGGGCAGGGCGGGCATCTGCCCCTGATGACGCGCTGTGGATCCAGGGCTTCAATGACCCGCTGTTCGCACCACTGCTGCAGGCGGGGTCGGCAGGCAGATCTGGCGGAGCTTTCCGGGCCGATGGCACGGCTGGCGCTGGCGGCACTGCTGACGCTGGCGGGGCCGGTGGGCCCATCCGGGGCACGGGCTGAGAGAGCGGAAACGATGGGCCTGCCCCGGGTACTGCGCTACGCGCTCACGGGCGGACTCGCGGCGGTGGTGGACATCGGCGGGTTCGCCGCGCTGGCCCTGGCGCTGCCAGGGGTGCTCCTGCCGGCCGTCCTGAGCTTTCTCGCTGCTGCTGCGGTGAACTACCGGGCGAGCGCGGGTTGGGTGTTCGGGCACGACTGGCGCGACGCCGGCCGGGCCGCGCGCTTTTTGGTCGCGGCCAGCGGGGGGCTGGCAGTTAACGCCGGGGCGACATCGCTATTGGCAACGCTGGCGCAAGCGCCACCGCTAGCCGCCAAGGTGGCCGGAGTCGGCCTGGCCTTCGGCGTGAACTTCTTGCTGAACGCCCATTGGGCGCTCCGACGGCCCGCAGGCGCGGCCGCCCGGGAAGGGCTGCGGGCACACGCACCCGCACCCGAACCCACAGGGCCAACCGGGGCGCGCAGACGCGCGCGCCGCCTCAGGCGCCCAGCGCGGCAAGTGCCGCGTTGAATGTGGCGCTGGGCCGCATCACGGCACTGACCTTGGCGCGGTCGGGGAAGTAGTAGCCACCGATGTCGGCCGGCTTGCCCTGCGCGGCATTGAGCTCCCCGACGATCTTGGCTTCGTCGCGCGCCAGCGACTCGGCCAGGGGCTTAAAGCGCTGGGCGAGCTCGGCGTCCTCGGTTTGCGCCGCCAGGGCCTGCGCCCAGTACAGGGTCAGGTAGAACTGGCTGCCGCGGTTATCGAGCTGGCCGGTCTTGGGGGAGGGGCCCTTGTTGTTGTCTAGGAGCTTGCCGGTAGCCGCATCGAGCGCGGTGGCGACGATCTTGGCCTTGGCATTGCCCGTCTTGATGCCCTCGTCCTCCAGGCTCACCGCCAGGGCGAGGAATTCGCCCAGAGAGTCCCAGCGCAGGTGGTTTTCCTCGACCAGCTGCTGCACGTGCTTGGGCGCGGAGCCGCCGGCGCCGGTTTCGTACATGCCGCCGCCCGCCATCAGGGGAACGATGGACAGCATCTTGGCGCTGGTGCCCAGCTCCATGATGGGGAACAGGTCGGTGAGGTAGTCACGCAGGATGTTGCCGGTGACGCTGATGGTGTCCAGGCCGCGGATCACGCGCTCCAGGGTGTAACGCATGGCGCGCACCTGGCTCATGATGTGCAGGTCCAGACCCGTGGTGTCGTGTTCCTTGAGGTAGGTGTTGACCTTCTTGATCAACTCGGCCTCGTGCGGACGGTAGGAGTCGAGCCAGAAAACGGCGGTCATGCCGGAGTTGCGGGCGCGGGTGACGGCCAGCTTGACCCAGTCGCGGATCGCGGCGTCCTTGACCTGGCACATGCGCCAGATATCGCCTTGCTCGACGTTCTCGGACAGCAGCACTTCGCCAGTGGCGATGTCAGTGATATTGGCGACGCCGTCCTCGGGAACCTCGAAGGTTTTATCGTGCGAGCCGTATTCTTCGGCCTGCTGCGCCATCAGGCCGACGTTGGGCACCGTGCCCATGGTCTTGGGGTCGAAGGCGCCGTGCCACTTGCAGAAGTTGATGATCTCCTGGTAGATGCGGGCGAAAGTGGACTCGGGGATGACCGCCTTGACTTCCTTCAAGCGGCCGTCGGCGCCGTACATCTTGCCGCCCTGGCGGATCATGGCCGGCATGGAAGCGTCAACGATCACGTCGTTGGGCGAGTGGAAGTTGGTGATGCCCTTGGCCGAATCGACCATGGCCAGCTCGGGGCGGTGCTCCTGGCAAGCATGCAGGTCGCGACGGATCTCTTCTTGCTTGGAGGCGGGCAGGGTGGCGATCTTGTCGTACAGGTTGGCCATGCCGTTGTTGACGTTCACGCCCAGCTCGTCGAACAGCTTGCCGTGCTTCTCGAAGGCCTCTTTGTAGAAGGTGCGCACGCAGTGGCCGAAGACGATGGGGTGCGAGACCTTCATCATGGTGGCCTTGACGTGCAGAGAGAACATCAGGCCGCACTTGTGCGCATCCTCGATCTGCTGTTCGTAGAACTCGAGCAGGCCCTTCTTGGACATGTACATCGAGTCGATGACCTCGCCCGCCAGCAGGTGCACCTTGGGCTTGAGCACGATGAACTTGCCCGACTTGGTGATCAACTCCATCTTGACGTCGCGGGGCTTGTCCACTGTCATGGACTTTTCACCGTGATAGAAGTCGCCGTGGAACATGTGCGAGACATGGGTGCGCGAAGCGGGGCTCCAGTCGGCCATGCTGTGCGGGTTTTTGCGCGCGAACTCCTTCACTGCGCGCGGCGCGCGGCGGTCGGAGTTGCCCTCACGCAGCACCGGATTGACCGCCGAGCCAAGCACCTTGCCATAGCGCTGGCGAATGGCCTTGTCTGCGTCGCTCGTGGGGTTCTCGGGGTACTCGGGCACCATGAAGCCCTTGGCCCGCAGTTCGCGGATGGCGGCAATCAGCTGGTTCTGCGAGGCGCTGATGTTGGGCAACTTGATGATGTTGGCGTCGGGCTCCAGGGTCTTCTTGCCCAGTTCGTCCAGGGTGTCGGGCGCCTTTTGCGCATCGGTGAGGAAATCGGGGAACTCGCCCAGGATACGAGCGGCGACCGAGATGTCGCTTTCGACGACATCAATACCGGCGGCGCCAGCAAACGTGCGCACGATCGGCAGGAACGAGTGAGTCGCCAGGTAGGGCGCTTCGTCGGTCAGGGTGTAGATGATTTTGGAATTGGCGGTGGCCACGATGTGTCTCTTTCCTTGGAATGGGTAAACCGAAGAACTGAACTTGGACCCTCTATTTTGATGCCTCCGGGGCCGGGAGCTCTACCGGACCGCCCAAACGGCTGGCGCGCACGCCCCGCGGGCCCCCGCCGATGGGGTCATCCCGAGTCCTGGCGGCGCTTGCGCGGCTGCCCCGCCAACGCGCGCTCGAGCCAGGCGCCGGGCAAAACGCGCAAGACCGCCGCGACGATGGCCATGGGCCAGGGAATGACCCGGTGGCGTGCGCCAGAGGCGATCGCCCGCAGCGCACGGCGGGCAAAGGCCTCCGGCTGCATGAGAAATGGCATCGGATAACGATTGCGCGCGGTCAGGGGCGTGGCCACATAGCCCGGGCTGATCGTCACCACTCGCACCCCGGTGCCGCGCAGCTCGGCGCGCAAGGACTCGCAGTAGCTGATGACGGCGGCCTTGCTCGCGCAGTAGGCGCCATGTCCGGCCAGGCCCCGGATGCCCGCCACGCTGGCAATACCCACCAAGGTGCCGCGCCCGCGCCCGCGCATCGGCTCGATGAAGGGATGGAAGGTGGCGGCCAGGCCGACGTTGTTGGTGGCGAAGGTGTGGGCCATGCGGTCCAGGTCCTCGCGGTAGGCGGTGTCGATGCCGATGCTGATGCCGGCATTGGCAATGACCACGTCGGGCAGGCCCTGCGCCAAGGTGGCGGCGCGGCCGGCGGCCACGATGGCGTCGATGTCGGCCACATCGGCCTGGTAGGCCCGCCAGATGTCGGGGTCGAGCCCGAGGTCACGGGCCCAGGCCTCGATCAGATCGGTGCGGCGCGCCACCAGCGCCAGGCGCCAGCCCTCGTGCGCATAGCGGGCCGCGAGGGCCTGACCGATGCCGCTGGAGGCGCCGGTGATGAAAACAAGGGGCGGGGTTGAGGGGCTCACAGGCTTTTGGGGTGCACAGGTTTTCTGGGTGACAAGGCGCTGCTGGCAACCATTGTGCGTGGAGGGGCCACCCCGACCTGGCAGGTTCAAGGCCGCCGCGGCGAGATTTGCCCACGCACACGGCCCTGCAACTGCAGTTGCTGGTCGAGGTTGTCGAAGTCCATGCGGTCAGCCGAAAACCGATCGCTCCCACGCAGGATCTCCACTGGCCGGTCGGCGCGGACCCGCTCGGTTTCCGTGAAAACATGCAGAAGTTCGCCGCGGATCTCCAGGCGCGGGCGGGCGACGGCGCCGGGCTGAGCCTCACGCACCACCACCGCATTGCCGATCAACTGCACCTGGGAGCCATCGCCGTTGGACAGCGCGCGGCGGGCCGTGGCGACCGTCGGCTCGCCGCGGCTGTTGAAGGCCCGCACCCGGGGTTGCTCGATTTCCAGAACGTCGCGGTCGGGGAAATGCCGGCCCGCCTGGCCGAACACCTCGCTCTTGAGGCGCCCCTGCTCATCGAAATTCTTGATGGAAAAGCCGCGCAGGAAATAGTCCGGATCGCTGCTTGGGGCAGCGGGCGCCTGCGGACCGGACAGGCCCGGCGTCTGCCGGGCCAGCAGGTAAGTGACCAGGGCCAACAAGGCCATGAGCGCCAGCGGCAGATAGGCCGAGACCCGGTCCCAGCCGCGCCGAATGGCCAGGGCCGACTGCAGCAGGCGGCGCGAAGCGGCGCTGGGCGTCACCGGTAGGACTCCAGCAGCCCCGCATAGTGGCCACCGGCCACCAGCAGCAGGTCGCAGAACTCGCGCACCGCGCCTGCGCCGCCCGCCGCCTGGGTGACATAGCGGGCGCGGGCCCGCACCTCGGCATGGGCCTGCGCCGGTGCCACCGGGAAGGCGCAGCGTGTGAGCACCGGCAGGTCGGGCCAGTCGTCGCCGATGGCCGCAGCCTGGGACCAGGACAGGCCCAGTGACGCCAGGCTGCGCTCGGCGGCCGGGGCCTTGTCCTCGGTGCCGTAATGAACATGGCGAATGCCGAGAGACGCCAGGCGGGACCGCAGGGGCAGGGAGTCGCGGCCGGTGATCACCACCGGGGTGATGCCGCCGCGCTGCAGCAGCTTGACGCCCAGGCCGTCGAGGATGTGAAAGCGCTTGAGGGTCTCGCCCTGATCGGACAGGTAAAGCCCGCCGTCGGTGAACACCCCGTCGACATCGAAAAAAGCGACCCGCACCGCCTGGGCTGCCAGCAACAGCTCGGGAGAAAAGTTCAGGGCCGGAGAGGCGAGATCGCGCATGGCAGGCAATTCAGGGGCGGACATGGCGGAGGGGACCGGGTCGGGGCGGCGCAAAAGGGGGGTCAGATGGGCGGTCAGATGACCTTGGCCCGCATCAGGTCGTTGCTGTTGAGGGCGCCGCAGAGGCGGCCGTCTTCGTCGACCACCAGGATGCTGGTGATGCGGTGACGCTCCATCGCTTCGGCCGCCTCGACCGCCAGCAGGCCCGAGCGGATGGTGTGGGGGCTGGGGTGCATAACGTCTGCCGCGCGCAGGCTGCGCAGGTCGCCCCCTTTTTCCACCAGCCGGCGCAGGTCGCCGTCGGTGAAGATGCCCAGCACCCGGCCCTCGGCGTCGGCAATGGCCGAGGCCCCCAGGCCCTTGGCACTCATTTCGCGCATCAGGTCGCTGAAGCCCGCCTCGGGGCCGACCCGGGGCACCTGGTCGCCCGAGCGCATCACGTCGGCCACATGGGTCAGGAGCTGGCGGCCCAGCGCCCCGCCGGGATGCGAGCGGGCAAAGTCCTCGGGCCTGAACCCGCGTGCATCCAGCAGGGCCACCGCCAGCGCGTCGCCCAGAGCGAGCTGCGCGGTGGTGCTGGCCGTCGGCGCGAGGTTCAGGGGACAGGCCTCCTTCTCGACACCACTGTCGAGAAGGATGTCGGCGTGGCGGGCCAGGGTGGACTGCGGGTTGCCGGTCATGGCCACCAGGGGGACGCCCTGGCGCTTGAGGACCGGCAAGATGGCGCTGATCTCGTCGCTTTCGCCGCCGTTGGAGATGGCCAGCACCAAGTCGACCGGCTTGATCATGCCGAGGTCGCCATGGCTGGCCTCGCCCGGATGGACAAACATGGCGGGGGTACCGGTGGAGGCCAAGGTGGCGGCGATTTTTCGGCCCACATGGCCGCTCTTGCCCATGCCGGTGACGACCACCCGGCCGCGGACGGCGAGCATGGCCTGTACCGCCTCCACAAAGCTGGGCCCGACGCGCCCCTTGAGGCCCAGAACCGCCGCCGCCTCGATGTCGAAGGTGTCCTGCGCCAGTTGCAGAACGCGCGCAGGCTGCAGCGCCTGACGAGAGGCTTCGGGGGGGTTCATACGGAGATTCTAAGCAGGCGCCCCCACGGACGCGCCGGTGCCTTAGGATGAAAGCATGACCACCCTCGAACTCACGCTGGCCTATCTGCTGGCCGCCGTGCTGGGCGTGGTGGCCTGCCGATCACTCAAGCTGCCTCCGATGCTGGGCTATCTGGTGGTGGGCGTGGCCATCGGCCCCAGCGCACTGGGCCTGGGCCGGGGCGAACACGACGACGCCTTGCGCTACCTGGGCGAGTTCGGGGTTGTCTTCCTCATGTTCGTCATCGGGCTGGAGTTCAACCTGCACAAGCTGCGGGCGATGCGCCGGCATGTCTTCGGGCTGGGTCTGGCGCAGGTGGCGCTGACCGTCGGCCTGGCCACCGGCGGCCTGCTGGTGCTGGCCCGGTTCGCACCGGCACCCTGGCAGGTGAACTGGCAGACCGCACTGGCCCTAGGCGGTGCGCTGGCCATGAGCAGTACGGCGATGGTGATCAAGCTGATGGCCGAACGGCTCGAGCTCGAGTCCGAACACGGCAAGCGGGTGGTCGGCGTGCTGCTGTTCCAGGACCTGGCGGTGGTGCCGCTGCTGGTCCTCATCCCGGCGCTGGGCAGTCCGCCCGAGGCCCTGCTGCGCGAACTGCTCCTGGCCACGGTCAAGGCCACAGTCTTGGTGACGCTGCTGCTGGTGGGCGGCCAGCGGGCGATGCGCTGGTGGCTGACTCTGGTGGCGCGGCGCAAGAGCGAGGAGTTGTTCATCCTCAACCTGCTGCTGGTCACCCTGGGCCTGGCCTGGCTCACCGAGATGGCCGGTCTGTCGCTGGCTTTGGGCGCCTTCATCGCCGGCATCTTGATCGCTGAGACCGAGTACAAGCACAAGGTGGAGACCGACATCCGGCCCTTCCACGACGTGCTGCTGGGGCTGTTTTTCATCACCATCGGCATGATGCTCGACTGGCATTGGGTGGCCGACCGCTGGGGTCTGGTGCTGGTGCTGCTCACCCTGCCTGTGCTGTTCAAGTTGGCGCTGGTCACCGCCCTGGCGCGTGGCCTGGGCGCATCCGCGGGCGTGTCACTGCGCACCGGCCTGTACCTGGCACAGGCCGGTGAGTTCGGTATCGTGCTGCTCACGCTAGCCAAGGGCAAAGGTTTGCTGCCACCGGCCCTGTTCAACCCGATCCTGGCCAGCATGGTGCTGTCCATGTTGGCAACGCCCTTCATCCTGATGGCCAGCAATTGGCTGGTGATGAAGCTGGTCGCCAGCGAGTGGTTGCAGCAGTCGCTGCAAATGACGAGCATTGCCCGGCGCTCGATCAGCCGCAACAAGCACGTGATCATCTGCGGCTATGGCCGTTGCGGACAGAACCTGGGGCGCATGCTGGACCGGGAGAACATTCCCTACATTGCCCTCGACCTGGACCCGGACCGGGTGCGCCAGGCCGCAGCGGCGGGCGACTCGGTGGTTTTTGGCGACGCGGCGCGCCTGCAGGCCCTGATGGCCGCCGGTCTGGCGCGGGCCAGCGCGGTGGTGGTGACCTACCTCGACCTGCCTGGCGCGCTCAAGGTGCTCGACGTCTCGCGTTCGCACGCCCCGCAGGTGCCGGTGATCGTGCGCACCCAAGACGACCGCGAGCTTGAAAAGCTGCGCGCCGCCGGTGCCACCGAGGTGGTGCCCGAGGCGGTGGAGGGCTCACTCATGCTGGCCAGTCACGCGCTGGCCCTGGTGGGCGTGCCGATGCGCCGGGTGATACGCCTGGTGCAGGAGCAGCGCGACGCCCGCTACAACCTGCTGCGCGGCTACTTCCACGGCGCCGACGACCCCGAGGGCGACGGCGGCGAGCGTCTGGGCACAGTCACCCTGCCGATCGGCGCTCGGGCGGCGGGCCGACCTCTGGGCGATCTGGCGCTGCATGCGATGGGCGTGCGGCTCATGAGCCTGCGGCGCAACGACGGCAAAACAGTGGCGGTGAGCGACGAGCTTCGCCTTTTAGGGGGCGACACCTTGGTGCTCAGTGGCGCGGCCGAGGCGCTGGCGCTGGCCGAGGAAAAGCTCCTGGCGGGCTAATGGAGGCCGTCAAGCACCGCCCTTTTCCTGCCCCCACAGGCATTCACGGGGATGGAGCGCGTTGATCTCGTCACACTCCGGTAGCCGCAGGGTTTTCATGTGCGCGCCGACCCGCGCCGTCCGCCCTTGAACGCCCCGAAGAGGTCATACAGCTGCTGCGCCGATGCCGGCAAGGGTCGACCCCGGCGCTTGATCAAGCCCACCTTGCGCCTCACCACCGGCTCTACCAAAGGCACGCTCACCAGCAAGGGGTGATCGCGCCGTGGCATGGCCATCGAGGGCACGGCGGCCACGCCCAGGCCGGCTTCGACCAGCCCCAGGGCGGTGGTCACATGGAGGGTTTCGTAAATACCGGCCTGTCCGACAGCGACACCGGCCAGGGCCTGATCCAGCAGCAAGCGGTTGCCAGACGAGCGGTTGACCGAGATCAGGTCGTGGCTGGCCAGCTGCGACCACTTCACATTCCGCATGCGGGCGATCGGGTGGTCACGCCGGCAGGCGACCACGAAGCGCTCCTCGACCAGGGGCTTGAATTCAAGCTCGCCTTCTTGCGCACCCATGAAGTTGATGCCGAAGTCGGCCTCGCCGCGTGCCACTGCGGCCAGCACCTCGTTGGCACCGGCGTCGAGCACCTTCACACGGACCTTGGGGTGCTTGGCGTGATAGCGGTGCAGCACCTCGGTGAGGTAGTAGTTCACGGTGGAGGGCACGCAGGCCACCGTCACCTCGCCCATGCGGGTGGCGGCTACGCCGCGGATGGACAGCAAGGTGGTGTCGAGTTCGTCCAGCAACTCGCGCACCTTGCGCTCGAAGTCACGGCCCACGGTGGTGAGGCTCACCCGGCGGGTGCTGCGTTCGAGCAGCCGCACGCCCAGGGCCTGCTCGAGCTTGTCGATGCGCCGACTGAAGGCTGGCTGCGACAGGTGCACCGACTCGGCCGCCTTGCGGAAGTTGGAAAGCTCGGCCACCGCCCGAAAAGCCAGCAGGTCGTTGAGGTCGAAGTTGATTGCCATCGGGGGCTCCTTTCGATTGATGTGCATTTTGGATCAATCACTGCGAAAGATGCAATTCACAAATCGCCTCGGCCTGCCGATCATCCACTCCCATGCAAACCCAAGAACTGCCCTGCGTCCTGATGCGCGCCGGAACATCGCGCGGACCCTTCTTCCTGCGCGAATGGCTGCCCGAAGACGAGCAAGAGCGCGACAAGGTGCTGGTGGGCGCCATCGGTGCTAGCGACCTGCTGGCACTCGACGGCATCGGCGGCAGCAGCACGCTGACCAACAAGGTGGCCATCGTTTCGCGATCGACCCAGGCCGATTGCGATGTGGATTACCTGTTCGTCCAGGTCGGGGTGGCCGAGCGCAGCGTCGACACCCGGCCCAACTGCGGCAACATGCTCTCGGGCGTGGCGCCCTTTGCGATCGAACAGGGCCTGGTCAAGGCCCGCGACGGCCAGACCACGGTGCGGGTCTACAACGTCAACACCGGCTCGCGCATCGAGGTGACCGTGCTCACGCCCGGCGGCCGGGTGCAGTACGAGGGCGACACGGTGATCGACGGCGTTCCCGGCGCCGCTGCGCCGATCCGGCTGAACTTCCTGGATGCCTGGGGCGCGGTGACCGGCTCACTCTTCCCGACCGGCCAGCGCATCGACCTGATCGACGGCTTGGCGGTGACCTGCATCGACGCCGCGATGCCGCTGGTGATGCTGCGCGCCGCCGACCTGGGCCTCACGGGCCGCGAAACGCCCGCCGAGCTCGACGCCAACACCGCCTTGCTCGAACGCATCGAGCGGGTTCGTCGCCTCGCGGGTGAGCGTATGGGCCTGGGCGACGTGTCGAACAGCGTGGTGCCCAAGCCGGTGATCGTGAGCGAAGGCAATGACGCAGACAGCATCACCTCGCGCTACTTCACCCCGCGCCGCTGCCATAGCGCGCATGCAGTGACCGGCGCCATTGGCGTGGCCACCGCTTTCTCGCTGCCGGGCACCGTCGCCAGCGGCCAGGGCCTGCGCCCGGGCGTGCGGCCCGTGTCCGTGCTGCACCCGCAGGGCCGCATCGGCGTCGAAGTGTGCGTGGAAGGCGACGGCTTGGAGGCCCGCATCCAGCGCGCCGCCCTGATTCGCTCGGCACGAAAGATTCTGGAAGGGCGGCTCACCGTGCCCGCCTACGCCCTGGCCTGAACCCGCCCCCACGGGCGCACCACCCAAACAAGGAGACCGACTCATGAACCGCCGACTGCTGGCAACTGCACTGGCCGCCGCCATCGCCTTTCTCGCGCCGAGCGCGCAGGCCGCCTTTCCCGACAAGACCGTGACCCTCGTCGTCCCCACCGCGCCTGGCGGCGGCAACGACGCGATGGCACGCATCATTGCGCAAAAGCTCGGCCCCTTGCTCGGCCAGACCGTGGTGGTGGACAACAAGGCCGGCGCCAACGGTGCCATCGCCTCCGAGTTCGTGGCGCGCGCTCCGGCCGATGGCCACACCTTGATGTTTGGCTACATCGCCACCCACGCGATGAGCCCGGCGCTGCAAAAGCTGCGCTACGACCCGGTGACCGACTTCGCGCCGGTCGGCCTGGTAGGCTATTCGCCCACGTTGATGGTGGCCCACCCCGGCTCCGCCATCAAGGACGTCAAGGACCTGGTGGCGCAGCTCAAGGCCAAGCCCGAGCGCTACGCTTATGCGAGTGCCGGCAATGGCACCGCGCCGCACTTTGCCGCGGAGCTTTTCAACCTGAGTGCCGGGGTGAGCATGCTGGGCGTTCCCTACAAGGGCTCGGCCCCGGCTCTGACTGACACCATCGCCGGGCAGACGCAGGTCATGTTCCCGAGCTTCTTCAGCGCGCTGCCGCATGTGAAGGCCGACAAGCTCAAGGCCCTGGCAATCGCCGGCCCCAAGCGGTCGACCCAGTTACCCAACGTGCCTACCCTCAAGGAGATGGGCATTGACGGGGTCGAGGTGCAGCAGTGGTATGGCATCTTTGCGCCAGCCAAGACCCCCAAGGCGGTGGTGGACCAATTGAACAAGCTGCTCAATCAGGTGCTTACCGACAAGGACACGATGAAGCGCATCGAGGACCAAGGCGCTGACGTCGACACCAGCACGCCCGAGCAGTTCGGTCAGCTGGTGAAGACCGAAGTGGTCAAGTGGACCGCCGTGGTCCAAAAGGCCAAGATCAAGCCGGATTGATGTTGTCCCGCTGGTAGTCCTCCACCAACCGCTCCCAGATCGCCTCCAGCTCGTAGCCCAGCGAACGACCCAGGCCATCGAGGTCGGGAAAGAGCGTGGCATAGGTCACGTTCATGCGGTAGAGGGCATGCATCGCCTCCTTGCGCATGTCCGGCGAGAGGACAAACTGGTGCAGCAACTCCTCGGTGCCGCCATAGCCCTGGAGGATCTGGTCCAGCGATTGGTCCAACACCCCGGGCACCACGAACAGGCCTGACTGCGCCGCCAGGCGGTGGTCCATTTGCGAGGGTTCGCCGAACCACAGCATCGGCAGCTGGTTGCCGGCAAAGTAGCGGTCGAAATTACCGGGGATGCGCGGGTCGATCTGGTGGCGGGTCAGCGTCGGGTCGAAGGCGGGCGCCAGGTTCCACAGCGCCGGGGTGTTGAGCGCGTAGACGCAGACCTCCTCGCGCGCGCCCTCCAAGGCGAAGAAGGCCGCAACAAAAGGCGATTTGCTGAAATCGAGCAGCCGGGTGGCCGCGCCGTGGTGCTGCATCATGGCCAGGCAGCGCAGCTCGTCGTCCAAGGCCGTGGTGTCGGGCAAATGGATATGGGCCTTGCGACGGAAGATGCGCATGGCGCGCGCCTCGCGCAGTGGCCAGAGGCTCGGGTCTGGGCTGAAGGTCTGCAGCCGGCGGGTCAGGGTGCTGACCAAGGGCCACTGGGTCGAGGTCTGGCCACGGAAGGCCCAGCCCTCCAGGGCCTGGGTATGGCCAACAAACTCGGACCAGCGATGGAGGTGAACAACTTTCATGGCGGTGTGCTGCGCTACAGCGACCCAGTATAGGCAGGCCCCTGCGGATTCCCCAGGGTATCGCTCAGGTACTGGCCGAAGCTGCTCATCATGTGCAGAATGCGCTTGTTACGTTAATGAATCAGCGTTTCACTAATTAAACGCACCTGCCGTGAATCACTGTCCCCGGGCTGGCGGGGCCACGCGAGGCCGAGGGACGGTCACGGAAAGATCAAGAGAAGGTCAAACAATGGGCGAAGCGGTCAAGGCGGGCGTGCCCGCCATCGAGTTCATCGGTGTGGACAAGCGTTTCCCCGCCCGTGGCCGTGCCGCCGAGGTCTTGGCTGCGCGCGACGTCAACCTGGCCATCCAGCCCGGTGAAGTGGTCTCCCTCATCGGCCCCTCCGGCTGCGGCAAGAGCACGCTGCTCAATATGGGCGCCGGCCTGGCCCGGCCCTCGGCAGGCACGGTGCGGGTGGCGGGCGAGGTGGTGACCGGCCCCAACAAGCATGTGGCCTTCATGCTGCAAAAAGACCTGCTCATGCCCTGGCGCACCATCGCCGAGAACGTAGCCTTTGGCCTGGAGCTGCGCGGCGTGGCCGCCGCCGAGCGCCGCGCCATTTCGCAGCGGCTGCTGGCCCAGTGCCACCTGCAAGGCTTTGGCGAGAACTACCCGCACCAGCTCTCGGGTGGCATGCGTCAGCGCGCCGCCCTGGCCCGCACGCTGGCGGTCGATCCGCTGGTGCTGCTGATGGACGAACCCTTTTCGGCCCTGGACGCGCAGACCAAGATGATCCTGCAGCAGGACCTGGCCCGTACCGTGGCCAAAGAAGGCAAGACGGTCCTGTTCATCACCCACGACCTCGCCGAGGCGGTGGCCCTGTCCGACCGCATTCTGGTCATGAGCGAGCGGCCCGGCACCATCATCGAGGAAATCACGGTGGACATTGCCGACCGTGACAACCCGATGCAGCGCCGCAAGCACCCCGCCGTGGGTGACTACGTGTCACGGCTGATGGAGCTGCTCAAGCTCGACGCACAGGCCGAGGTTCACTGAGCCAGCCGCATCCGGGCGCGCCCCCCTTC
This sequence comes from Comamonadaceae bacterium, assembly GCA_947449025.1. Lineage (GTDB taxonomy): Bacteria > Pseudomonadota > Gammaproteobacteria > Burkholderiales > Burkholderiaceae_C > Ramlibacter. The sequence continues at coordinate 24,062 of CANFQF010000024.1, forward strand.
ACCCCACCCCCGATCTCGATCCCTTTCACAACCCACCCCGCAGCCATCCCTTCACGGAGAGTCCTCATGAGCCTGCCCCACACCCTCGCCCGTTCCCTGCGCGCCAGCCGGCGTGTCGCCCTGGTCACCCTGGCCGCCGCCGCCTTTGGCGCGCCGGCCCTGGCCCAGAAGGCACCGCTGCAGGAGATCACCTATCTGCTGCCCGCCCCGGGCAACCTGCCGGCCTTCGGCCCCTGGATGCTGGCCCAGGCCAAGGGCTATTACGAGCAGGAGGGCCTGAAGGTCAACTTCGTCACCGGCCGCGGCGGGGTCGACGTGGCCAAGCAGGTCGGCGCGGGCAACGCGGTGATCGGCGGCGCACTGGGCGACACGCCCATCATCGCCCGCGCGCAGGGCATTCCGGTCAAGGCGGTGGCCGTGATGGGCGGTGGCTCGCTGATGCAGCTGGTCACCCACAAGGAGGAGCGCATCGAGTCGCCGCGCGAGCTCAAGGGCAAGACGGTGACGGTGCTGGCCTATACCGACACCACCTACTACGCGCTCCTGGGCATGCTGTCCAAGGGCGGCCTGACCAAGAACGACGTCAACATCCAGGCCGCCGGCCCCACCGGCGTCTGGCAGCTGTTCGCCGAGAAGAAGGCTTCCGGCATGGCCTCGACGCCCGACTGGACGGTGAACGCCATGGAGGCGGGCGCCAAGGTCGACATCCTGCCGGCCGATGTCTTCTTCAAGAGCATGGCCCAGGCCATCTTGGTGTCCGACGAGACCATTCAGAAGAACCCGCAATTGGTGCAAAAGCTGGTGCGCGCCACCGTCAAGGGCATGAAGGACATCATGGCCGACCCCAAGGCCGCCTCGGTCGCCTACGTGCAGGCAGTTCCGGTGCACAAGGGCAAGGAAGCCTCGATCCAGCTGATGTTCGAGATGTACAACAAGTACGTCTACGCTAAGCAAAAGCAACCGGGCGCGATGGACGAGCCGCGCCTGGCTGACCTGCAGACGTTCTATGTGAGCAACGGCGTCGTGCCCAGCGCCGTGCCGCTCAAGGACCTCTACACCAACCAGTTCGTCGCCAACCTCAAATAAGCGGCCACGGCGCGTGCCTGGCGTGAGCGGTGTGAAGACCGCCCGCGCTGGGGCCGTGCCCGATCCGACCCGGACCACGCCATGACCGATCTTCTGCGCCGCCACAGCACGGCGCTCTGGAGCCTTGCCGTCCTCGTCATCTTCCTGGCCGCCTGGCAATGGGGCCCGGGGATGATGGGCGTGCCCGACTTCGTCCTGCCCCACTTGTCCAAGGTGGTGACCGAGGCCCGGCGCATCTGGGAGGTCGAGCGTCTGATGTTCCATGCCGGCATCACCGCGGCCGAGGTGGTGATCGGCTTCGTGCTGGGCTCCCTGCTGGGCGCGATGATTGGCTACGCCCTGGGCCTGTCGCCCCGGGTCGAGGCGGTGCTCTCGCCCTACCTGCTGGCACTGCAGATTGCGCCCAAGGTGGCGTTTGCGCCCCTGTTCGTGATGTGGCTGGGATACACCATGTACCCCAAGATCCTGGTCGCGGTGCTGATCGTGTTCTTTCCGGTCCTGATCAACGTGCTCTCGGCGATGCGCACCATGGACCATGACCTGGTCAATCTGGCGCGCTCCTTCTCGGCCACCCGGCTGCAGATCTTCCGGATGGTGGAGTACCCGACCACCATGCCGGCCCTGTTCTCGGGCCTGCGCATCGCCAGCACACTGGCGGTGATCGGCGTGGTGGTGGGCGAGCTGGTGGGCGGCAATATGGGCCTGGGCTACCTGCTGGTCTTCTTCGAGGGTCAGGGCAATACCGCAGCCGTGTTCGTGGTGATCGGAGCGCTCACCGTGATCGGCATCCTGGCCTATTACGCGGTAGTGCTGGCCGAGGCGCGGGTGCTGCACTACCTGCCCCAGGCTGCGACCCGGATGCAATGAGGGCCGTCCCATGACACCAGAAATCTCCCTTGCTGGCGCGCGCATCCTGGTCACCGGCGGTGCCCGCGGCCTGGGCGAGGCCTTCGTGCGCGCCTGCGTCGACGCCGGCGCCCGGGTGGCGTTTGGCGACCTGCTGCACGAACGCGGAGAAGCGCTCACGCGCGAGTTGTGCGAGACGCGGCCGCAATGCGCCGCCTACTTTGCGATGGACCTGGCCGACCCGGCCGCGATCAAGGCGGCGACACAAGCTGCCGCCGAGTGGCTTGGCGGCATCGACGGCCTGGTGAACAACGGCGCCATCACCAACTCCGGCGGCAAGCCGATGGAGGAGATCGCGCTCGAGACCTGGGACAGCGTGATGGCGGTCAATGTGCGCGGCACCTGGCTGACCACCGTCGCCGCGCGCCCCTGGCTCAAGGCCTCGGGCCGTGGCCGGGTGGTGAACCTCGCCTCCGACACCGCGCTGTGGGGCGCGCCGCGCCTGATGGCCTATGTGGCCAGCAAGGGCGCGGTGATGGCCATGACCCATGCCATGGCGCGCGAGATGGGTGCCGACGGCATCACCGTGAACGCCATCGCGCCGGGCCTGACCCTGGTGGAAGCCACCGAATACGTGCCTGAGGCGCGACACCAGTACTACCACGACGGCCGCGCCATGCAGCGGCCGCAGGTCCCGGATGACCTCACCGGCCCGGTGCTGTTCCTGCTGTCCGAGGGCAGCGGCTACATCACGGGCCAGGTGCTGCCGGTCAACGGCGGCTTCGTCATGAAATGAATTTCAAACCCTTGCAAGCAACACCATGAACAACGCAGCCAACCAACCCGTCTTCAATGAGCGCGGCCTGCTGGACACCGCCGCCCCGTCAGAGGCCGATATCCAGACCGCCATGATGCAGGCGCCCGGCCAGTCCTTCGCCGACTGGATGGAGGGCCGGGTGGCCCGCAAGTCCACCCGCAGCTACGACTGGGACGCGCTCAAGTTCCAGGCCGACTTCGACCCGAAGTACCGCCGCGCGCAGATGCGCTACGTGGGCACCGGCGGCACCGGCGTGTCCAAAGACAGCAACACCGTGCCCTCGGGCCACTTCACCTTCTCCACCATGGTGATTCCGGCCGGCAACATCGGCCCGTCCCATATCCACTACGACGTGGAAGAAATCTTCTTCGTGATCCGCGGGGAAATGATGGTCGTCTGCGAGAAGGACGGTCAGCGCTGGGAAGCGGTGCTCGGCGAGCGTGACCTGATTTCGGTGCCCCCAGGGGTGTACCGCGAGGAGCGCAACGTCGGCGACGAAGACGCGCTCATGTGCGTGATGCTGGGTTCGCCCAAGCCCATCACCCCGGTCTACCCGCCCGACTCGCCGCTGGCCAAGATCAAGCGCGATAAGCGCTGAGCGCGCACGCGCCACCGCCCACCTACCGCCCCAGTTCCGGCATCCGCATGGACCCGACCGATCTCTCCTCGCTCGCGCAGCGCTTTGCGCCCCAGGTCGTCGACACAGGCGGCGGCGGCATCGGCTTTCGACGAGCCGGGCCCGGCGAAAGCCACGCGAGAACCGCCGGCCAGACACCGCTGGTGCTGCTGCACGGCATCGGCTCGGGCTCGGGCAGCTGGGTGCGCCAACTCGAGGCCTTCGGCGATGCGCGCGAGGTGCTGGCCTGGGACGCGCCGGGCTACGGCGCCAGCGCGCCAGTGCCCGAGGCCAGGCCGCAGGCCCAGGACTACGGCGCGCGTGTCTGGGCCTGGCTCGACGCCTTGGGCGTCACGGCACCGGTGACGCTCGTGGGCCATTCGCTGGGCGCGATCATGGCGGCGTCCGCCGCCGGCCTGCAGCCCGCGCGCGTGACGCGTCTGGTGCTGCTCTCACCCGCTGGCGGCTACGGATTGGCAACGCCCGAGGTGCGGGAGGCCAAGCGGCACGATCGTCTTCACAACCTCGAGACTTTGGGCCCGGCAGGCATGGCCGCCAAACGAGGCGCGGCCATGTTGTCCGCGCAAACTGCGCAAGCCGCACAGGCAGATGTCCGTGCAGGCGGGGCGCCCGCTTCGCCGGCCTCTGGCCATGCCCGTGCCTTGCTCGCCTATGTGCAGGCCACCATGGCCCAGGTCATCCCCGCCGGCTACACCCAGGCCACCCACCTGCTGGCGGAAGCCGACCTGGCCGGCCTGCTTTCAGCGGTGAAGGCCCCCCTCGTGGTGGCCAGTGGTGCCGCCGACACCATCACCCCACCCGCAGGCTGCGAAGCCTTGGCGGGCGGCGCCCACGCGCCCTACGTGTCGCTAGGACCCGTGGGCCATGTGTGCGCACTCGAAGGCCCCGACGCGGTCAACGCGCTGCTGAAATGAACATGGTTGCCAAGATGCCTTCGACGACTGCCCCCGCGGAAGCCGCCACCGACGAGCGCTATCTGGTACCCGGCCTGGCCCGTGGCCTGCAGCTGCTGGCCTGCTTCACCCGCAGCGAGCGCGAGCTCACCGGTGCCGAGCTTTCGCGCCGGCTCGCCGTGCCACGCGCCTCCGTCTTCCGCTTGCTGCACACGCTGGAACAAATGGGTTTTGTCGAGCGCGTCCCCGACAGCCCGGCCTACAAACTGAGCCTGGGCGTCCTGCGCCTGGGCTTCGAGTACCTGGCCTCGATGGAGCTGAC
>CANFQF010000025.1 GCA_947449025.1 Comamonadaceae bacterium
CGCGCCCAGCGTTTCCAGAAAGGCCGTCGATTCGGGGTCGCGCGCCAGGTAGTAGAGCTTGAAGGGGCGCCGGCCCTCGGCGCGCAGCTGATGGATCATCGCCAGCATCGGGGTGACGCCAATCCCGCCTGCGATCAGGATGAAGCTGCGGGCCTTGTCGCTGAGGGCAAACTGGTTGTCCGGCTCGCCCACCATCAGCGTGTTGCCCGCATGCACGCCGTCAATCAGGCTGATCGAGCCCCCTCGGCCTGTGGCCTCGCGCTTGACGGCGATCTGGTAGGTCCCTGCCTCCTGCGGATCGCCGCACATCGAGTAGTGGCGCATCGCGCCCGTCGGAACTTGTACTGGCAGGTGAGCGCCGGCCGAGAAGGCCGGCAAGATCGCCCCGGAGGGATCCTGAAGTTCAAGCAGATGGATGTCGCGCGCGATCGGATTTTTGCGAGTGACCCGCAGGGGACGCAGAGGGGGAGAAAGGGTCATGGAAGGCGATCGGGTGGCGGGGTTAGCACGCTTGACAAGGGGCGGAGTGCTCTGAAAAATCGAATTATCTTAGCCCACTAAGAAAATACATCCTCACAAACCCGGAGACAGTCATGAAACGCAGAACCCTGGCAATCCTGAGCCTCGCACTGGCTGCATTGCCCCTGGCCGGCCTCGCCCAGAGTTGGCCCAGCAAGCCAGTCAAGTTCATCGTCCCCTATGCCGCGGGCGGTTTGCCGGACTCCGTCGCCCGAATCGTTGCCCAGAAGCTCACAGAGCGCATGGGCCAGTCGGTGGTGGTGGACAACAAGGCGGGTGGCAACGGCGTCGTGGCCTACCAGAGCCTGGTCTCGGGTGCGAATGACAGCCATGCCTTCATCGTGTCGGACGGCTCCATGCTGTCGATCACCCCGCTCCTGAACAAATCGGCTTCCTACGCCGTGGGCCGGGACCTTCTGCCGGTGTCCCTGATTGCGCGCTCGCCGCTGTTTCTGGTGGCCCATCCCAAGACTGGCGTGAAGAGCCTCAAGGACTTTGCAGACAAAGCCAAGGCCGCACCTGGCACCTATACCTACGGCTCCTCGGGCATCGGCAGCACCCATCACCTCACCATGGAGGCGCTCAAGGCCGACCTCAAGCTGGACATCCGCCATGTCCCCTTTCGCGGCTCAGGCCAGTCGGTGCCGGCGCTGCTAGGCGGGCAGGTCGACTTCTTGTTCGCGGCCTTGCCCTCGATGGTCGGCTTCGTGAAATCGGGGCAGGTGGTGCTGGTCGGTAGCAACGACAGCAAGCGCTCCCCGCAGGTGCCCGATGTTCCGGCGATCGCCGAGTTGATCCCGGGCTTTGACTTCTCGGTCACGATCGGTGCGCTCGCCCGGGCCGGCACTGCGCCCGAGGCCATCAAGCGCCTGGCCGACGAGATCGCCTGGGCGGTGCAACAGCCCGACGTGATCGAAAAGCTCACTGCCGCCGGCATCATGGGTGTGGGTGGCAGCCCGGACACCTATCGCCGCGAAATCGATCGCGAGAACCAGGCGATGGCCAAGGCCGGCAAGGAAGCCGACCTGAAGGCCGAGTGAGTGGCGAATCCCGGCGCGCAAGAGGTTTTGTCAGGGAACGAGACGCTCGCCTGGCATGACGGCCTGCTCCTGGGCTACGGGCCTATGGACGGTGTTCACCAGGAGTTCGTTCAGTGCGTGAGCGCACTGCAGCAGGCCGCCGACGCCGACCTCCCGGCGGCCCTTGACGCCTTGGAGGCCCATGTGCTCGCGCACTTTGGCCAAGAGGATCGCTGGATGGAGGAAACCGAGTTCCCGGCCCGCGAGTGCCATGTCAACGAGCATGCAGCCGTGCTCGAATCTGTGCGCGGGGTACGCCAGCGCCTCGCCCAGGGCGAGAGCGCGGTTTGCCGCCGTCTGGCCCTGGAACTGGCCCGTTGGTTTCCCGGCCATGCCGACTACCTCGACTCTGCGCTGGCGCACTGGATGTGCAAGCAGCGCCTCGGCGGCAAGCCGGTGGTCGTGCGCCGTGACATGGGTTGGCGCCGGGCCATGGGCCACGATGCCTCGGGCCAAGACCGCTAAGGCCTTGCCACACGACTCCCGTTCAGGCGGTGGCCTGAATGAACTCACGCACCACGGGGTAGATGCGCCGATCCCAGCGCTTGCCGTTGAAAACCCCGTAGTGCCCGACGCCGGCTTGCAGGTGATGCGACTTCTTGTACCCCGGCATGCGAGTGCACAGATCCTGCGCGGCGAGGGTTTGGCCTATGCCGCAGATGTCGTCACGCTCGCCCTCGATCGTGAGGAGGAAGGGCTTACGGATCGCCGAGCAGTCCACGCGCCGGCCGTTCAGGTGCAGCACGCCCCGTGGCAGTTCGTGGTCCTGGAAGATGCGCTGCACGGTCTCGAGGTAGAACTCTGCGGGCAAGTCCATCACCGCGAAATACTCACGGTAGAAGTCGTAGATGGCGTCTGCGCGGGCGTCTTCTCCGCTGGCGCGTAGTTCTCGCATCTGCCGAAATGCCTGCATGTGGCGGTCGCGGTTCATGCTCATGAAGGCGGTGAGCTGCATCACGCCGGGGTAGACGCGCCGCCCAGCCCCGCGGCTTGGCCAAGGGACGGTGCTGACCAGGTTTTGGTCAAACCATTCAATCGACTTCTCCTTGGCCAGCGTATTGACGCGGGTTGGGCTTTGGCGCGTGTCGATCGGTCCTGCCAGCAGGATCAGGCTGGCGGGCTGACAGGCGTCGTCGTCTTCGGCCATCAATGCCGTGGCGGCGAGGCAGGCCACTGTGGGCTGGCACACGCCCATCATGTGGGCGCCCGGGCCCAGGTGGTGCATGAAGTCGACGAGGTGCTGCACATACTCGGCCAGCCCAAAGCGGCCCTGCGCCAGAGGAATGTCGCGCGCGTTCAGCCAGTCGGTCAGATAGACCTCGTGGTCACGCAGCAGGGTCTGCACGGTGCCACTGAGCAGCGTGGCGAAGTGCCCAGACATGGGGGCCACGAGCAGCACCTTGGGTAGCTGATGTGCGCCCGCCCGGCAAAAGCGCAACAGGTGCGCAAAGGGCGTGCGCTGCACCACCTCCTGCAGCACCGGTTGCGCCTCACCCGCCCCGTTGGGAACCGGGTCAAATTCGAACTTCGGCCTCTCGTGGGTCAGTTCCGTGAGACCCACGACCTCCAGGTCTGCGGCAAGCGCTCTCGCTGAGGGGAGCTTGTGTATCTTGTGAGCCGCAAGCGCCCACTCTGACCACCAGGCCGCAGCTTGCTGGACCGGTCTTGTCGAGGTCGCCAGAGCTTCGTAGCCGAAGTAATACATGGCGTCATTCACGCAAATTCCGTGCCCTTGGTCATGGCCTGGCGGCATGGAAATTGCGGAGATTTTTCATCGAGAGGTCTCAGCATGAGGCATGCACCATGAATGGAATTTCAAGCACCTCCAGGCGTCCTGCCGCGCAACGCGCACGCCCCACAGCGAAGGCATCCGCCCGGGCCAAGGCGGTCTCACCGGCCGTGCGTGCAGAGGGGGCGCGCCTCTCTATCAGCAGCAAGAATTATTCGTCTTGGTCACTGCGGGGGTGGCTGATGGTCAAGATGGCCGGGCTTCCTTTTGAGGAGGAAAGGGTCGATGTGGATTCCCCCGATGCCCGCGCCGAGCTCCTGCTGCTGGCCCCATCCATCCTCGTGCCTTGCCTGACCCACCGCGGAATTCGCGTCTGGAACACGCTTGCCATCGGTGAATACCTGCACGAAGTAGCACCAAAGGCGGGCCTGCTGCCGTCCGATCCGGTGCAGCGTGCCCACTGTCGGTCCATCTGCGGCGAGATGGTCTCTGGCTTTTCCGCGATGCGCGCGTCGCTTCCAATGAATATGCGTGCACGCCTCAAATCGTTCAAGGTGTGGTCAAAGGCGCAGGCGGACATCGACCGGATCATCGAAATCTGGACCGATTGCCTGGGCACCTACGGAGGGCCCTACCTTTTCGGGGAGAAACCCACGCTGGCCGACGCGATGTTTGCGCCTGTGGCCAGCCGCTTCACCACCTATGCGGTGTCGCTGCCGCCGCTGTGCGCCAGCTACCGCGACACGATCATGGCGATGCCCCTGGTGCAACAGTGGATGGCGGACGCCTTGCAAGAGCCCGAGGAGCTCGACGAGCTCGACATGGATTTCTAGTCCCACCCCGAAGGAGGTCAATCATGGAAGCGCACGCCGGCATCAAGCAATCCAACACCCTGTTTTCGCATGTGAAGCCCAAGGACACCCAATATCTGCCGGGGGGCCTGCGTGACTTCTTTCTTTACCGTGACCTGGGCGTCAAAGATGCCACCCATGGCCGCGTGGTGGCTCACCTGGTCAAGGCGCAGAACCCGCCGGATGGCGGTACCGGCTGGCACTACCACGTGGCCGAGTTTCAGATCGTGATCATGGTGCGGGGATGGGCGCGCTTCATGTACGAAGACAAGGTGACACTGGTGGGCACCGGCGACTGCGTGCACCAGCGGCCTGGCGTCGTGCACTACCTGTTCGACTACTCGCACGACATGGAGTACTTGGAAATCGTTGGCCCGGCTGATTTCGGCTCGATTTCCGTACCCGGCCCGCTCAACGTGACGGTGCCCGAGCCCACGCCCTGGCCATTGGAGTTGAAGGCGGCGTGAAGGGCCTTCAAGGAGGGGCGCCAAAGAGGGGCGTAAGGGCCCCCGCCTGAAGCGGGCGACTCAGGCGGGCCCGGCCTGGGCCCCGCCCTGACTCACAGGGGCAGTGACTCGAGGGTGGCGTAGGTTTTCTTGAGCCAATGTTTGGCGCGCTGGCGCTCGAGCAGGCCCAAGGCATCGGGTCCGGAAGTCAAGTTGACCGCGGCCCAGAAGCTTGCGTCCTTGCGGTCGATCTTGCGCATGCTGCTTTCCTGCAATTGGCCCAGGCTGACGACCTGTGCGCCCAGATCCAGCGCCTTTTGCAAGGCGGCCGAACGATCGAGCTGAGAAAAGTCAGTGCCTCGCCCCAGGTTCTTGACCACGATGTAGTTCGGTCCGGCGCCGTAGGTGGCGACCAGGTGGTCCAGCAAATCCACCGAATCCTTGCCTGCATCCGCCACGTGCCACAGGTTGACCTTCATCCCCATATCGGCCATCACGGAGAAGAGGTCTGACTCCTCAATCCAGCGTGCCACGGGTGCGGCTGTCTGTGCGGCCATGTCCACGATGACGCTGGGTTTGGTGTCCCCGGCCGCCTCGTCGAGCGCCAAGGCAATGGCGTCCAAGCTCTCGTAGCTGTCCACAATCACCTGGGACGCATAGTCTTGGTAGAAGCGGGTGAAGGTGGTGTGCGAGCGATCGGTGTCGAAGCCGATGAAAGGGCGTTGGTTGTCGATGAAGTACTGGGCCAAAACCCGTGCGACGACCGATTTGCCGACGCCGCCTTTTTCGCCGCCGATGAAGTTGAGTGAGCTCATGTGAATCTGTAGGTGTGAACGGGTGGAGGCGAATCAGCAGGAGCCAATCGCGACGCAAGAAGTATGCGCGCATTGGCTGCGCAAAGATCGCCGAGGGTTCAGGTAGAGGGCAAGTGCAGGGGCAGGGGCAAGGGCAGGGGCAAGGACGCAGCCGCGCACAGTGATAATGCGCGAGCCTCGTTCGTTGACCCTGTTGACCCCGTTGCCCCCTGTTGCCCCTTATGCAAGCCACCCCTTCGCCCGACCAGATCCGGGCCGACGTGCGCCGCGCCCTCGACGAGGACGTGGGCAGCGGCGATCTGACCGCCTCTCTCATCCCCGCTGACCGCCAGGCCACCGCCACCATCATCTGCCGGCAGGCGGCCATGGTTTGCGGTCGGCCCTGGGTTGACGAGGTGCTGCACCAACTCGCACCCACCGCGAAGCTCCACTGGCTGATTGAGGACGGCGGCCTCACCACCCCGGGCGCCAAGGTGGTCGAGATCACCGGCCCCGCCCGCGAGCTGCTCACCGCCGAGCGCAGCTGCCTGAACTTTTTGCAGACGCTGAGCGCGGTGGCGACCAAGACAGCCCGCTATGTCGCGGCGGTGCAGGGGAGCCGCGCCGCCATCCTGGACACCCGCAAGACCATCCCGGGTCTGCGCGTCGCCGAGAAGTACGCGGTGCGCTGCGGCGGCGGACAGAACCACCGCATGGGCCTGTATGACGCCATCTTGATCAAGGAAAACCACATTGCTGCAGCCGGCGGCCTGACCGCTGCCTTCCGCGCCGCGCAGGCCCTGGCGGGCCGGCAACCGGTGGCCTTCATTCAGGTGGAAGTGGAGACCTTGACCCAGCTGCGCGAGGCGCTGGACGCAGGGGTCACCATGGTGCTTCTGGACAATATGGACCTGCCCACCATGCGTGAGGCGGTGGCGATGGCGGGGGGCCGCTGCAGCCTCGAAATTTCCGGCGGGGTGACCTTCGAAGCCCTGCCCGCGCTGGCTGCCACCGGGGTTGACCGCATCTCGGTGGGCGGCCTGATCAAGGACATCGAGTCGGTGGACTTCTCGATGCGCTTTGCTGACCGGCCTGTTGAAAAGACGCTGCAGACCTGAGCCCGCCTGGGCCTGTCATTGCCGGGTGGCCCCAGTCGCCTCTGCCCCTTGCGCCAAACGCGCCACGAGAAACTCCAGAAACAGGCGAACCTTGGCCGGCAGCAGGCGTGTGGTGGTGATGGCGTAGACCTCCACTGGCGGAGATGACCAGCGCGCTAGCAGATGAACCAGCCGCCCCGCATCGAGATCCGGTTGCACCAATGTCCGCGCGGTTCGGATGATGCCCCGGCCCGCGAGTGCGAGTTGGAGCAGGAGCCCGGGATTGTTAGCGACGAAGGTGCCGCTCACCTCGATGACATGGCTGTTTCCCTGGCGGTCCATCAGCTGCCAGGGGGCGTCTTTCGTGCGCAAGCAGGAATGCTTCACCAAGTCCTGCGGGTGTCGGGGGTGGCCCCGTTCATGCAGGTAAGCGGGCGAGGCCAGCAGGAGCGTGTCGATCTTGGCGATCGGTCGTGCGATCAGGGTCTGGTCTTTCGGCGCGCCGATGCGGATCGCGAAGTCCACCGGGTCACCGACCAGGTCGGCCTGGGTGGGCGTCAGATCCAGGTTGAATTCGATGGCGGGGTAGAGGCGCGAGAACTCGGCCAGGATGGGGCTGAGATAGGTCAGGCTGAAATCCACCGGGACCGACGCGCGGATCAGGCCTCGGGGCTCATCGTGCAGTTGCGTGAGTGCGCGGTAGGCCAGTTCTGCCTCGGCGACGATGCGTTGGCAGTTTTCAAAGTACTGGAGCCCGCTGTCGGTGAGTTCCACCCGGCGCGTGGTGCGATTGAGCAGCCTCAGACCGACCTCGCGCTCCAGCTCGGCGATGCGGCGTGAGACCGTGGAGCTTGGCAGGTCCAGCTCCTCCCCCGCGCGGCGAAAGCTCTTCGATTTGGCAACTGCCACGAACAGCTGCATGTTCTTGAAAACATCCATCGCCTAATTGTCCCGAAAATGAATCAATTAAATCCATTTTGACACCTTTGTTCAGCATGGAGGGATAAAGAGAATGTGATCTCTTCTATCAAAAGGCCCCCTATGAACAACGCAAATTCTTCCTCGCCCCTGGGCCTGCCCGCCAAGATCGGCGGCTGGCTTTTTGTGCTGTGGAGCGTGCTGCACATCTGGGTGGGGGCAGCAGGCCTGACCCAGTACCTGAAGGCTGGCGCCACCGGCCTCTGGGGCATGGTGGTGGGCGGCAGTGCCGTGCCTCGGTCGGCTTTCGTTCACGCCACCGATCCCGCCACGCTCTTTGCGCATGGCCAGTTGCTGCTCAATTTCACCCTGGATGTCGGTGGCTATGGCGTGCTGGGCTTGTTTGTGGCTTGGATGATTCTTCGCCAAGCCTCGTGGTTGGGTTACTTCATCGGCCTGTTCGCGATCGGCGTGGCCGATCTGGCCTATCTGTTCGCGCAGGTGGTGCCTGGCGTGGCGCCGCTCAACGCCGGCACGGTCGGTGGCCCGGTCATCTGGTTTCTCGCCGTCATCTTGACTCCCTTGGGGCTGCCCAAGCGAACCCAATCCGGGCAGTAAACTGGGTCGTCACCATGCCCCCAACACGCTCGATCACGCGGCGCAACGCCGGCCATCGCCACGGCCCGATCACCCGCCTGATCAGCCCGGGCGATGAAGGGGAACTGACCAAGCCCTTTGTCTTTTTGGACTATGTGGAGGCCCCGGCCGGTGCCGGGCCCCGGTTTGGCTTCCACCCGCATTCGGGCATTGCGACACTCACATTTCCCCTGACCTTCGACGTGGAGCATGAGGCCTCGAACGGACAGGTCGATACCGTCGAACGCGGTGGTGTGGAGTGGGTGCTCGCCGGCGGGGGCATCTGGCACCGTGGCCGGGCAAGCAGCACCGAGCCGCTCGCCGGTTTTCAGTTGTGGTTCGCCATGCCGCCCTCGCACGAACTGGCCACGCCGTATGCGCGATTCATCCAGCCGGAGGCGGTGCCCCGTGTCGGCCCGGTCAAGGTGCTTCTGGGCTCACACGCCGGCCACACCAGCCCGATTGACTCGCCGCTGCGCGCCAACTGCCTGTGGGTGCAGATCAGCGCCGGTGACACCTGGGTGTACACGCCCGAGCCGGGCTATGAGGTGGCCTGGGTGTTCGCCCAAAGCGGCACGCTTTCGGTGAGCGGCGAGCGCCTGGTTCGCGAACTGGCGGTGTTTGAAGAGGGCTCTGGTGCCCTGCACTTTCACGCCCAAACGGATTGCGCCTTCCTGTTGGGTGCTGCAGCCAAGCACCCGCATGATCTGGTGCTGGGCTCCCACTCCGTTCATACCCACGCCGATGCGTTGGCGCAGGGGGTTCAGCGAATCGTGCAGATCGGCGAGGGCCTCAACAAGGCCCGTGCTTGAAATCAGTGCTTGTGGCTGCCGTGGTCATGGGCGGCAGGGGACGTTGGGCCGCCACCCGAAGGTGCGCTGGCCGCGCCAGTCACCCGAACTTTGCCGCGCATGCCCCCCTCGTAGTGACCAGGAACCAGGCAGGCCATCTGCAAGACGGCCGCTTGCGCAAACCGAAGCACCCACTCGCCGCTTTGCCCCGGGGCGAGTTCGATCGATGCGCCACTGCCATGGCTGTGGGTGGCATGCGCCCCGCCGCTTTTCATGTCGTCGGCGTGTTTCTTGATTTCTTCGTCGGTGCCCAGAACCAACTCATGAGGCAGCTTGCCGTCGTTGTAGACCCGCAGCTTCAGAGTTTCTCCTGCCTGAACCTCAACCTGATCAGGGCTGAAGCGCATGTCATCGCCCATTCGGATGTCCATGCTGCGATCAACCTTCAAGGCGGTTACGCCGCTTGCTGGCGCGTCGGTGCTGTGCCCGTCTCCGGCGTCACTTCCCACCGTACTATGGGCGTGGCCACCGAGGTATTGGGGGTTGCGTTCGAGCCATTGCCAGGTGGCATAACTGCCCAGGCTGATCAGCGCACCGGCCACCAGGGTGTAGAGCGTGAGGGAGGGCCGCCAGACGCCAGGCGTGCTAAGCGCCAGTGCGGGCACCGAGATGACAAAACCCAGCGGCACTACCCAGGCGCTGCGCGCGGGCGAATCGGGGAAATGTTGCAAACCACCGGTGAAAAATCCCAGGCCCACAGACAGCAAGGCGCCGAGCAGCAAGGTCTTCCAAAGCTCTTCGCGTGGCCCGGATTCATCGCCGAGGCGGTGCAAGAGGAGGGCGCCCAGGACAAACAGCAGGACGCCCGCAGCTGCGGTCCACAAGGAACGCTCGCCGCTGAAAAAGCCGTGGTTCACGGCGCCGGAAATGAAGCTGATGCCGCTGTACTTCAGCAGCATCGCTGCATGGTGCTGCTGGAATGAATCGCGCAAGGCTCGCTCCTGTGAGTGAATTTCCAACAAGTGTCCGATAGTGACAGAAGGCAGGGTGACAAAAGGCCTTCTTCATCCATCCATTCCACCCCTCCGGCCACCCTGGCCTTTACCGGCTCTCACAGCCACAACCTGAAAAGAACCCAGAACATGAGCGCTTCACTTTCCACCGATTCCCAGAGCCCGGCAGCCAAGGGCTACTGGATTGTTTTTGCCACCGTCAACGTCCCGGCACGGTTTGGTGACTACACCTCCGTGGCCGGGCCACTGATTGCGTCGCTCGGCGGCCGCGTGCTTGCACGGGGCGATGTGGCGAAGGTCGTCGAGGGGGCCGTGCCAGGCAGGCCTTACCTGATTGAGTTTCCCAGCTACGCAGCGGCGCAAGACTGCTTCGACTCACCGGCGTACCAGGCGGCGATTGCACTGCGCGCCGGCGTGGCGCAATTTCAGATCGTCATCGTCGAGGGAATGCCGGCGGTCATGCCCGCCTGAAGCCGGACCCCGCGCCGCGCGGTGGGTGTTAATCTGTTGGCCAGCGTCACGAAGAGCGACACCCACAAGAGCGACACCCAAAAGAGCGACACCCCATGGCGAAGCGTACCCGGCTGTTGGCCGACATCGGCGGAACGAACGCCCGCTTTGCCTGGCAGGACGGGCCGGGCGAGCCCTTGCGCTGCGTCGCTGTTTTGGCTTGCCAAGACCACCCGGGGCTGGCGGAGGCCGCGCGCCATTGGCTGACCCAAAACCGGTTGCCGATGCCGGAAAGCGCGGCCATTGCCGTGGCCTGCCCGGTGCAGTCGGACCACATTCAGTTGACGAACAGCCACTGGTCTTTTTCCATCCAGGCGCTCAAGTCTGAGCTGGGCTTGAATCAGCTGGCGGTGGTCAACGACTTCACCGCACTGGCCCTGGCCCTGCCCTCGATCGGCCCCGAGCACTTGCGCCAACTCGGCGGCACTTTGGGACACCCCTTCAGCCGCCGGACCCCCGTCGCCCTGCTTGGCGCGGGGACTGGCCTGGGCGTGTCGGGCCTGGTGCCTGGCGCGGGTAGCGCTTGGGTGCCGCTGTCCGGCGAGGGCGGGCACATCAGCCTGGCCATTCACGATGAGGCGCAGCACCGTATCTGGTCTGCCCTGCATCAGCGCTTTGGTCACGTGTCTGCGGAGCGCGTGCTGAGTGGCCAGGGCATCGTGAACCTCTACGCCAGTCTGGTGCAAATGAACCAGGGCTCGGGGCCGGGCTCGTCTCCGAGCAGGGCCACGCACTGGGACATGGATCCGGCTGCAGTGACTGCGCTCGCGCTCGAGAAGGGCGATCCGATCGCGATCCAAGCCCTCTCGCATTTCTGTCGCTGGCTCGGCGGCGTGGCGGGTGATCTGGCGCTCACCCTGGGCGCCACCGGAGGCGTGTTCGTCGGTGGCGGCATCGCGCCCCGTCTGGGCCAGTTTCTGGAGGGTTCCGCCTTTCGCGCCGCCTTCGAAGACAAAGGCCGCTTTGCCGCCTACCTCCAAGCCATTCCCGTGTGGGTCATCGACACACCCACTTCAGCCGCCCTGCAGGGGGCTGCAACGCTGCTCGATTGACTGATCGCGTCATTTCACTGATCGGAACCGATGCCAAAAATTGACATGCATTGTCGATTCTCGGTACATTCTGCCGGATGATTCGTTGGCCCTGCAGGCACGGCGGCTTGCGCAGGCAGGCATGTGACTGCAAGGGAAGGCAGGTGTCCGCAAGGGCATCGCCAAGGTGCGCCACGCCACAAAAAAATTCTGAGGAGACACCATGACGAACCCTGCCGGCCGGCACAGGTCGACCCCCCTGCTCGGAGACAAACTCAGGCGCCTGCTCTTGGCCCTGGTCGGCTGCGTGGGGCTTGCCGCTGCGCCGGCCGCCCTGGCCCAGGGCTACCCCGACCGGCCGATTCGCTGGGTGGTGCCCTGGCCTCCGGGCGGCGGGGCCGACCTGCTGGCCCGCATGCTCAATCCGAAGCTCTCGCAGGTGCTGGGCCAACCCGTGGTCATCGACAACCGGGGCGGCGCCGCCGGCAACATCGGTGCGGCGGTGGGCGCTAAGGCGGCGCCAGATGGTTACACCATCACCTTTGCCTATTCGGGCACGCACTCGATCAACCCGCACATCTACCCCAAGATGCCCTTCCAGGCGAGCGACTTCGCCCCGGTCATCTTTCTCACTCTGGTGCCGCAGGCCCTCGTGGTCAGCCCCAATCTGCCGGTCAAGACCATGGCCGAACTGATCGCGCTGGCCAAGACCCGCCAGGTGACCTATGCCTCCTCCGGGCAGGGCGCCATCAACCACCTGGGCGGCGAAATGCTGGCGTCCATGTCGGGCGCCAATTTGCTGCATGTGCCCTATCGCGGCGGCGGTCCCGCCACCACCGCGGTGATGGCCGGCGAGGTTGACTTCCTCATGGGTGTGCCTGTGGTGCTCGCCCCTCAGATCAAGGCCGGCAAAGTGCGCGCCCTGGGCGTGACCACCGCCAAGCGTGCCTCGGCCATGCCCGATGTGCCCACCATTTCTGAGTCAGGTGTGCCCGGCTTTGATGTGAGCTCCTGGAACGGCATCCTGGTGCCCGCCGGCACGCCGCAGGACGTGATCGCCAAGCTCAATGCGGCCTTCACCAAGGTGATGGCCGACCCCGAGGTGAAGAAGCAGTTGATAGAAACCGGCTACGAGGTGGTCGGGGGTGAGCCGCAAAGGTTCACCGCCTTCATCGAGAGCGAATTGAACAAGTGGGGCCCGGTGGTCAAAAAGGCCAAAGTGCAGGCCGAGTGAGGTCAGTCCCCCTATCACCATGACCGTCCCCATGCTCGATACCAATACCGAAGACACTGTCCGAATGAGCGTGGTGGAGGCCCAGGCCCTGGGCGAGCGGGCCTTGCGCGCGATCGGCTACACCCAGGAAGAGGCCGCCACCATTGCCGAGCACCTGGTGGACGCGTCCGCCTGGGGCTACGAGTTCGCCGGCCTGCCCCGCATCCTGGTGATCGCCGAGCGCCCCGAGCTCGCCAAGCCCCGCGTGCCCCTGTCTATCGTGCGTGAGACGCCCGTTTCAGCCATGCTCGATGGCGGCAACAACGTCGGGTACATCACCATGCTGCAGGCGGCAGAGATCGCCATTGCCAAAGTCCGCCAGTCCGGCATCGCGCTCATTGGCATGCGAAACAGCTGGTTTGCCGGGCGCAACGCCTACTACCTGGAAAAGATCGCCCGCGCCGGCTTTGGCGGCATTTACGCTGGCAGCAGCACGCCCACGGTGGTGCCCCCGGGCGCCACGCAAAAGGTCCTGGGTACCAACCCCATGGTCATTGCGCTGCCCGGTCAGGTGAACCCGTTCATCTACGACATCGGCACGAGTTCGGTGATGTCGGGTGAACTGCTGATGAAGGCCTTTCTCGGCGAGGAGTTCCCCGAGGTGCTGGGCATCAACAAGCAGGGCCAGCCCACGCGCGTGGCCAGTGAGCTGCTCGAAGGAGGGGTGTTTCCCTTCGGCGGCCACAAGGGCTTTGGCTTGTCATTGGCCATTCAGTCCCTGGGCCTGCTCACGGGCGCCAAGTCCAGGAACGGAGAGCTCAGTGACTTCGGCTACTTCCTCATCGCTTTCGACCCCGAGCTCTTGATGCCCCTCGAACAGTTCACCGCTGAAATGGAGGAGCTATTCACCAAGGTGCGCAATCTCCCGGTCCAAGCCGGTGCCAGCCCGGTGCGCATTCCTTCCGAGCGGGGCTTTCGCGAGCGCGAGATCCGGCGCCAGCAGGGCATTTTGGTGAGCCGGCGCGTCGTCGAGCGCCTGCAGCAAATGGCCTGAGATTCCATCCTTCACTTCACGGAACTGCATTGCAATGAATTCACATCTGACACGTCGACAAGTCCTGGGCGGCGCCATCGCCGCCACCGGCAGCGTGCTGGCTGGGTCGTCCCTGGCCGCCGATGCCTTTCCGAACCGGCCGATCAAGATCCTGGTGGGTTTTGCGCCGGGGGGCTTCACCGACGTGGCAGCGCGCCTGATCGGGCAAGAGCTGTCCAAGACCCTGGGCCAGTCGGTGGTGGTGGAAAACCGCGCCGGTGCCAACGGCATGATCGCCAGCGACGCCACCGCCAAGTCGCCGGCCGACGGCTACACGCTGCACATGTCCTCGCTTGGCTTGACGACCAACCCCTTGCTGATGGACCGCAGCCAGTTCGACCCGGTCAAGAGCTTCACCCCGATCTCGCTGCTGGCGATGGTCCCCAACATCCTGGTGGTTCACAACGGCTTGCCGGCTAAAAATCTGCAGGAGCTTCTCGCCTTGGCCCGCAGCCGTCCGCTGCGCCAGGCCTCTGCCGGCAACGGCTCGCCGGGCCACCTCTCAGGCGCCTTGCTGCAGCTTCTGACCAAGGCGCAGATGGACCACATTCCCTACAAAGGCTCGGCGCCGGCGATGAACGACCTGGTGGCCGGCCATGTGGACCTGTCCTTCCCCACCATCCCGACCGCGCTGCCCCTGGTGCGTGCGGGCAAGCTGCGCGCCATCGGCGTGACCGGTGCCCGGCGCTCGGCGCTGATGCCCGAGGTGCCCAGCATCGCCGAAGGCGGCGTGCCGGGTTATGACATGGGGGGCTGGTACGGCCTAGTCGGCCCGGCCGGCATGCCCAAGGAAGTGACCGATACGCTGAGCCGCGAAATCGTCCGCATCATGAAGGTGGCCGAAGTGCGCGAGCGCTTCATCGCCGAAGGCGCCGACCCGGTGGGCTCGACCAGCGCCGAGATGGGCGACTTTTTGGCGCGTGACTTCAAGCGCTGGGGCGAGGTGGTGAAGTCCGCCAACATCAAGGTGTCCAGCTAAACCGATCGAAAGAGTCCCCATGGCCGCACCGATTGCCTTGGACACCCAGCGCCCTGTCGGTCATGCCCGGCGCATGGTGGCCTTTCTCCATGAACTCGATCTGGCCACGCTGCCCGGGCCGACAGACAAAGCCCGCTGGTGCCTGCTCGACGCCTTGGGCTGCGCGCTGCTCGGCGCCCAGCAGCCCTGGGGGCAGATCATGTCGGCCGAAGTTCTCGCCGAAGGCTCCCACGGGGTGAGCCGCATCCTGGGCCGCTCGGATTTGGTGTCCCCCAGCCAGGCTGCCTTGTGCAACGGGACGGCAATGCACGGCTTCGAACTGGACGACCTGCTGTCCGAAGCCGTCATTCACCCTGGCGCAGTGATCGTGCCGGCGGTGCTCGCCGCGGCCGAGGCGGTCAATGCCAGCGGTCTGGATGTTCTGCGCGGCATCCTGGCCGGCTATGAAGCCACGGCGCGCATCAGCCTGGCCCTGGGCATGCAGCCCTCACAGCGCGGTTTTCACAAAACCAGCGTGGTCGGCCCAGTGGCGGGCGCGCTGGCCGCGGGGGTCACGATGCGCCTGCCGCTGGACCCACTTCTGAACGCGGTGGGTCTGGCCTGCTCCTGCGCCTCCGGCGTGAAGAATTTTGCGGCCGGTCAGGCCGGCATGGTCAAACGCATGCATGCAGGCCGCGCGGCAGAAGCCGCGGTTCGCATGGCCATGCTGGCCCGGCGCGGCTTCACGGCCCCACCGGCCGCGATCGACGGCCAGTTTGGTTTGCTCGACGCCTTCAGCGCCGACACTGCCCAGCCTGTGCGCCTGGACGCCAACCTGGGCGCCAGCTGGGCGATTGACGACATCTGGGTCAAGGTCTTTCCGATCTGCGGCTGGATTCAGGGCGTGGTGCAACTGCTGCTGGCCATTCGCGCGCAACATGGCATCGCGGCCAGCGACGTCGCCAAGGTCGTGGTGGCCACCAGCGCGTTTGCCGTCAAGTACAACGGCAACACGCACATCACGGACACGATGGACGCGCAGTACAGCATTCCCTATTGCGTGGCCGTGGCGCTTAGCGGTGATCCCAACGACCCGCAGGAATTTAACCTGCCCGCGATCGCAGACCCGGCTCGCGCGGCCATTGCCGGTCGTGTGTCGTTGGAGGTGGACGCGGTGGCCGACAGCGTTTA
Source organism: Comamonadaceae bacterium (assembly GCA_947449025.1). Lineage (GTDB taxonomy): Bacteria > Pseudomonadota > Gammaproteobacteria > Burkholderiales > Burkholderiaceae_C > Ramlibacter. The sequence continues at coordinate 15,870 of CANFQF010000025.1, forward strand.
TCCGCGCCAATTTGCCTGCCGTGTGGAGGTTCACCTGCACAGTGGTGCGGTGCACCGCGCCGAAACACGGGACGCCCATGGCACGCCGGGTGACCCCTGCTCGGTCGACGAGCAGATCGACAAGTTCACGCGCCTGGCGAGGCTCTCGGGCCGCCAGGTTGACGCGGGTGAGGTTGTTGACGTAGTGCGGCGTCTGGAATCCTTCGATTCGGTGCAAGCGTTGATGCGGCTGCTTTAGCCGCACACTTTCACCCCCTGTCACCCCCTGTCACCCCCTGTCACCCCCTGTCACCCCCTGTCACCCCCTCTCACCCCCTCTCACCCCCTCTCACCCCCTCTCACCCCCTGTCACCCGCTGCGGCTCCCTGTCCGTGCGGGGACGCTTACTTCGGATGCCACGCCTCCCCGGCAAGCGGTGGAGCCGGCCAGCTTTGACGCGCCAGGGCAGCCGAGAGGTGTTGCGCGGCGCGCTGCAGGGCGGGCAGGTAGTCGGTGAGTTGCGGCTCGCCCAGGCGCTGGGCCAGGCCGGAAATGCACAAGGCGCCGAACAAAGTCCGGCGTGCGCCAAACACCGGCACCGCGATGCTCGACATGCGGCTGTCCCGCTCGCCGAGCGAGATGTAATGGCCCACCCGGCGCACCGCGCTGTAGAAGTCGCCCGCTGTGCCGGCAAACGCCATCAACACGTGGCCGGACGCCCCGCGATCGAGCGCCAGCTTTTCACCGGTTCGAATGTGAAAGCGCTCCACGCTGGGCCAGTCGATGCGGGCCACACAGATGCGGGCATCGCCCTCGCGCACAAAAAACGCCGCGGTCTCGCCGGATTCAGTGGCCAATTTACGCAGGACAGCGTCGATGTCATGGCCGATGTCGAAGGAGGTTTGGTAGCGCAGGCCGATATCGCCCGCCGCCGGGCCCAGGCGCCAGCGGCCGTCGTCCAGTTGCACGAGGTAGCCCGACCGGGCCAGGGTGCGTGCGGTGCGCAAGACGGTGGACTTTTCCATTCCGAGCCGCCTGCTCATGTCCGCCAGACGCAGACCCTGCTCGTAGGGCAAAAATGCGTCGAGCACTTTCAGCGCGCGGGTGACGGCGTCCACGTTTTCACGCCCACTGGTCGCAGGCCGGCGTGGGGCGGTGGCTTGGCTTTTTGTTGCGCTATGCACAACTCAATTGTAGGGGGCACGCGTCCGCGACAGACTTGATGCATGCTCATCGACTCCCTCCAAAAAAGCCCCTCCCAGCAGACACCCGGCGAGCGTTTTCGCGCCGCCCTGGTGGCGCACAAGCCCCTGCCCGTGGTGGGGGTCATGAACCCCTACTGCGCCGTCTTGGCCGAGCGAGCCGGCCACTCGGCCATTTATCTGGCTGGCGGCGGCATGGCCACCTACTCGCATGGCTTGCCAGACCTGGCCCTCACCACGCTGTCGGAGGTGCTGCAGGACGTGCGCCGCATCACCGACGCGTGTGACCTGCCGCTGCTGGTCGATGTGGATACCGGCTTTGGTGGCATGCTCAATATCGCCCGCTTGGTCAAAGGGCTGATCAAGGACGGTGCGGCGGCCCTGCACATCGAAGACCAGGTGACCCTCAAGCGCTGCGGCCATCGCCCCAACAAGGGCATCGTGAGCACGGCGGAAATGGTCGACCGGGTCAAGTCCTGTGTCGACGCGCGCAGCGACGAGTCGTTCTTTATCGTCGCCCGTACGGACGCGCTCGCCAACGAAGGCCTGCAGGCGGCGATCGATCGCGCCTGTGCCTATGTGGAGGCGGGTGCCGACATGGTGTTTGCCGAGGCCTGCAAGGATCTGTCGCAGTACCAGGCCTTTGTGTCGGCCATCCATCGCCCGCATGCGGTGATGGCCAACATCACCGAGTTCTCGATGACGCCGCCCTTCACCCTGGAGGAACTCGGCGGTGCCGGCGTGGCTGCGGCCTTGTTCCCCTTGTCGGCCAATCGGGCCATGGCCGCTGCCGCCATGAAGGTGTACGAGACGATCTTGCGCGAAGGCTCGGTCAAGTCCATGCTGGGCGAGATGCAGACCCGCGCGCAGTTGTACGAGGCGCTGAACTACCACGCGTACGAGCAGAAATACGACGATCTTTTTCAGGGCCAGGCTCCGCGCTGAACCCTCTCACATAAAACCAAGGAGACATCCCGATGGCAAACAAGTTCCAAATTGACTCTGGCAGCCGCCGCAGGGCCCTGGCTCTCGCCGCGTGCCTCGTGGCAGGCACCGGCCTGAGCACCGGCGCCTGGGCGCAGGGCAGCACGGCGCCGGTGTTGCGCTTCGTGGTGCCATTCGCCGCCGGCAGCTACACCGACAACATCGCGCGCATCGTCGCGCCCGGCATCGGGCAGCGCCTGGGCCAGACGGTGGTGATCGACAACAAGCCGGGGGCCAACGGTGTGATCGGTGCCGACTTCGTCGCCAAGGCGGCGCCAGACGGGCAGACGATTCTCGTGGGCGGAGCGAGTGTCAACACGGTCAATCCGAGCCTCTACAAGTCGCTGCCCTATGACCCGGTGAAAGACCTGCTGCCAGTCGCCCGCATCGGGTTGCTGCCCTTCATGCTGGTGGCCCACCCGGCCGTCCCGGCCAACACCATCCCCGAGTTGCTGGCCTATGCCAAACAGAACCCGGGCAAGCTTGCCTACGGCACCCCGAACGCCACCACCTTTGTCGGCATGGAGACGCTCAAACGCGGTGCTGGCGTGGAGATCACCAGCGTCCCCTACAAAGCCAGCCCGCAGGCGGTGACCGACCTCATTGGCAACCACATCCAGGTGCTGATTGCCGACTTTGCGACCGCCATGCCTCAGGTGCAGGCGGGCAAGATCAAACTGCTGGCGGTGACCATGCGCAAGCGCTCGGCTCTGCTGCCCGATACACCAGCGATCAGCGAAACGGTGAAGGACTTCGACATCTCCGCCTGGACCGGTCTGCTCCTGCCAGGCAAGGCCTCGCCGGCTGCTGCCCAGAAAATTTCGGACGCCCTCCAAGCCACGCTCGCCACCCCCGAGGTGCGTGACCGCCTCAAGGCGATCGGCTTTGACGCCCAGGCCCTGGGCCCGGCGGAATTCGGCCCCTTCCTGCGCAGCGAGATCGTGACCTGGGCGCGCCTCATCAAGGACGCTGGCGTTCAGCCGGAGTGACGGCCCGATGACACAGGTGCTGCAGTCAGAAGCGTGGGCCGTCGATGCCCACGCCCACGTGCTCGACGCCGCGCGCTTTCCCCTGAACAACCCGCTGGCCTACCAACCCCAGGCCAATGAATGCGGCACGCCGCGCGAGTTCGAGGTCGTGCTCGCGGCCCATGGATTCACCCACGGTTTGCTCGTCAACCCATTTGCGGGCTACGCGCTGGACAACCGCTGCATGCTGGACGCTATCGCCAGCGGCGGCGGGCGCTTCAAGGGCGTAGCCCTGGTGGGCCATGACGCGAGCGACGCCCACCTGCAGATGCTGGCTGACAGCGGCGTGGTGGGAGCGCGTTTCAACACCCTGTTCTCCGGCGCCACCTCGCTGCAAGGCAAGGAGGGCGAGCGTCTGTTGGCGCGCATCAAAGAGATGGGCTGGTTCGCGCAGATCTACTTTCATGACGACGAGGTGCTAAAGCTCCTGCCTATCTTGAGTGCGTCGGGCATCCGGGTGGTGGTGGACCACTGCGCCTGCCCGGACATCGCGCGCGGCCTGAACCAGCCAGGCTTTCAGGCGGTGCTCGAACTCGGTCGCCGTGGCCAGGCGGGCATCAAGCTTTCCGGGCCGTTTCGCTATTCGCAGCGGGCTTGGCCCTATGAGGACTGTGACCCTTTCGTTGCCGCGTTGATCGAGGCCTTCACCCTGGACAACTGCTTTTGGGGCTCGGACTGGCCCTTCGTGCGGGTGCCACGCCGGATCGACTATGGCCCGACGCAGCAGATGCTCGCGCGCTGGCTGCCCGATGCGGCCGACCGGCGCAAGGTGCTGTGGGAGTCGCCCCGGCGCTGGTTTGGTTTCGAGCCACTCGCGCCGGGCCATCCGACGCCCTGAGCGCCGGGCCTGAAACGGGTGGCCGATTCCGGCCGGACCATCGGGAAAGCACTGACCCGATGGCCTCAGACGGCAGAGCAAGACGTCTAGACAACCGTACAATGCCAAGAGACTTTGACGCCAGGATTTCGCGCCCCATGCAGCTTCCGAATTCCCGCACCTTTGCCGGCCTGATGGACGAAATGGCCGCCCGGTTTGGCGCGCGCAATTTCCTCACGGTGGGCGACAAGCGCCTCAGTTATTCCGAATTTCGCTCGGAGGTGCGCCAGCTTGCCAAGGGCCTGCACGCTCTGGGCGTTCGCCGAGGCGACAAGGTGGCCCTGCTCATGGGAAACCAGGCCGAGTGGCTGATTGCCGATTTCGCGGTGACCTCGCTCGGCGCCATTCTGGTCGCGGTCAATACCTGGTGGAAGCAAAGCGAGCTGCAGCATGCGCTGGTCACCACCGAGGCCTCCGTCTTGTTGATGGTGGACAGCTACCTGGGCAACGACTACCTCAGCGTTTTGAGCAGCATGGGCGATTTGGCTGAGGTGTGTCCGCGCCTGCGCCATCTCGTGGTGCTGGGGGCGTCCGTCCCCGCCCATGCGCTGCGCTATGAGGCCCTGCTCGAAGGCGGGCGCGCGGTGCCGGATGCGGCCATCGACGCCGCCCAGCAAGCCGTGCAGCCGGACGACACCGCCTACCTGCTGTTTACCTCCGGCTCCACCTCGCGCTCGAAGGCAGTGCGCCTCACCCATCGGGGCTGCATCGAAAACTGCCATGGCATCGGCGAGAACATGCACCTCACCGAGCAGGACCGGGTGCTGATCCCGACCTCCATGTTCTGGAGTTTCAGCTGCGTCAACGCGCTGTTTGCCGTCATGACCCATGGCGGCTCGCTGGTGCTGCTGTTCAAGTACGACACCGGCGACATGCTGCGCCAGATCGAGCAAGAGCGTTGCACCGGCGCCTACACCCTGCCGCACATCGTGCAGGCGCTGCGCGAGCACCCCGAGCTGGCCACGCGCGACCTGTCCTCCTGGCGCACCGGCATTTGCCGCAGCAGCCTGGTGGACATCATGGCCCAGATCGGACCCAAGGAAATGGTCACTGGCTACGGCCTCACCGAGTGCTACGGCCACAGTGTGCAGACCGATGGCCGCAGCCCTCTGTCCGAACGCAGGCGCCATTGCGGCCGGCCGCTGCCCGGGGTCGAAATGAAAGTTATCGACCCGGAGACCGGCTCGCTCGTGCCGGCGGGCACTGCCGGAGAAATTTTGCTGCGGGGCCATGCCACGCCGGGTTACTACAACGACCCCGAGCGCACCCGGGAGGCGATTGACGCCGAGGGCTGGTTCCACACCGGTGATGTCGGCGTTCTGGACGACGCGGGCATGCTGGCGTTCAAGGGTCGCTTCAAGGAGTTGATCAAGACCGGCGGCATCAACGTGTCGCCGGCGGATGTCGAGGAGGTGCTGATGGACCACCCCGACGTTCAGCAGGCGGTGGTGGTCGGCATTCCCGACGCCGCGCGTGACGAAATCGTTGCCGCCATGGTGGTGGTCAAGCCCGGCGCGCAGGTCGACCCGTCCGCCCTGATTGCCCACTGCAGGCGCACTGCGGCGGTCTTCAAGGTGCCACGTTTTCTGCAACTGGTGACCGAGCAGGACATTCCTCTCACCGACACCGGCAAGGTGCACAAGGGCAGGGCGCAGACCCTTCTGTCCGGCCTTTATCAGAACCAAGCGAAGGAGACTTCATGATGGACCGACGTTCACTCTTGGCCGCAGGTGCGGCCGCTGCTGGCGCACTGGCGCTTCCCGCCGCCCGCGCCCAGGCCTACCCTGACCGGGCGATCAAGGTGGTGGTCCCCTGGCCGGCCGGCGGCAATGCCGATGTGACCATCCGGCCGGTTCTCGACCGCATGGCCCAGATCCTCGGCCAGCCCATCGTGGCGGAAAACCGCGCGGGCGCCACCGGCAACGTCGGCAGCGCCCAGGCCGCACGCGCCACACCCGACGGCTACTCGCTGCTGCAACTGTCCTCGTCGACCATCCTCAATTCAGCCCTGTCCCCCGACAAGAGTTACGACCTGCAGCGTGACTTCGAGCCCATTGGTCTCGTCGCCTCCACGCCCATGGTGCTGGAGGTGCACCCGGCGGTGCCGGCGCGCACGCTGGCGGAGTTCATCGCCTACGCCAAGGCCAACCCGGGCAAGCTCACCTACGCCTCGGGCGGCATCGGCACCACCGCCCACCTGCTGTCCGAGCTGCTCAATCTGCGGGCCGGCATCGACATGACCCACATCCCCTACCAGGGCGGCGCCCCCGCAGTGGCCGACCTGATTGGCGGCCACGTGAACCTGTATTTCGACGTGCTGCCCACGGCGCTGCCGGCGTCCCGCGAGGGGCGCGTGCGCATCCTGGGCATTGCCGCAGCCCGCCGCTCGCCCAAGCTGCCCGAGGTGCCGACCTTTGCCGAGCTTGGTCTCGCCGACACGGTGGCCTCGGTGTGGGTGGCCATGCTCGCGCCCAAGGGCACGCCGCCGGCGGTGGTGGCCCGCTTGAATGACGCCATGAACCGCGCCCTGGCCGACCCCGGGGTCCGCCAGCGGCTCGACACCATCGGCGCGGAGCCCACTCCGGGCACACCCGAGCAACTGAGCGCTCTTATGCGCGTCGAGTTCGACAAGTGGTCCGAAGTGGTCCGTCGCGCTCGCATCAAGGCCCAATGACATGAGTTGCTGCGGCGGACACGACGAAGAGACGGCAGCTGCGGCTGCCACCGAAACCTCCACACCGGTGGCCACCGGGACAGCCGGGCCTGCCAAGCTTGCCGAGCCTGGAGAGGGCAGCCTGCTGGCCACGCACAACTGGGGCCGTTGGGGCGAGGGCGACGAGCTGGGCGCGGCCAACCACATAGCCGCCGACACCGTGGTGGCAGCGGCCTCGCTGGTTCGCAGCGGCCGGGTGTTCAGCCTGGCGCTGCCGATCGACGCCAAGCATGTGCCCGTCACCGCAGGTCGCGCGCCACCGCAGCATTTCATGCGCACCGATGGTGGCGACTACGCCGCCGGCCTCGAGCGCAAGGACGGCTTCCAGTCGACCGATGACGTCATCTCCATGCCTTGTCATTCGGGCACGCACATCGACGCCCTGTGCCACATCGCCGACGGCCACGCCCTGTACAACGGCTTTCCGCTCTCGGGCGTGCGCTCGGCTGGCGCCAAAAAGCTGGGCATGGAAAAGCTGCGCTCGCTGTGCAGCCGCGGCGTCTTGCTCGATCTGTGTGCGCTAAAGGGCGTGGCGGTGCTGCCCAAAGGCACGGTCATCACGCCCGAGGACCTCGAGGCCTGTGAGGCCCGCCAGGGTGTGCGGGTCACGCCAGGCACGGTGCTGCTGCTGCACACCGGCTGGCTGGGCGCGATCGCGACCATGGGCGCGGCCGAATTCCTCTCCGGCGAGCCCGGCATCGGCATGGCCGCCGCGCGCTGGATCCATGAGCGCGGCGTGAGCGCCGTCGGCGCGGACAACTTCGCGGTCGAAGTGATTCCGACCGAAGACCGCCGGCCTGCGCCGGTGCACCGCATGCTCATTCGCGGATGCGGCGTTTATCTGATGGAGATGATGGTGCTCGCCGAACTGGCTGCGGCCGGTGTGCACGAGTTCCTGTTTGTCGCTGCGCCGCTGCCCATCACCGGCGCCACCGGCAGCCCGATCAATCCTTTGGCTATCGCATGACCGAGTCCTCACAGGTCCGCCGTCCCTTGCGCCGCAGCGCGGCGATTGTCGGCATCGGGCATACCGATTGGCGGCAGGACTGGGCCCGCGCGCGGGACGGAGAAACGCCCAACGACGCCTATGGGTATGGCGCCACCGCCTTCAAGCGGGCCCTGGCCGATGCGGGCATCGAGCGCAATCAAATTGACGGCCTGATAGCCGGCCACACCACCGCCTACGAGCGCACCGGCGAGGTCCTGGGGCTCAATGTGCGCTGGGGCGGTCAGGCCGATGCGGTTGGCGCCATCTTGCAGGCGGTGATGGCCATCGAGACGGGTTTGGCCGAAGTCGTCGCGCTCGTCTACGGCAACAACCAGCGCACTGCCAAGGTCCAGTACGGCGGCACCGAGGCCGTGGGCGGTGAGAAATTTTTGGCTTATGTGTACCACGCCCCCTGGGGCCTGACCTCGCAGGGCGCGCTCTACGCCATGACCCAGCGGCGTTTTGCCCACGAGCGCGGTTACACCGAGAGCGACCTGGGTGCGGTCGCGGTCGCCCAGCGCGCCTGGGCGGGCCTCAACCCCGAGGCCATCATGCGCGAGCCGGTGACGATCGAGGACTACCTCGCATCCCCCTATGTGGTGGAGCCCTTGCACCGTTTGGACTACTGTTTGATCAATGACGGCGGCGTGGCCCTGATCATTGCCGAGGCCGGGCGTGCGGCGCGCATGTCCGAGCGTCCGGTCTACATCGAAGCAGTGGGCCGCTCCGACCTCAATGGCGGCGCCACCTCGCTGGCGCCGCGCCTGGAAGATTTTTATGCCTCGGCCCAGCGCGAGGTGGCCCGCCAGGTGTTCAACACCGCCGGCTACGGCCCGGAGGACGTGAGTCTGATGCAGGTCTACGACAGCTTCTCGGTCCACGTGCCGCTGGCCCTCGAGGGCTACGGCTACTGCCAACCCGGAGAAGCCGGGCGCGTGTTTCGCGACAAGGGCATCGGCCCGGGAGGACGGCTGCCAATCAACACCAGCGGCGGCCACCTCTCGGAAACCTATATGCAGGGGTGGAACCACCAGATCGAGGCGGTGCGGCAGATTCGCGGCGTCTGCGGCAGCCGGCAGGTGCCCGATTGCCGCTTGGTGCATTACTCCTCCGACATCGCCGGTAAGGCCATCTCCATCCTCTACGCCCCATGAGCGAGACCACACGCGAGTCCACACGCGACATCACCCGCGATATCAACCCCAAGCCTGTCGCTACGCCGCGCGCGGTGATGGGGCTGTACGACGCCCCCCTGTGGGAGAGCATCCGCGCCCACCGGCTCTCCCTGCAATGCTGCGGCGCCTGTGCCACGCTGCGCTACCCGCCCGCGCCGGTCTGCCCCGCCTGCCTGGCCGAGGAGGCCCACTGGGTGCCGGTGCAGGGCGGCGGCGAGATTCTGAGTTGGGTGATCTTTCACCGCGGCTACCTGCCCGCCTATCCGCCTCCCTACAACGTGATCACCGTGCGCCTCGATGAAGGGCCGATCATGGTCTCGAACCTCGAGGGGCCCGAGCCGGAGGGCACGTGGATCGGCCAGCGTGTATCGCTCACCTACGTGACCATGCCCGACGGCGTGGTGCTGCCCCGGTTCCGTCTGGAGCGCCCATGAGCCTCGCTGCGCCGGACCTGGACACCATCCACGAGTTGCCGCTGACGCAGCGGGTGCTCGGCCCCATCCTGCGCGCGCGTGCCGAGCGTGACGGCGACCGGGTGTACATCCAGGCTGGCGAACGCCGCTGGACTTTCCGGGAGACGGACTCCCTGGTGCGTGACCTGTCGCGGGGCCTGATGGACCTGGGCCTGGCCAAGGGCGAGCGGGTCGGCCTGTTCCTGCCCAATGACCCGGCCTTCATCTTCGGCTGGTACGCGACCAACCTCGCCGGTGGCACCACGGTGCCGATCAACCCGAGCTTCACCAGCTTCCTGCTCGATTACATCCTCGAAGACGCCGACGTCTGCGGCCTGGTCACCACCCGCGCGCTGCTGCCGGTGGTGGCGCAGGTGAGTGCCGCCCGTCGTGCCCGGCTGCGTTTCGTGCTGCTCGCGGAAGGAGAAGTTGACGGAGAAGGGGGCGGAGAAGGGGGCGGAGAAGGGAGCGCCGCGGCAGCCGACCTCTCGGGCGCGCTGCCAGCCCCCTTGACGATTTCAGGCCTGCAAGCGCGTGGCGCTGCGCGCGGCGGCGCCAGCGAGGTGGCGCTGGACTTCACCGACGTGCACAGCATCATGTACACCTCGGGCACCACCGGCCCCTCCAAGGGCGCCATCGTTCCCAATGGCCAGTATTTTTCCGCCAGCTGCACCTTCTTGCGCGCGGTGAACCTGCAGCGGGACGACGTGCTGTACACCCCGCTGCCGCTGTTTCACGGCTTGGCCAGCCGCCTGGGTGCTTTGCCCTGCCTGCTGGTGGGTGCCCGTTATGTGCTCGCGCCGCGCTTTTCCGCCAGCCGCTTCTGGCAGGAGGTGACCGAGTGCGGCGCCACGGTGGCCCACACCATCTTCACCTTGCCGGCCATGCTCAAGGCGCAGCCACCGGGCCCCTTCGACCGCGCCCACCGGCTGCGCGCGATGTACAACAGCAACCACGATCCTGAGTTCGAGGCCCGTTTCGGCGTGCCTCTTCATGAGGCCTATGGCCTCACCGAAGTGGGCCTGAGCCACTACACCCGCTACCCGGACCGCCGGCCCGGCAGCTGCGGCAAGACGCACGAGGATTGGGAGGCGCGCATCGTCGACCCGCAGGGCCGCGAGCTCCCGGTGGGCGAGCCGGGTGAAATCGTCCTGCGCCCGCGCCTGCCCTCGATCATGATGAAGGGCTACCTGAACAAGCCCGAAGAGACGCAGCGGGTCAGTCGTGACCTCTGGTTTCACACCGGTGACTTTGGTCGCCAGGACGAAGACGGCTACTTCTACTTCGTGGCGCGGCACACAGACCGCATCCGCCGCCGAGGCGAGAACGTGTCGCCGCACGAGGTCGAGACGCTCCTGTGCCGCCATCCGGCCATTGCCGACTGCGCCGCCTTGGCACACCCGGCCAACGAAGGTGAGGACGACATCCGGGTGGTGCTGGTGCGCAGGCCCGATACGCAGGTGACCCCCACCGAAGTGATGGACTGGCTGACCGGCCGCATGCCTTACTTCATGATGCCCCGCTACATCTCTTTTGCCGCTGCCTTGCCACGCAATCCGGTCGGCAAGATCGAGAAGTACAAGCTCATCGCCGCCGGCCTCGCCGCTGACGAATGGGACCGTGAGGCTGCGGCTTATCAGGTCCGCCGCGATGCAGCGCCGCAGCCCGTTTCTGGCACCACGAAAACGAAGGAGACTCAGAGATGAAACCAAGCATTGCCCGCCTGCTCACAGGTCTCGCCCTGGCCGCGACCGCAAGCGCCTCCTGGGCCCAGGGCGCGGCGCCCCTGCGCATCATCGTTCCCTATGCGGCGGGTGGCTCGACCGACGTCATCGCCCGCTCCATCGGCCAAAAGGTCGGTGAAATTTTGGGCCAGCCCGCCATCATCGACAACCGGGCAGGTGGCGGCACCGTGATCGGCACCCTGGCGCTCAAGGGTGCACCCGCCGACGGCAACACCATCATGCTGGCGACGCCGGACTTCGTGGTCAACGCGTTCGTCCAGCCCAAGCTGCCTTATGACCCGCTCAAGGACTTTGCGCCGATCGCGCTGGTGGCACAGAACCCGCTGGTGATGACCGCCGCCACCAGCCTCGGCGCCCGCACCGTGCCCGAGGTGCTGCAGATCGCCAAGGCCAAGCCGGGTACGGTGAACTACGCCTCCGCCGGCGTGGCCTCCACCGCCCACCTCTCGGGCGAGCTCCTGCAGCTGATGGGAGGTGCCAAGCTCAATCACATTCCCTACAAAGGCATGGGGCCGGCCATGGTCGACATGCTCGCCGGTCGCACCGAGCTGACCTTCGTGTCCTGGATCACCATCCAGCAGCAGGTGCAAGAGGGCAAGCTGGTGCCCGTCGCGGTGACCAGCGCCAAGCGCCTGCCCAGCCTCCCCAACATCCCTGCGATCGCCGAGTCGGTGCCCGGCTTCGAGCTGATGGTGTGGTTTGGCTTCCTGGCCCCTGGCGGCACACCGCCGGAGAC
>CANFQF010000026.1 GCA_947449025.1 Comamonadaceae bacterium
CCCTTGACTTGGCCGGGTCGGGGGCAACTGGTCCACAGCGGCTCCTCGCTGGCGCAAGCGGCGATCACCGCCTCGGTATCGGTCTGCTTGGCCAGCCACTGCAGCGTCCGCACGGTCGGGAAAATCATCGGGAAGCTGCCCGCCTGGTAACGCGCCACGGCATCAGCCGGCCGGATCCAGACCGGCTCGAACTGCTCGGCCTCGTCGGCCACCGGCTCCTGGTCCGGCGGCATGCGGGCCACCAGGAAGTAGGTGTTGAACCGCTTGGTGTTGTCCCGGGTGGTGATCCAGCGTGCCAGCAGGAAGGCCTCGTCGACCGCGAGGGTCAGCCCGCGCGCCCGGCACTGCTCGGCGAAGGGCTCGTGCCGGTCCATCGCGGCAATGTCGCGGGCGTCGGCCGACCGCCCGTCGGGGTGGCGCGCCAGCAAAATACCCAGCTCCTCGAAGCTCTCGCGGATGGCGGCCACTGCATGGGTGTGCGCCGCCTCGTCCTGGCCCGGACGGCTGCGGGTGATGTCGCGGCAGGTCGCGTCCTCTGGGTCGAGCACGCCACCAGGAAACACATGGGCGCCGGGCGCGAAGCTCGCTGTCGCGGAGCGGCGCGTCATGAGCACCTCGAGTCCCCCGGGGCCGTCGCGCAGCAGCAAAAGGGTGGCGGACAGGCGTGGCGCGATCGGCTCGCGCTGCGGATGAAGCAAGAGGTGAGGGCGGACCATCTCGGAATTACATCATGGCTGCCGGATAATCCTTGGATGCGAATCCGCTTCACCAAGATGCAGGGCGCGGGCAATGACTTCGTCGTGCTCGACGAGACAGGCGGCCGCCTCGGCCTCACCCGCGCGCAGTACCGCTGGTTGGCCGACCGCCACTTCGGTGTGGGGGCCGACCAGATCCTCAGCGTGCGGCCCTCGCCAGCCGCCGGCGTCGACTTTGAGTACGTGATCCACAACGCCGACGGTGGCGAGGTGGAGCATTGCGGCAACGGCGCGCGCTGCTTCGTCCGCTACGTGGTCGACCGGGGCCTCACCGACAAGCGCCGCATCGCGGTCCAGACGGTCAACAATCTGTTGCATCTCGAGCTGCTGGCCGATGGCCGGGTCACCGTGGACATGGGCGCGCCGCGCTTTGACCACGCCGATATCCCGTTTGACCTGGCGGCCCTGCCTGCCTCCGCCCGCCAGGACATTCGCGGCTGGCAGCAGTGGGCTATCACCCTGGACGGGCACGCATGGCCGGTGGCGGTGCTCTCCATGGGCAACCCGCATGCGGTGCTGCTGGTGCCCGACGCCGAGTCTGCGCCGGTGGCCCTTGTGGGCGCGCAGATCGAGCGCCATCCGGCCTTTCCGAAGAAGGTCAACGTCGGCTTTTTGCAGGTGCAGGACCGCTGCCAGGCCCGCTTGCGGGTCTGGGAGCGCGGCGCTGGCGAGACCCTGGCCTGCGGCACCGGTGCCTGCGCCGCGGTGGTCGCCGGCATCCGCCTGGGCCAGTTCGACCGGCGGGTCGACGTGCAGACCCATGGCGGCATGCTCACCATCGAATGGGACGGCGAAGGCAGTCCGGTGCGCATGACCGGCCCGGCCACCACCGTATTTGAGGGCGAGGTCGAGGTCCCGGACGCAGCCGCGTCCTGAGTCCGCGCCTGCCTGAGTCTGCTCTGAACCCGCCACCCCCGAACCTGCTGCGACCCGAAGCCCACCCACCTGCGACCCTGAGGCGACACACGACATGACCACCGACCCGAACGCGATGCACCCGATCACCGAAGACGACATCGCCCATTACCTGGCGAGCAGCCCCGAGTTCTTCCACCGTCACGCCGAGTTGCTGGCGGCGGTGCAACTGACCAGCCCGCACGGCCAGCGCGCGGTGAGCCTGCAGGCCCGCCAGGCCGAGATGCTGCGCGACAAGATCAAGGTGCTCGAACTGCGCATCATGGAGATGATCCGCGCGGGCAGCGAGAACATGGTCATCGCCGACCGCCTCCAGCGCTGGGCCCGCCAGCTGCTGCAGGTGCCCACCCCGGGCGAACTGCCGGCGGCCATCGTGGCCGAAATTCGCGACCAGTTCATGGTGCCGCAGGTGGCGCTCAAGGTGTGGGACGTGACCGCCGCTTACCAAGGCGCTGACTTTGCCCAGGGCGCCAGCGATGACGCCCGTACCTTTGCCTCCTCTCTGACCCAGCCCTATTGCGGCGTCAACGCGGGATTCGAGGCCCTGCAATGGCTGGACGAGCCCAAGGCCGTGCAGTCCCTGGCGCTCATTCCGCTGCGCGAAGGGGCGGTGACTGAGCCCACGCCCGCCTTCGGCCTGCTGGTGCTGGCCTCGCCCGACTCCCAGCGCTTCACCAGCGGCATGGGCACCGACTTCCTCGAGCGCATCGCCGAACTGGCCAGCGCCGCCTTGGCCCGCCTGCGCCAGGAATAACGCGCCACCACAAATCACAAGGAACAAGGCGCCATGAAGCCAGGCCGCCCCCGCGCCAGCACGGCCCCGGCGGGCCGGGCCAGGTCCGCAGGTGCGGGTGCGGGTGCAACTACAGCTGCTGCTGCAGGTGCGCTGTTACCTGCGTCTCCCACCCCACCCACGGCGCCCTACGCGCCAGACCCGCTGGCCGAGCGCTACCTCGAGCATGTGCGGGTCGCCAAGCGCCTGGCGCCGCGCACCGTCGACCTGTATGCCGCCGACCTGCAACGCCTGGCCGGCCATTCCCGCGAGGCAGGCGTCGAGCTGTTACAGGTGCAGCAGGCCCATGTGCGCCGCTGGGTGATGCAGATGCACGCCGGTGGGCGCAGCGGCCGGGGCATCGCCCTCATTCTTTCGGGTTGGCGGGGCTTCTATACCTGGCTGGGCCGCGAGGGCCTGGTGCCAGCCAATCCGGTCACCGGCGTGCGCGCGCCCAAGTCATCTCGCCCCCTGCCGAAGGCCCTGAGCGTGGACGACTCGATGCAGCTGGCCGCCTTCCGCGACGTCAGCGCCGACCCCTGGGCCGAGGCACGCGACGTGGCCATGGTCGAATTGCTTTATGGCTGCGGCCTGCGGGTGGGCGAACTGGTCGGTCTGGACGTCGCTGCGTCGTCGATCGCGCGCGGTTGGGTCGACCCCCAGGCCGGTGAAGCCCAGGTCCTGGGCAAGGGCAGCAAGCGCCGGGGCGTCCCGGTGGGCACCAAGGCCCTCGAGGCCCTGGCGGTCTGGATGGACCTGCGCGCCCGGCAGGCCGACCGGGTCGCGCCGGGTGAGGAGGCGGCCTTGTTCCTCGGGCCGCGCGGCAAGCGCATCAGCGCCCAGGCCGTGTGGAAGGTGCTGAGGGACCGCAGCCTGCACGCCGGTCTGGCCACGCCGGTGCATCCGCACATGCTGCGCCACTCATTTGCCAGCCATGTGCTGCAGTCCAGCGGTGACCTGCGGGCGGTGCAGGAGTTGCTGGGGCATGCCCAGATCTCGACCACCCAGGTCTACACGCGTCTGGACTTCCAGCACCTGGCCCAGGCCTATGACGCGGCGCACCCGCGCGCGCGCCGCAAGGACTGAGGCCGGCGACAATCGCCCCAATGAAATCTATCCGTCTGAAGGAAGGCAAGGAGCGCTCCCTGCTGCGTCGTCACCCCTGGGTGTTCGAATCGGCCATCGCCAAGGGCGGCGCCGACGCGGGCGAGACGGTGCGGGTCGAGGGCCATGACGGGCGCTTCCTGTGCTGGGCTGCCTTCAGCCCGGCGTCGCGCATCCGGGTGCGCGCCTGGAGCTTCGACGAGGCCCAGCGCATCGACGCCGCCTTCTTCGACGCCACGGTGCGCCGCGCCATCGCGGCCCGGGCCCGCTTTGCCATCGCCAGCGACGGCCTGCGCCTGGTGCACGGCGAGAGCGACGGCCTGCCCGGCCTGGTGGTGGACCGCTATGGCGACACCCTGGTCGCCCAGTTCCTCTCGGCGGGGGTCGAGCGCTGGAAGGCGGTCATCGCCGACGCCCTGCTGGCGGCCACTGGCCTCGCCCGTTTGTACGAGCGCTCGGACGCCAGCGCCCGCCAGCTCGAGGGGCTGGCGCCTGCCACTGGCTGGCTGCGCGGCGCGGGCAGCACCGAACTCACGATCGCCGAGCACGACTGGCGCCTCAGCCTGGACGTCGCCACCGGCCACAAGACCGGCTTCTACCTGGACCAGCGAGACAACCGGCTGCGCCTGCGCGAGGCGGTGCAGCGCCTCGGCCTGGCCTCGGTGCTCAATTGCTACTGCTACACCGGCGGCTTCACCGTCGCCGCGCTCAAAGGCGGCGCCCAAGCGGTCACCTCCATTGACTCCTCCGGTCCGGCGCTGGCGCGGGCCCGGGGCCACCTGGACCTCAACGGTCTGGACCCCGCCCGGGCGGAGTTCCTGGACGCCGACGTCAACGCCAGCCTGCGTCGTTTCATCGAGGAGGGCCGCCGCTTCGACGCCATCGTGCTGGACCCGCCCAAGCTCGCGCCCACCGCCGCCCATGCCGAGCGGGCGGCCCGGGCCTACAAGGACATCAACCGGCTGGCCTTCAAGCTGCTGCCGCCGGGCGGAGTCCTGTTCACTTTTTCCTGCTCCGGTGGCATCAGCGCCGACCTGTTCCACAAGATCGTGGCCTCGGCGGCCATTGATGCGGGCGCCGATGGCTTCATCACTGAGCGCCTTGGCGGCGCGCCCGACCACCCGATGACCTTGATCTTCCCGGAAGGTGAATACCTCAAGGGGCTGGTCGTTCAGACCCGCTAAGCGCCCCCGGACCGTCGGGCCGTCCTTCCGCTGGCACCGGACATGGGCCGGGTCCCTCACCCATCCGGCCGGCGCCCGTTACACTCCCGCACCTTCGAATGTTCAGCGCGACCGCAAGACACCCATGAGCCTGATCCCCGCCACCATCCTCACCGGCTTCCTCGGCGCCGGCAAGACCACGCTGCTCAAGCGCGTGCTCACCGAGGCCCATGGCCAGAAGATCGCCGTGATCGAAAACGAGTTTGGCGCCGAAAACATCGACAGCGACATCCTGGTTTCCGACACCGAAGAACAGATCGTCCAGATGAGCAATGGCTGCATCTGCTGCACCATCCGCGAGGACCTGCGGGCCACGCTGCAGGACCTGGCCGCGAAGAAGCGCAAGGGCACCCTGGTGTTCGATCGTGTCGTGATCGAGACCACTGGCCTGGCCGACCCCGGCCCGGTGGCCCAGACCTTTTTCATGGACGACGAGATCGCCGAGTCCTACCTGCTCGACTCCATCCTCACCCTGGTGGACGCCAAGCATGCGCCCCAGCAACTCAATGACCGGCAGGAAGCGCGGCGCCAGGTGGGGTTTGCCGACCAGATTTTTATCAGCAAGTCCGAGCTGGTGGAGCCTGAGGCGCTCGAGGCCCTCAAGCACCGCCTCAAGCACATGAACCCGCGCGCGCCGCAGCGGGTGACCCATTTTGGCGAGGTGGCGCTGTCGGAGGTCTTTGACCTGCGCGGTTTCAACCTCAACGCCAAGCTCGAGATTGACCCGGATTTTCTCGACGACGGTGGCCACGATCACGCCCACGGTGATCACCACGACCATGACCACGATCATGCCCATGGTGAGCATTGCGACCATCCCTCGCATGCCCAGGAGGGCCATGGCCACCACCATCACCACGATGACGACGTCAAGAGCTTCGTCTTCAAGTCCGACCGGGCTTTCGACCCGGCCAAGCTCGAAGACTTCCTGGGCGCCATCGTCAACATCTACGGCCCGCGCATGCTGCGCTACAAGGGCGTGCTCGACATGAAGGGCACTGAGCGCAAGGTCATCTTCCAGGGCGTGCACCAGCTGATGGGCAGCGACCTTGGCCCGAAATGGGGTGACGAGGAAGTGCGGACGAGCAAGATGGTTTTCATCGGCATTGACCTGCCCCGCGACATCCTTGAGCAGGGCCTGCAGCAGTGCCTGGTCTGAACGCTTTTGACTACCCGAGGGCTACCCCCGTCCGGGTCGCTCGGCAATCAGGGTATAACACCGCCTTCTGTCGGCCGCCTGGCCGAAAGACGACTAACTACGGCCCCGGGGTGCTACTGAGCCACGCCGAGGGAACGCAGCCAGGAGGCAGGAAGTGAAGCCGCAACCGAAGGCCGCCGCAAAGGCGAAGAAACCGGCCGCCAAGGCCACCCCCGTGAAGGCAGCCGCCAAAAAGGCCGCCCCGGCCAAGGCCGTCCCCAAGAAGGCTGCCAGCCCCAAGGCCGGCGCCAAACCCGCACCCAAACCGGTCGTCAAGAAGGCCGCTCCCGCGAAAGTCGTTGCCAAAGTGAGTCCGTCTCCCGCCAAGAAGCCCGCCACCCAGCCCGTGGTCAAAAAGGCTTCGGCCTCCGCTGCAGCCAAACCCGCCGCCAAATCTGCTCCCAAGCCTTCCCAACCGGCCGCTAAACCAGCGGACAAGCCGGCTGTGAAGGCCCCGGCCAAGCCCGCCGCCAAGAAGGCGCCCGCCAAAGCCGCTCCCTCATCCACCGCCGCCAAGACCGCTGCTTCATCCAAGGCGACTGCGGCTCCGGCCCCGCGTGCCGCGCCCGTTGCGGCGGAGCGCAAGGCCCCTGCCCACCCTGTCCCGGCGCCCACCGCGCCGGCCAGCGTGCCCACCCCTCCTGCTGCGCCCCAGCCCGGCATACCTCCACGGGCGACCAAGCCTTCGGCCCGACTGGCACAGATTACCGTGCCGTCCATGGCTCAGGCAGTGGCCTCGACCGCGGCCAAGGCCAGCTACTACCAGACCCCGTCCCGACCCGTGACCACCCCTGCCTTCGTGGCGGTCAAGAAAGACCCCAAACTCGCTAACAACTGGAAGACGAAGTCAGTCGACCAGCTCTCCGACGCCGAAGTCTTGGCCATGCCGGACTCGGAGTACATGAACGACAAGCAGACTGCGTACTTCCGCCAGAAGCTGCAACAGCTGAAGCAGGACATCCTCAACAACGCGGGCGAGACCACTGAGCACCTGCGCGAGGAGACCGTCGTCGTCCCCGATCCGGCCGACCGCGCCACGATCGAGGAGGAGCATGCGCTCGAGCTGCGCACCCGCGACCGCGAGCGCAAGCTGCTCAAGAAGATCGAGCAGTCCATCGCTCGCATCGACGCCGGCGACTACGGCTACTGCGATGAGACCGGCGAGCCGATCGGTGTCGGCCGACTGCTGGCCCGTCCTACCGCCACGCTCTCGCTCGAGGCCCAGCAGCGCCGGGAACTCAAGCAGAAGATGTTCGGGGACTGACCCCTCCCGCGCCGGCCCTCCCGCCGGCCTCGCTGGCAGCCACGGCCACGGCCACGGCCACCTCCCGCTTCGCCGGCTTGTCTTCCGGCCGGCCGCTTCGGCGCTTTGTCATGGCCGATTGCCCCAGGACGCGCGCCGGTGTCACTGCGCGTCTGGCCTTCCTCCATCTCCCTGTGAATGGGGGGCTGCTCGCCCCTGATTTTTCGCCGCGACCCAGGCGTCGTCCTGCGGACAATCCCGCGTCGGCCGCTTGGCTGACGATCGTTAGGCTTCAGATATCACATTCACTCGGTTCGCTAAGTGCTTCATTCTTAAAGGTTTTCGGCGAGAAGTTGGTCTGGAAGTCGGCGCTAAGTCCTTGATTTCATTAGCAAAAAGCAGGGCGATGCCCCCTTGCACAGAAGAGTTTTCCTGCTACAGTGGGAGGAAGTGCAATTTCGTGGGAAAAAGTGCCTGGACCCTCGGTCCTGACGCTGTTTTCCCCGGCACGGGCTTCATTCACCCCTCGCAGGAATCAAAGCGGTGTTCCAGGGCGCTTCGTCTCTCAGTCTCGATGCCAAAGGCCGGCTTTCCGTGCCGACGCGGCATCGCGAGGTGCTGTCTGCAACCGCCGCCAACCAGCTGACCATCACCCGCCATCCGCATGGCTGCCTGATGGTCTTTCCGCGCCCCGAGTGGGAGAAGTTCCGCGATCGCATCGCGCAGCTGCCGATGTCGGCCCAGTGGTGGAAGCGCATCTTCCTGGGCAATGCGATGGACGTCGAGCTCGACGGAACCGGCCGCGTGCTCATCTCGCCCGAGCTGCGCGCAGCCGCCGGGATCGATCGCGAGACCATGCTGCTCGGAATGGGCAACCACTTCGAGCTGTGGGACAAGGCCAGCTACGAGGCCAAGGAAGCCGAAGCGATGGCCGGCCAGATGCCCGACGTGTTCAAGGACTTCTCCTTCTGACGGCGGCGTGGTGGAAAACGCATGGACCCACACCACCGTCCTCTTGCACGAAGCCGTCGACGCGCTCGTGCATGGGGCGAACGGCTGCTATGTCGACGCCACCTTCGGACGGGGCGGCCACTCGCGCGAGATCCTCTCTCGGCTGTCCCCGCAGGGCCGTCTGGTGGCCTTCGACAAGGACCCCGAGGCCATCGCCGAATCTGCGCGCATAGGCGATGCGCGCTTTTCCATCCGGCACGAAGGCTTCTCGCATCTCGGGGAGCTGCCTGCGGGCAGCTGCGCCGGGGTGCTGATGGATCTGGGCGTGAGCTCACCCCAGATCGACAACCCCGAACGGGGCTTTTCATTTCGCCGCGACGGCCCACTCGATATGCGCATGGACACCACGCGCGGACAGAGTGCGGCCCAGTGGCTGGCAACGGCCGAAGTCGGTCAGATCGCGCAGGTCATTCGTGATTACGGCGAAGAACGGTTTGCTTTTCAGATTGCAAAGGCGATTGATGCTCGCCGACAGGAGCGGGGCCCTCTTGCAAGCACCGCTGAACTGGCCCAGCTCGTGGCTGGCACGGTCAAAACCCGCGAGCCGGGCCAGGACCCTGCAACGCGCACATTTCAGGCTCTTCGGATTTTCGTCAACGCCGAGCTTGAGGAGCTCGAGCAGGCGCTGAGCGCCTGCCTGGACCTGCTGCAACCCGAAGGCCGACTCGTCGTGATCAGCTTCCACTCCCTGGAGGACCGCATCGTCAAGCAGTTCATCGCCCGCCATTCGCGCGAGGTGGTGGACCGCCGTGCGCCCTTCGCCCCGGGTCAGCCGCTCAAGCTCGAAGCGCTCGGCCGCATCAAGCCTTCGGCCGCCGAGGTGGCCGCCAACCCGCGCTCGCGCAGCGCGATCATGCGGGTCGCCAGCAGGACCGCGCGGGGGACGGTGCACTGACATGCTGCGCCTGAACATTCTCCTGCTCGCCGGCGTGATGGGCTCGGCCATGTACCTGGTGCGCCTGCAGTACGACTCACGCCACCTGTACGCCGAAATCGAGAAGGCGCAGTCCGAGGCCCGTCGCCTCGATTACGAGCGTGAGCGGCTGATGGCCGACAAGCGCGGGCAGGCTACGCCGCTGCGGGTCGAGAAGATCGCCAAGGACCAGCTGCAAATGCGCCCGGCCACGCCCGGCATCACCCTCTACGTCACCCAGGGCGCGGCGCCATGACCCGCAGCGTCCAATACACCTCCAGCCCGCTGCTCGCGTCCAAGACGCCGATGTGGCGCAGCCGCTTCGTGCTGGTCTTCATCGCCGCCGGCTTTCTGGGCTTGGTGGGTCGGGCCGCCTGGGTGCAGGTGTTTAAAAATGACTTCTTCCAGCACCAGGGAGAGGTGCGCTATGCCCGCACCCTGGACCTGCCTGCCAACCGGGGCCGCATCCTGGACCGCAATGGTCTGTTGCTCGCAACCTCGGTGCCGGCCTCGAGCATCTGGGCGATTCCCGAGGACGTCGAGCGTGACAAGGCCAAACTGGCCCAGATGGCCAAGCTGCTGGAGATGCCGCTGGCCGAGATCGAGAAGAAGCTGCAAGACGATGACAAGACCTTTGTCTGGATCAAGCGCCAGGTCGACGAGTCGATCGCCCGTGAAGTGCTCGCGCTGGGTATCAAAGGCGTTTCCCAGCGCACCGAATTCAAGCGCCAATACCCCGAGGGTGAGGCCGCTGCGCACGTGGTGGGCTTTACCAACGTCGAGGACCGTGGCCAAGAAGGCATGGAGCTGGCTTTCGAGAAAGAGCTGGCGGGCCGACCGGGCTCGCGCCGGGTGATCAAAGACCGGTTCGGCCGCATCATCGAGGACGTGCGCGAACAGGTGCCGCCGGTGGCGGGCCGTGACCTGCAGCTGTCGATTGACAGCAAGGTGCAGTTCTTTGCCTACCAAAAGCTGCGCGACGCGGTGGTGGAGCACAAGGCCAAGGCCGGCAGCGTGATCGTGCTCGACACGCAGACCGGCGAAGTGCTGGCCCTGGCGAACTACCCCAGCTACTCGCCGTCCAAGCGGGTCAGCCTGACCGGTGAGCAGCTGCGTAACCGGGTGCTGACCGACACCTTCGAGCCGGGCTCGACGATGAAGCCCTTCATCGCCGCCCTCGCGCTCGATCGGGGCATCGTGCGACCCGACACCCCGATCCAGACCGCGCCGGGCCGTATCACCATCGGTGGCGCCACTATCACCGACGCCCACCCGCACGGCGTGCTGTCGGTGGCGGAGGTGATCCAGAAGTCCAGCAACGTGGGCACGGTGACCATGGCCATGAAGCTGCAGCCCAAGGATATGTGGGAGACCTTCAGCAGCGTGGGCTTCGGCCAGCGGCCGCAAGTGCCCTTCCCCGGCGCTGTGGTCGGCCGCTTGCCCGCCTACAAAAAGTGGCGGCCAATCAACCAGGCCACCATGAGCTACGGCTACGGTCTTTCGACCAGCCTGTTTCAGCTGGCCCGTGCCTACACCGTGTTTGCCCGCGACGGCGAGCTGGTTCCGGTCACCCTTTTCAAGGCCACCGGGCCGGTCCCGGGCGTGCGCGTGTTCGACGCCAAGAATGCGGCGGCGGTGCGCCAGATGCTGCACATGGTCACCGGCCCTGGCGGCACCGCCCCCAAGGCCCAGACCGTAGGTTATTCGGTAGGCGGCAAGACGGGCACCGCCCATAAGCAAGAGGGCAAGGGCTACGCCAGCAACAAGTACCGTGGCTTCTTCGTTGGCCTGGCCCCGGTGGAAAACCCGCGCATCGTGGTGGCCGTGATGATCGACGAGCCCAGCGGCGGCGTGTACTTCGGCGGTGATGTGGCTGCGCCGGTATTCAGTGCCACCGTGCAGCAGACCCTGCGCATGATGGGGCTGCAGCCCGACATGAACGTCAAGCCCCAGGTCGTCGTCGGCGTGGAGGAGTCGTTCTGATGGAACGCCTGCACAACCCCCGCGATGCGGCCCGTTGGATGGCCCTGCGGGTCGGCGCGGCCGGTGGCCAGCTCCATTGCGACAGCCGCCGCGTCGAGCCCGGTGATGGTTTCATCGCCTGGCCAGGCGCCGCCACCGACGGTCGCCACCATGTGCAAGGCGCGCTGGCCCGCGGCGCGCTGGCTTGCCTGGTCGAGGCCGAGGGCGTCGACGCATTCGGCTTCGACGCCAGCCTGCCGGTGGCCAGCTATTCGGGTCTCAAGGCCGCCACCGGCCCCATCGCCGACGCTTATTACGAGCAGCCGAGTCAGCGCCTGCAGGTGCTGGCCATCACCGGCACCAACGGCAAGACCTCTACCGCCTGGTGGCTGGCCCAGGCCGTCACCCGCGCCGGCATTGCCGGCCAGGGCTGCGGGCTGATCGGCACGCTGGGCACCGGCCGCCCGGGCCAGGTGCGCTACACCGGGCTCACGACCCCCGACCCGGTCTTGCTGCAGTCGCAGTTCCGGCGCTTTGCCGACGAAGGCCTGGGTGCCTGTGCGATCGAGGCCTCCTCCATCGGCCTGGCCGAACGCCGGCTCGATGGCACCCGCATCGCGGTGGCCGCCTTCACCAACTTCACCCAGGACCACCTCGACTACCACGGCAGTATGGAGGCCTACTGGGCCGCCAAGGCCGAACTCTTTGACTGGCCTGGTCTGCAGGCCGCAGTGGTCAATGTGGACGACGAGAAAGGCGCCGCGCTCGCCAAGCACCTCGCCGCCCGCGGCCTGCCGCTGTGGACCTACGCCTGCGTGCCTGTTGGCGGCCAGCGGCCTGTGCGTGCGGCACGCCTGCAGGCGGTGGATGTCACCTACACCGCAGACGGCCTGCAGGTGAGCGTCTGTGAAGGCGATCTGCGCGTCGACCTGGCCACCCGTCTGATCGGCCAATTCAACGTCGCCAATCTGTTGGCCGTAATCGCTTGCCTGCGCGCACTTGGTCTGGACCTGGCGCAGGCGGTGTCCGCCTGCGAGGGCCTGATGCCGGTGCCTGGCCGCATGGAGTGCCTGCAGCAGGCCGGGGCGCCCTTGGTCGCAGTGGACTATGCGCACACGCCCGACGCACTGGCCCAGGCCCTCGGCGCCCTGCGGCCACTCGCGGCGCAGCGTGGTGGCCGTCTGTGGTGCATCTTCGGCTGCGGCGGCGACCGCGACGCGATCAAGCGCCCGCTGATGGCGGCGGTGGCCGAGCAACTCGCCGACGCGGTGCTGGTCACCAGCGACAACCCGCGCAGCGAGCGCCCCTCGGCCATCATCAGCCAGATCCTGCGCGGCTTCACCCGCGGCGAGTCGGCGCAGGTCGAGGCGGACCGCGCCCGCGCCATCGCGCAAGCTGTGCGCGAGGCCGACGCCCGCGACGTGATCCTCCTGGCCGGCAAGGGCCACGAAACCTTCCAGGAAGTGGCGGGCGAGCGCCTGCCCTTTGACGACCGGGAGCAAGCCCGGGCCGCGCTGGCGCTGCGCGTTGCTGGCGCGACCCCCGCACGGTCTCACCCCGCAGGGCAGGGAGGCATTGCCTGATGCGCACCCTCTTCACCCTGCACGACGCCGCAGCCTGGCTGCCCGGCAGCCGTCTGGTTGGCGATGGCGCCACCCCCATCGCTCGCGTGCACACCGACACCCGCAGCCTGCAGCCGGGCGACCTGTTTGTTGCCCTGCGCGGCGAACGCTTTGACGCCAACGACCTGCTGGCGCAGGCCCTGGCCGCCGGCGCCGCCGCGGTGCTGGCCCACGCCGGCCGCGTTCCTGCCGGCGCCAGCGGCCTGGAAGTGCCCGATACGCGCCTGGCGCTGGGCCAGTTGGCCGCTGCCTGGCGCAATCGGTTCGAGGGGCCACTCATTGCCGTCACGGGCAGCAACGGCAAGACCACCGTCACCCAGATGGTCGCGTCCATCCTGCGTGCCTGGCAGGGCGAGGCCGCCCTGTCGACCCAAGGCAATCTGAACAACGACATCGGCGTGCCCCAAACCTTGCTGCGCCTGCGCGCCGGGCACCAGGTGGCGGTGGTGGAACTGGGCATGAACCATCCGGGCGAGATCGCCTACCTGGCTGAACTGGCCCGGCCCACCGTGGCCCTGGTGAACAACGCCCAGCGCGAGCATCAGGAGTTCATGGCCACGGTGGAAGCTGTGGCGCGCGAGAACGGCGCGGTGTTCGCTGCTCTGGCCCCCGGCGGCGCCGCCGTCTTCCCGGCGGGCGACGCCTACACCGCGCTGTGGCGCGGGCTCGTCGCCCAGGCCCCGGCTGGGGCGAGCGCGCGTTGCATCACCTTCGGCACCGACCCCACCGCCAGCGTGTTGCTCGACACCGCCACCTGGCAAGACGGCGCCTGGCAGGTGCTGGCCCTCACGCCTGTCGGCGGTCTCGACTTTCGCGTGCGCATTGCCGGACGCCACAACCTGATGAACGCCCTGGCCGCAGTGGCCTGCGCCTTGGCCGCCGGTGTGCCGGCAGAAGCAATCACGCGCGGCCTGCAAGCCTTCGAGCCGGTCAAGGGGCGCTCGCGCAGCGTCGGCCTTACTCTGGCCGGCCGCGCGCTGACCGTGGTCGACGACACCTACAACGCCAACCCCGACTCGGTGCGCGCCGCCATTGACGTGCTGGCCGATTTGCCCGGCCCGCGCCTCTTGGTCCTGGGCGACATGGGCGAGGTCGGCGATCAGGGCCCGCAGTTCCATGCCGAGGTCGGCGACCATGCCCGCGCGCGCGGCATCGACGCCCTGTACACGCTGGGCGAGCAGTCCCGCGTCATGGATGGCACCCACTTCGACACCATCGAGGCGCTCAATGCCGCGGTGCTGCAACAACTGCCCGGGGCCGCCAGCGTACTGGTCAAGGGCTCCCGATTCATGAAGATGGAGCGGGTGGTCGACGCCATCACCGCCCACGCGCAAGCGAGCACACAAGAAGGGAAGGGCGGATGTTCCTGAGCCTGGCCACCTGGCTGCAATCGATCGGGCCGGAATTCGGTTTCCTGCGGGTCTTCCAGTACCTGACCTTCCGCGCCGTCATGGCCGCCATGACCGCGCTCCTGATCGGCCTGCTGGCCGGCCCGGCGGTGATCCGCCGTCTGACCGCGCTCAAAATCGGCCAGCCGATTCGCGGCTACGGCATGGAAACCCATCTGGCCAAGAGCGGCACGCCCACCATGGGCGGCGTGCTGGTGCTGCTGGCCATCGCAATCGCCACCTTGCTGTGGTTCGACCTGTCGAACCGCTTCGTATGGATCGTGTTGATCGTCACCCTGGGCTTTGGCGCCATTGGCTGGGCGGACGACTGGCGCAAGGTGGTGCGTAAGGACCCCGAGGGCATGCCCTCGCGCGAGAAGTACCTCTGGCAGTCGCTGATCGGCCTGGTGGCGGCGGTCTACCTGGTGTTTTCCATCTCCGAGTCGTCCAACTGGCGGGTGCTGGAGTTGTTCCTCACCTGGGTGCGCTCGGGCTTCGACGTGAACCTGCCGCCCAAGGCCGGCCTGATGGTGCCCTTCTTCAAAGAGGTGAGCTACCCGCTGGGCGTGTTTGGCTTCGTCATCCTCACCTATCTGGTCATCGTCGGCTCGAGCAACGCGGTCAATCTCACCGACGGCCTCGACGGCCTGGCCATCATGCCGGTGGTCATGGTGGGCTCGGCCCTGGGCGTGTTTGCCTATGTGACCGGCAGCTCGATTTTCTCGCGCTACCTGTTCCTTCCCTACATCCCGGGCGCGGGCGAACTCCTGATTTTCTGCGCCGCCATGGCCGGCGCGGGTCTGGCCTTCCTCTGGTTCAACGCCTACCCAGCCCAGGTCTTCATGGGCGATGTGGGCGCGCTGGCCCTGGGCGCTGCCCTGGGCACCATCGCGGTCATCGTGCGACAGGAAATCGTGCTGTCGATCATGGGCGGCATCTTCGTGGTCGAGGCGCTGTCGGTGATGGCCCAGGTCATGTACTTCAAGTACACCAAGAAGCGCTACGGCGAAGGCCGGCGCATTCTGAAGATGGCGCCCCTGCACCACCACTTCGAGAAGAGCGGCTGGAAGGAGACCCAGGTCGTGGTCCGCTTCTGGATCATCACCATGCTGCTGTGCCTGGCTGGCCTGTCCACCTTGAAGCTGCGTTGAGACCATGAGCGACTTCCTAGACCCGACCACCCAAACGGACACGCCGCCAGCGGCCGTGCCCGGCTTGGCGCCGGTGTCGGCCCAGGAGGCGCAGGCCATGGTCGATGCGATGGTGGCTGAATTTGTCGCCGATGCGTTGCAAGCCGCGCCCCTTCCCCAGGGCCCGATCCTCGCCGGCCAGTCCGTCCTGGTGCTGGGTCTGGGCCTGTCTGGCCTGGCCATGGCGCGCTGGTGCACGCAGGAGGGCGCGCAGGTCACCGTCGCTGACACCCGGCAGGACCCGCCGCAACTCGCCGCACTGAGGGACGAGCTGCCGCAGGCCCGCTTTGTCTCGGGTGATTTTTCTGCAGCCTTGCTCGAGGCCGGCATGCAGGCCGTCTTCGTGAGCCCGGGCCTGGCCCCGGCGCAGACCGACGCCCTCTTGCAGGCGGCTCGCACCCAAGGCCTGCGGGTGGGCGGTGAGCTCGCGCTCTTCACCGAGGGCCTGGCCCACCTGCGCGCCAGCGAAGGCTACCGCCCGGCGGTGCTGGCCATCACCGGCACCAACGGCAAAACCACCGTCACCTCACTCACCGGCCAACTGATCGAGCGCGCTGGCCGCACCGTCGCTGTGGCTGGCAACATCGGCCCGACGCTGCTGGACACCCTGGCCGCGCGCCGCGGCAGCCAGTCGCTGCCCCAGGTCTGGGTGCTGGAGCTGTCCTCCTTCCAGCTCGACCCCGCCAGCGGCGCGGACGACTTCGAGCCCACTGCCGCCACCGTGCTCAATCTCTCGCAGGACCACCTCGACTGGCACGGCAGCATGAATGCCTACGCCGGCGCCAAGTCCCGCGTCTTCGGCCGCCAGGCCGTGATGGTTCTGAATCGCGACGACGCGCGGGTGATGGCGATGCTGCCCGCTCCGGTGCGCCAAAAGGGCGGCAAGATGGACGCGCGCGCCCAAATTTGCTTTGGCGCCGATATGCCCCATCAGCCTGGCGACTTCGGCATCGAGGTGGTCGCCGGCATGGCCTGGCTGGTGCGCGCCCTGGAGGCCGACGAAACCTACAAGCGCCGCAAGGACGAGGAGGTCGAGCTGCATATCCAGCGGCTGATGCCCGCCGACGCCCTGCGCATTCGCGGCCGTCACAACGCCACCAACGCACTCGCAGCCCTGGCCCTGGCCACCGCCGCCGGCTGCCCGCTGGCGCCCATGCTCTATGGCCTGCGCGAATACCGCGGTGAGCCGCACCGCGTTGAGCCGGTGGCCATCGTCGGTGAGGTCGAATATTTTGACGACAGCAAGGGCACCAACGTGGGTGCCACCGAGGCTGCGCTGAACGGCCTGGGCGCCGAGCGCAAACTGGTCGTCATTCTGGGGGGCGATGGCAAGGGGCAAGACTTCTCGCCCTTGGCCGCACCGGTGGCCCGCCACTGCCGTGCCGCCATCCTGATCGGCCGCGACGCGCCCCGCATTCGCGAAGCCCTGGCCGGCGCGCTGCAAGCAGCCGGTGTGGGTTTGCAGGACGCCGGCTCGATGGAAGAGGCGGTGCGTCTGGCCAGCGAGCGCGCCCGCCCAGGCGACGCGGTGCTGATGTCGCCCGCCTGCGCCAGCTTCGACATGTTCCGCGACTACGCGCACCGCGCGCAGGTCTTCGTCGCCGCTGTCGCGAGCCTGGCCGAAGAGGCCGGCAATCCTTTGGAGGGCGGGCTGTGAACCTGGCCGCCCTCGTGCCCCAACGCTATGTCCAGCAGGTGGCCGGCTGGATCGCCGGCGGCCGCAGCACCCAGGACGATATTCCGGTGTCGGTGCGCGGCACCGGCAGTTATGCGCCGGCTACTGGCAAAGTCGGTCTGGCCCAGTTCGACCAGGCCTTGCTGTGGGTGATCGTCGGCCTGCTCGCCTTCAGCCTGGTCATGGTCTATTCGGCCTCGGTGGCGCTCCCGGACAGCCCGCGCTTTCTCCGTTACAGCCATACCCATTTCCTGTTTCGCCACTCCATTGCGATCTGCTTCGGATTCGTCGGCGCGGTGCTGGCCTTCCAGGTGCCCATTGCCACCTGGGAGCGCTTCGCGCCCTGGCTCTTTGTCGGCTCCCTGGTGGCCCTGGCCCTGGTGCTCATTCCCGGCATCGGTGTGGTGGTCAACGGCGCCCGGCGCTGGGTCTCGCTGGGCTTCATGAGCTTTCAGCCCTCAGAGCTGGCCAAGTTCGCCGTGGTGCTCTACGCGGCCAACTACATGGTGCGCAAGATGGAGGTCAAAGAGAGCTTCCTGCGCGCGGTAGTTCCAATGGCCATCGCGGTGGGCCTGGTGGGCGCGCTGCTGCTGGCCGAGCCCGACATGGGCGCCTTCATGGTGATCGCCATCATCGCCATGGGCATCTTGTTTCTGGGTGGCGTGAACGCGCGCATGGCGCTGATGATCGCCAGCGTGCTGGTGGTGGCCTTCGCACTGATGATCGCCTTGTCACCGTGGCGGCGTGAGCGCATCTTTGCCTACCTCGACCCCTGGGACCCGACAACCACGCTGGGCAAGGGATACCAACTCTCGCACGCCCTCATCGCCATCGGCCGCGGCGAGATCTTCGGCGTCGGCCTCGGCGGCAGCGTCGAAAAGCTCCACTGGCTGCCCGAGGCCCATACCGACTTTCTGCTCGCCGTGATCGGCGAGGAGTTCGGCTTCGTCGGCATCCTCCTGGTCATCACCACCTTCCTCTGGCTCACCCGCCGCATCATGCTGATCGGCCGCCAGGCGGTGCAGATGGATCAACTCTTCGCCGGCCTCGTGGCCCAGGGCGTCGGTATCTGGATCGGTTTCCAGGCCTTCATCAACATGGGTGTGAACCTGGGCGCACTGCCCACCAAGGGGCTGACTTTGCCGCTCATGTCCTATGGCGGCTCGGCACTCCTGTTCAATCTGATCGCGCTGGCCGTCGTGATGCGCATCGACTACGAGAACCGCCAGCGCGGGCGGGGAGGGCGCGCATGACCCGCGAGACCGGCATGACGCCCGCAGCGCAGCGCACCGCCCTGGTCATGGCCGGCGGCACCGGCGGCCACATCTTCCCCGGCCTGGCAGTCGCCGAGGGCCTGCGCACCCGCGGCTGGCAGGTGCATTGGCTGGGCGTGCCCGCCAGCATGGAATCTCGCTTGGTGCCGCCGCGCGGCTTTCCCTTCGAGCCGGTGCAGTTCGGCGGTGTGCGTGGCAAGGGCCCGCTCACCCTGGCCCTGCTGCCCTTGCGCCTGTTGCGCGCTTTTTGGCAGAGCCTGCGGGTGGTGCTGCGCGTCAAGCCACAGGTCGTCATCGGCCTGGGCGGCTACATCACCTTTCCCGGCGGGATGATGGCGGTGCTGGCCGGCAAGCCTCTGGTGCTGCACGAGCAGAACTCACGCGCCGGCATGGCCAACAAGGTTCTGGCCGGGGTGGCCGACCGGGTGTTTACCGCCTTCCCCCATGTGCTGACCCAAGGCCGCCGCCAGGTCGCCTGGGTCGGCAACCCGCTGCGCGAGGCCTTCCTGGCGCAACCCGCGCCTGCTGCGCGCTTTGCCGGCCGCAGTGGTCCGCTCAAGCTGCTGGTGGTCGGTGGCAGCCTGGGCGCCAAGGCGCTCAACGAGGCGGTGCCGCAGGCCTTGGCTCTCATAGCCGAGGGCGAGCGTCCGCAGGTCACCCACCAGGGCGGCGCCAGCCAGATTGACGCATTGCGCGCGGCCTACCAGGCCGCCGGCGTGCAGGCCGAGCTCACGCCCTTCATCGAAGACACGGCCAGCGCCTTTGCCGCTGCCGATGTGGTGATCTGCCGCGCCGGCGCCAGCACCGTCACCGAGCTGGCCGCCGTCGGCGCCGCTGCGGTCTACGTGCCATTTCCCCACGCGGTGGACGACCACCAAACCACCAACGCCCGCTTCGTGGTCGACGCCGGCGGCGGCTGGTTGCTGCCCCAGAGCGAACTCACGCCCCAGCGGCTGGCGCAACTGCTGCAGTCCCTCACCCGTGAGGCGCTGCTGACACGTGCGCAAGCAGCCAAGGCCATCGAAAAAACCCAGGCGACCGAGATCATCGTCGCCGCCTGCGAGGAACTGGCGCAGTGAAGCACGCCGTCAACCACATTCACTTCGTCGGCATCGGCGGCTCTGGCATGTCCGGTATCGCCGAGGTGCTGCGCAACCAGGGTTACGAGATCTCCGGCTCTGACCTCGCCGACTCGGCCACGCTGCGCCGGCTGCAGGGCATGGGCATCACCACCTTCGTGGGTCACGCCGAATCCAATCTGGCGCGGGCCGACGTGGTGGTCACTTCGACCGCGGTGCAGGCCGACAACCCCGAGGTGGTCGCCGCCCGCGCGCGCAAGATTCCGGTGGTGCCCCGGGCCATGATGCTGGCCGAGCTGATGCGGCTCAAGCGCGGCATCGCCATTGCCGGCACCCACGGCAAAACCACCACCACTTCCCTGGTCGCCAGCCTGCTGGCCGAGGGCGGTCTGGATCCGACCTTCGTGATTGGCGGCCGCCTCAATAGCGCCGGCGCCAATGCCAAGCTGGGCGCGGGCGACTACATCGTGGTCGAGGCCGACGAGTCGGACGCCTCCTTCCTGAACCTGATGCCGGTGATGTCGGTCGTGACCAACATCGACGCCGACCACATGGAGACCTACGGCCACGACTTCGGCCGGCTCAAGCAGGCCTTCGTCGACTTTTTGCACCGCATGCCCTTTTACGGCACCGCCATTTTGTGCACCGACGACGCCGCGGTACGCTCCATCCTGGCCGACGTGCAGTGCCCGGTCACCACCTACGGGGTGGGTGAAGACGCCCAGGTCCGCGCGGTCAACATCCGCGCGGTGGGCCCGCAAATGCACTTCACCGCCCAGCGGCGCAACGGCATCGTGCTGCCCGACCTCGAGGTGGTGCTGAACCTCCCCGGCCACCACAATGTTCTCAACGCTTTGTCGGCGATTGCGATTGCGGTCGAACTGAGCATCCCCGACGCAGTCGTCCTCAAGGCCTTCGCCGAATTCCGCGGCGTCGGCCGGCGCTTCCAGAGCTACGGCGATCTGCCCGTATCTGCGGCCCATGGCGGTGGGCGCTTCACCGTCATCGAGGACTACGGCCATCACCCGGTCGAACTGGCCGCCACCTTGTCGGCGGCGCGCGGCGCCTTCCCTGGCCGCCGGCTGGTGCTGGCCTTCCAGCCGCACCGCTACTCGCGCACCCGCGACTGCTTCGAAGATTTCGTCAAGGTGCTCGGTCATGCCGACGCGGTTCTGCTAGCCGAGGTCTACGCCGCCGGCGAGGCCCCCATCGTGGCCGCCGATGGCCGCTCGCTGGCCCGCGCGGTCCGCGTGGCGGGCAAGGTCGAGCCGGTTTTTGTCGACGACATCGCCGCCATGCCCGAGGCTATTGCCGAGATGGCGCGCGATGGCGACGTGGTCATGTGCATGGGCGCAGGCTCCATTGGCGCGGTGCCGGGCAAGCTGGTCGAGAAGGTGGGCAAGGCATGAACCCCAGCCTGAACACCGTGGTCGACGTGAAGTCCCTGGGCAAGGTGGCCGTCCTCATGGGCGGGCTCTCGGCCGAGCGCGAAATTTCTCTGCTCTCGGGCAGCGGAGTGCTGAAGGCCCTGCAATCGCGCGGCGTCGATGCCCACGCTTTCGACCCCGCCGAGCGCGACCTCTCCGACCTGCGCCGCGAGGGCTTTGACCGCGCCTTCATCGCCCTGCACGGCCGCTTCGGTGAAGACGGCACGGTGCAAGGCGCGCTTGAGCTCCTGGGCATCCCCTACACCGGCAGCGGTGTCATGGCCTCGGCCATTGCCATCGACAAGGCCATGACCAAACGGGTCTGGCTCTCCGAGCAGCTGTCCACGCCGCGCCATGTGCTGCTCAAAAAAGGCCACTACACCCCCGCCCAGGTGGCGGCGGTGCCGGGCCACCTGGGCCTGCCGCTGATCGTCAAGCCCGCCCGCGAAGGCTCCTCCATTGGCCTGGCCAAGGTGACCGACGCCGCCCAAATGGCTGGCGCCGTGGAGGCCGCCGCCGCCCTGGACAGCGACGTGTTGTGTGAGCAGTTCATCGCCGGCGACGAGGTCACCTGCCCCATCCTAGGCACCGGCGAAGACGCCCGCGCGCTGCCGGTGATTCGCATCGTCGCCCCCGGTGGCAACTACGACTACAACAACAAGTACTTCACCGACGACACCCAGTACCTGGTGCCCTGCGGCCTGCCTCCGGGTGAGGAGGCGGCCATTCAGCAGCTGGCGCTGAGCGCCTACCGCAGCCTGGGCGCGCGCGGCTGGGGCCGGGTCGACGTGATGATCGACGCCGCCACCCGCCAGCCTTACCTGCTCGAGCTCAATACCTCCCCCGGCATGACCGGCCACTCCCTGGTGCCCATGTCCGCCCGCGCCGACGGCATCAGCTACGAAGACCTGTGCCTGCAACTGCTCGCGGGCGCCGCCCTCGACCTGCGCAAGCCCGTCGCCGTTGTGGCTGCCTCCTCCGCTGCCCCAGGAGGCCCGCAGCCGTGAAAGCCGCCGCCATGCCCTTGCCGCTGGACATCCGCCTGATGAATGCGCTGTCGGTGGTGCTGCTCGTGGCGGCTGGCGTCTCTGCGCTCCTCGCCTTGGGCTGGTGGGGGCTGCAGCATCCCGTTTTTGGCCTCACCCGCATCACCGTGCTGGGCGATGTGGGCCACAACAGCGCCGCCACCTTGCGTGCCAACGTGGTACCCCGGGTGACTGGCAACTTCTTCACCGCCGACCTCGGCGGCGTGCGCAAGGCCTTCAAAGAGGTTCCCTGGGTGCGCGACGCGGTGGTACGGCGCGAGTTTCCCAACCGCCTGCGGGTCTTCGTGCAGGAGCACCGGCCGGTGGCCTATTGGGGCAGCGACAGCGACACCACGCTCGTCAACAGCTTCGGCGAAGTCTTCGAGGCCAACCCCGGCGATGTCGACCAGGAAGGCCTGCCGCGCCTCGTCGGCCCGCAGGACCAGTCGGCCCAAGTGCTGGCCATGTACCGGCAACTCGCGCCCCTGTTCGACGGGGTGGACATGGGCCTGGAGCGGCTCACCCTCACCGCGCGTGGCAGCTGGCAGGCGCAGACCGACACCGAGGCTTCGATCGAGCTGGGGCGCGGCGCGCCCGAGGAAATCATCGCCCGCGCGCAGCGCTTCGTGACAACCATTACCCAAGCCGCCTCCCGCTACGGCCGCCGCACCGAGGCCGTGCTATCGGCCGACCTGCGGCACGGCGACGGCTACGCCATCAAGTTGAGAGGTGTCACCACGGTGAGCACCGACACCCCGAAAAGATAGAGAGGATCGTCATGGCAAAAGAGTACAAGGACCTGGTCGTCGGACTGGACATCGGCACCGCCAAAGTGATGGTGGTCGTTGCCGAGGTGCTGCCAGGCGGCGAGCTCAAGCTCGCCGGCCTGGGCGTTGCGCCTTCCAACGGCCTCAAGCGCGGTGTCGTGGTCAACATCGACGCCACCGTCCAGAGCATCCAGCAGGCGCTCAAAGAGGCCGAGCTGATGGCCGACTGCAAGATCACCCGGGTCTACACCGGCATCACCGGCAGCCACATTCGCGGCATGAACTCCAGCGGCATGGTGGCCATCAAAGACAAAGAGGTGACACCTGCCGACGTCGCCCGGGTGGTGGAGACGGCGCGGGCCATCAACATCTCCACCGACCAGCGCCTGCTGCTGGTCGAGCCGCAGGAATTCATCATCGACAACCAGGACGTGAAAGAGCCGATCGGCATGAGCGGCATCCGCCTGGAAGCCAAGGTGCACATCGTTACCGGCGCCCAGAGCGCAGCCGAAAACATCATCAAGTGCGTGCGTCGCTGTGGCCTCGAGGTCGAGACCCTGATGCTCAACCCGCTGGCTTCGAGCCTCTCCGTCCTCACTGACGACGAAAAAGAGCTGGGCGTGGCCCTGGTGGACATCGGCGCCGGCACCACCGACGTGGCCATCTTCACCGGCGGCGCGATCCGCCACACTGCCGTCATCCCGATCGCCGGTGACCTGGTCACCAGCGACATTGCCATGGCCCTGCGCACACCCACCAAGGACGCCGAGGAGATCAAGGTGGAGTCGGGCTTTGCCAAGCAGCTGCTGGCCGACCCCGAGCAGCAGGTGGAAGTGCCGGGCCTCGGTGACCGCAGCCCCCGCATGCTCTCGCGCCAGGCCCTGGCCGGCGTGATCGAGCCGCGCATCGAGGAGATTTACCAGCTGGTGCAGCAGGTGGTGCGCGAGTCTGGCTACGAGGAGGTGCTTGGATCAGGCATCGTCATCACCGGTGGCAGCTCGGTCATGCCCGGCATGGTCGAACTCGGCGAGGACATCTTCCTCAAGCCGGTGCGCCGCGGCGTCCCCAAGTACGTGGGCGCCCTGTCGGACATGGTTGCCCAGCCCCGCAACGCCACCGTCATGGGCCTGCTCGAAGAAGCCCGCCTGGCGCGGGTGCGCGGGCAGAAGGTGGCGCAAAAGAGCGGCGCGGTGAAGTCCGCCTTCGGCCGCTTTAAGGATTTCATCGTGGGGAACTTCTGATGCCCTGTTCCCATCACCTCTGGCTCGCGCGCGGCAGTCCGCCCTCGGCGCGGCGGGGCCGGTCTCGGTGCGCGGACCCGCCGCCCCCCTGAAAAAAAGCGCACCGAGTCCCCAATAAGAAGCGAATACACGGCAACTGCAGATTTAGAATGAAGGAGTCAGCACCATGAGCATCGAAATGATCGAAGTCGAAGAGTTCAATCAGGGTACGCAGATCAAGGTGATCGGCGTTGGCGGCGGTGGCGGCAACGCCGTCGAGCACATGATCGACAGCAAGGTGCAGGGCGTAGAGTTCATCTGCGCCAATACCGATGCACAGGCCCTGGCCCGCACGGCGGCTCACAAGACCATCCAGCTAGGCACCTCCGGCCTGGGCGCTGGGAGCAAGCCCGAAAAAGGGCGCGAGGCGGCCGAGGTCGCCGAGGCCAGCATCCGTGACGCCATCTCCGGCGCTCACATGCTCTTTATCACCGCCGGCATGGGTGGCGGCACCGGCACCGGCGCCGCTCCGATCATCGCCCGCGTCGCCAAAGAAATGGGCATCCTCACCGTCGGCGTCGTCACCAAGCCCTTCGACTGGGAAGGCGGTCGCCGCATGACCAATGCCGACCACGGCCTGGCCGAGCTCGAGGCCAATGTCGACTCCCTCATCGTCATCCTCAACGAAAAGCTGCTCGAGGTGCTGGGCGACGACATCACGCAAGACGAAGCCTTTGCCCACGCCAATGACGTGCTGCGCAACGCTGTCGGCGGCATTGCCGAAATCATCAACGTCCCGGGCCATGTCAACGTCGACTTCGAAGACGTGCGCACCGTCATGGGCGAGCCTGGCAAGGCCATGATGGGTACCGCCGTGGCCGAGGGCCCGGACCGCGCCCGCATCGCCGCCGAGCAGGCCGTCGCCTGCCCGCTGCTGGACGGGATCGACCTCTCGGGCGCCAAGGGCGTGCTGGTCCTCATCTCCGCCGCCAAGGGCCGGCTCAAGCTGAGCGAGTCCAAGCTGGCGATGAACACCATCCGCGCCTACGCTGCGGCCGACGCCCATGTCATTTACGGCACCGCCTATGACGACTCCCTGGGCGAGCAGGTCCGTGTCACCGTGGTCGCCACCGGTCTGTCCCGCCAGGGCCAGCGCCGCCCGCCCATGACCGTCATCCGCACCGGCACCGACAACGTCCCGGTGGGCTACGCCCCGGCCACCCCCGGCCTGGGTGCCTCCATGGGCTCTCCCCTGGGCGCAGCCCTCGGTGGCATGCCCTCGGTGCCCACCCTGGGCAGCCCGGTCGCCGGTCCGTCCGCCTCCGCAGGCGGCTTCACCTCCTCGGCCACTTCCCTCGGCTCGGCCTCGCCTGCCTCCAGCCTGAGCACCGACGTCAATGTGCCCAGCGTCTGGCGCAACAACCGCACCACCGCCGCCGCCAAGGTCGACGCCTTGGCCGCTGGCGGTATGGACGACCTAGAGATCCCGGCCTTCCTCCGCCGCCAGGCCGACTGACCTGACGACCCTGCGGTTGCCCGGCAGGGCGGCCGCGGTTTTCGCCCCCGTGGCGATGTTGGCGGTGCTAGACTGCCCCCCTCATCCCGCCCTTGGCAGTACGCCGTCCGACCATCCTGGACGCGCCGACCCCAAGGGCGTTTTCACATCTGCAGTCAAACAGCCAGAAGAGGGCGGCCAATGCCAACCGCGATCCTGATTGACGGGGCCTTCTTCGTGAAGCGCTTCAGGTGTATCGAGCCCCATAACCGCTACAACGGCAAGCGCGCGGCCGAATTGGCCTTCCGTCTGGCCCTGGCGCATCTGCGTGAGCCGGGCGCGCACATGCCAGCCAAGCGGCGTGATCTCTACCGAATCTTTTTCTACGATTGCCCACCGCTGGAAAAGCGGCTGCACAACCCGATCAGCAAGCGTTCGATCGACTTCGCCAAGTCCCAGTAAGCTGTCTTCAGGACAGAAATGCACGCCGTTTTGCGACAGAAGCGAAAACTGGCTTTGCGACTCGGGCACCTGGCCAGTGACACGCCTTGGACCATCAAAACTCCGGTGATCGAGTCCCTGCTCAAAGGGCGGCTTTCCTTTGAAGACCTGCAGGAATCCGATGTCGTTCCCCATGCGCGCCAAAAAGGTGTCGATATGCGAATCGGCATCGATATTTCCTCGTTGGCCTTGAAGAAACAGGTGGACCAGATCGTTCTCGTGGCGGGCGACGCTGATTTCGTTCCTGCCGCCAAACTCGCCCGCCGGGAGGGCGTCGACTTCATCCTGGACCCTCTCTGGCAGTCTGTCCCGGCGGCGCTCAATGAGCACATTGACGGACTGAGAACGACCTGCGCCAGGCCGACACTCGTGGGGCAGGGCGGGCAGGATCTGGCGGCGGATGGGGGCATTGCCCCGTCCTTACAATCGGGCCCATGCTCCAGCAGCGCACCCTCAAGACCCTGACCCGTGCCGTCGGCGTGGGGCTGCACAGCGGCCAGCGGGTGGAGCTGACTTTGCGGCCCGCCGCGCCAGACACCGGCATCGTGTTTCGCCGCGTCGACCTGGCCCAGCCGGTTGACATTGCCGTCTCGGCCGAGGCGGTGACCGACACCCGCATGGCCTCCACCATCTCCAATGGCGGCGCCAAGGTTTTCACTGTCGAGCACCTCATGTCCGCCTGCGCCGGCCTGGGGCTGGACAACCTCTATGTCGACATCACCGCCGAAGAGGTGCCCATTCTCGACGGCTCTTCGTCCTCCTTTGTCTTTCTGCTGCAAAGCGCCGGCATCGTGCTGCAGAACGCACCGCGCCGATTCGTGCGCGTGCTGCAGCCGGTCGAGGTGCGCGAAGGCGAGGGCGACAACCTCAAGTGGGCGCGCCTGGACCCTTATCACGGCTTCAAAGCCAGCTTCGAGATCGACTTCGCGCACCGGGTGGTCGACGCCACCGGCCAGCGCTACGAGTTTGATTTGGGCAGCGACAACTACACCCGCGACATTGCCCGTGCCCGCACCTTCGGCTTCACCAAAGACGTGGAGATGTTGCGCGCCAACGGCCTCGGTCTGGGCGCTGGCCTGGACAACGCGGTGGTGATGGACGACTACCGCGTTCTCAATGCAGACGGTTTGCGTTTTGACGACGAGCTGGTCAAGCACAAGATCCTCGACGCCATGGGCGACCTGTACCTGCTCGGCCGCCCGCTGCTGGCGGCCTACAGTGCCTTCCGTTCGGGCCATGCCATGAACAACAAGCTGCTGCGCCAGTTGCTCGCTCAGCCCGGCAGCCATGAGGTGGTGAGCTTCGAGGACGACAAGCGCGCACCCACCGGCTTCCTGCAGCCGGCGCGGGCCTGGTGAGCGGCGCACCCACGCAATGCTGATCTTTCGCTGGCTGATCCTTCTGCTCTTGCTGGCCGCCGGCGTGAGCTTCGCCCTGTATGCCGGCACCGGCCAGCCCCACTACAAGCGCTGGGGCTGGATCGTGCTCAAGTGGACCTTGCTGGCCGCCTTCGGCTTTTTCGCGGTACTCATTCTCGAACGCGTGGCCTGAGCGCCCAGAAGTTGGACGCGCCATTCGTCATCGGTCATCCGTCATGCGCCGTGCGTCACACGTGACGCCTCAGCCCTAAGCCCTCAACCCTAAGCACTCAACCGCGCAGCCGCTGACGGGCCTGTGCGTCCCCGCTCCCCCTCTCTCCTTGTGAATCGTCGCTGGCGATGGCCTCTGCGCATCCACCTCGCCTTGCTCCGCCGTCACGCACCCTGCTGTGCCGTGCCAATTGTTTCGCGCGCTGCCGTGTATCAGCCAGGAACTCATGCCCGTGCACAGCACTCCGTCATGAGCGTCATAGGTTGCCGGTATGTGGACCTCGGGCGAGGTATTCCATCCGATCCATTTCCCAATTCATGAGAGGTTTGTATGAACCTGAGAGAACGAACCGGGTCAGCGCGCGTGAAGTACGGCGCACTGA
>CANFQF010000027.1 GCA_947449025.1 Comamonadaceae bacterium
CGACACCTGGTCGCCGCGCGCCTGGTCAAAACCGACCACGCTGCGCACCAGCTCGTTCATGCGCTGGAGCTCCTCCGGGGAGAAGGGCTGGCTGGCGGGCGCCGCAGGTGCGCCAGGCGCAGGCGCGGAGGCACCGGCCACCGGCGCCGGGATCGGCGCGGGCTTCTCATTGACCACCACCGCCACGGAGATGCGCTGGACACCGCCCATGGCATTGGTGACATGGCGCACGGTCCGGTCGATCTCGTAATTGCGGGTGGCCCGGGTGGTGTTGGTGTTGGTGGAGGTCGAGTCGCCAGCACCGGCGACACCCGCCGCAGCGGGGGCGGACGCACCGGAGGCGGCAGGCGCGGCCACATTGCTGGTGGCGGTGGTCACCGGCGCCGACGGTGCGGTATTGGACAGCGTGCCAGGGACACCCTCGGCGTTTTTGCGCTGCGTGCGGTCCTCCGACACCACTTCAGAGCGGGTCTTGGGTCCCTTGTCGCGGGTGTCGTAGTCCTCGGTGGTCTGCTCGATCTGGGTGAAGTCCAGGATCAGGTTGACCTGCGAGCGCACATTGGCCTCGCCGACCATCGGCGCGAGGATCTGCAAGATTCGGTTGCGGTAAACCTCTTCGAGCTGCTGCTTGTGCGCGCTCTGGGCCGAGGTCAGACCCAGCTTGAGCTCGGTCGCCGATTCAGTGAGCAACTTGCCCACGTTATCAACCACGGCCACATTGTCCGGGGTGAGGTAGGGCACGCTGGAAGACACCAGGTGCACGATGGCCTGCACTTGCGAAGGCGACAGCACCCGTCCCGGGTGCGGGGTCACCACCACCGAGGCCTTGGGTGGCACCCGGTCGCGCACGAACACACTCTGGCGCGGGGTGGCCAGGTGCACCCGGGCGCCGGCAATGGTGCCGATCTGCATGATGCTGCGAGCCAGCTCTTGCTCCATGGCGGCATTGACACGCACCTGCTCCATGAACTGGCTGGTGGTCATGGACGACTGGTCCTTCAAGCCTTCGAGGCCGACAGCGCCGGTTTTGGGCAAGCCCTGGCTGGCCAGGAAGATGCGCGCTTCGTGGAAACGATCCGCCGGCACGGTGAGCTGGCCAGACTGCGGGTCGATCTTCGGCTTGAACTCGGCGGTACGCAGAGCGTCAAAGGCAGCCTGCTGGTCGGCCTCGGACAGGCCAGGCATCACCGGGCGCTGCGGGGTCGACTGGATCCAGAGGTAGGACAGACCGAACATCAGCAACGCGAAGACGACCACGAAGGCCGGCAGTGCGCGGCGAACCGCCGGT
The DNA here is from genome assembly GCA_947449025.1 of Comamonadaceae bacterium. Taxonomy (GTDB): domain Bacteria; phylum Pseudomonadota; class Gammaproteobacteria; order Burkholderiales; family Burkholderiaceae_C; genus Ramlibacter. Next base: position 1,289 of record CANFQF010000027.1, read on the forward strand.
TGCTGGACGACGCGGCGAACGCCATCGATCAGGCTGCCACCGGCGGGCACCAGCGCGCCGCCGGCGCCCGGCGCAGCGCCGGAGTCACCCGCGGCCACCAGGGCCTGGGACGTGGTGGCAGGAAGTCCCGCGCCCGCCGGAGCGGATGCGGTTGCCGACGCGGTGCCGGCGGGGAATGTGGCGGTGGCTGTGGCCATGGTGATTGCCTTTGTGCTTCTCTAGGGCCGGATCAGACCGGCATGTTGAGAACGTCCTCGTACGCCTTGAGGACCTTGTTTCGGATCTGAAGCGTGGCCTCGAAAGCCAACGACGATTTCTGCATGCCCAGAACCACATCGGTCAGGGGCAGGTCCTCGCCGCGCTCATAAGCGGTCTGCAGGCGTTGGGCCTCGATCTGCGCGGAATTGACCTGGCCCAGGGCGCCCTTGACCATCTGACCAAAGCCAACCTGGCCGGGTTGAATGCGGCCACCGGCCTGAACGCCAGGCGCGGATACCGGGGCCAGGCCGCCGGCGGGGCCATTGGCCTCCACCTGGAGCGAGCGCATGGTCTGGAGCATGGAGGCGATGTTGGCCGCGGAGGTGGCGCGTTCGATCATGCGAAGCTCCCTTCAGCTTCCGTCACCAGGCCCTGGGCCCGCATCTGGGCTAGCTTGTAGCGAAGGGTGCGCGGGCTGATGCCCAGACGAACCGCAGCTTCGGCGCGGCTGCGGGTGGCGGCCAGGGTGGCCAGGATGATGCGCAACTCGTTGTGGCGGGTGGCGCTGTGCAGGTCGGCCGGCAAAGTGGGCGCGGCTTCGGCCTCCAGGGTGTCGGCGGGTGTGGCGGCCAGGGTGGTGCAGATGGCGTCGCCCTGCCAGGTCGCGGGTGCCACAAAGGCGGCGCTCGAATGGACGATCGCGTCTGGCGCGGCGGCGGCGATCGGGGCATGGGCTGCCACCGTGGCAGCAGGCTTAGAAGGCGTAGAAGGCGTCGAAGGGGCAGTGAACGATGCGGGTGTGGTCGCTGCCAACGTGACCGGGCGCATCACCGGCGCCTCGGACCACGCGGGGGCTGCCACCGGCGCGGCGGAAGGGGCCGTCCAGGCCTCGCCCTCGCCGGCGCCCAGCCAGTCGTCGAACATCAGCTGGTCGGGGCCAATGACCCCGTCATTGCTGATCACCACCGCGCGGCGCATCACGTTTTCCAGCTCGCGCACATTGCCGGGCCAGCCGTATTGGGTCAGCAGCTGCTGCGCCTCGGGCGTGACCTGCCAGCCGCCCCGGCTCCCCACGGGCGCCGGGTGCTGGGAAAGGAACTGAAGTGCAAGGGGCAGGATGTCACCCGGGCGCTGCGCCAGGGGCAGCAGGCGCAGGCGGAAGGTGGCAATGCGGTAGTACAGGTCTTCGCGGAACTCACGCTGGGCAATCGCCTGGCGCAGGTCGCGGTTGGTAGCGGCCACTAGACGCACATTGACCGGTACCGCCTCTTCGCTTCCCAGTCGCACCACCTGGCGCTCCTGCAGCACGCGCAGCAGCTTGGCCTGCAGATGCACCGGCATCTCGCCGATTTCGTCCAGGAACAGGGTGCCGCCTTCGGCTTGCTCAAAGAGTCCCTTGTGCGCACGCTGGGCACCGGTGAAAGCGCCCTTCTCGTGACCAAAGAGCTGGCTTTCGATCAGCTGCTCCGGCATCGCCGCGCAGTTGATGGCCACGAAGGGGCCATGCCGGCGGTTGGAAGATTCGTGCAGGACGCGGGCCAGCACCTCCTTGCCCGCACCGGTCGGACCGACCAGCAAGGTGGTGACATCCGCGACGGAGACCCGCTGGGCGAGAGCCAAGAGGTTGCGGCTGGCGGGGTCGACGAACACAGCGCGGCGCAGCGGTGTGGCTGGGGCGGCATGCGCAGGGTGTCGTTCGGCGGTCTGTGCGGTATTCAAGGCGATTCCTTCAATGGGAATGAGGCCATGACATATCGCAACCGCCGTGCCACCTTGAGACACTTCCTTTCGGATTACAAGGTGGTGAAAAATGAACCCCTAGGAAAACACACGCCTGTCGGAAAGGCGCGGCGCCCTGTGGGCCCACCGACAGACAGGCTGTCGGCCGACCGGCAGGGCGCCGGGGGTGGGTGCTGGCTCAGACGCTGCCGCTACGGGCAGACCCAAGGGCACCGGGGACATCATCAGCCCTTGAGCAGGCTCAGGACCGACTGCGAAGACTGATTCGCCTGCGCCAGCATGGCGGTGGCGGCCTGCTGGATGATCTGGGTGCGGGCCAGTTCGGCCGACGCTGCGGCGTAGTCGGTATCCATAATCCGGCTGCGCGAGGCAGTGGTGTTGGTCGAGGTCTTGGTCAGGCCATCGGCCGCGTAGGTCAGGCGGTTCATCATCGCGCCCATGGTGGCGCGCTCCTTGTTCAGGGAGTCGATCGCCACGTCCAGGCGCGCCGTAGCGGTATTGGCAGCGCTGAGCGATTTGATGTTGGTATCGTTCAGGCGGGCTTCTTCCGAGAAGACCGAGCCGGTGGGCAGGTCGGCGTCAGAGGCCAGCTGACCAGGATCGATTTCCACCGACGAGCCGGTCGGGACCGCGTTCACACCATCGGCCTTGGTCGTGCCATCGGCCTCAAACATGGACACATCGCCAATCGAACGGCCTTCGGAGTCAGTGATGGTGATCACCGCGCCGTCGGAAGCGATATTGACGTTTTCGAAACCAACGGTGTTGTTGATCTCGGTGCGCAGGGCATCTCTCAGTGTGCGAGCCTGGACGTCGGTGGTCTCGCCAACGTCATGACCGAGCGCGTCTGCAGCAGCCAGGGAGACACGGAAATCACGGGCGGGAACACCAGCGCCTGCGCCAATGGTCAGGGTGAAGACTTGGCCGCCGTTGCCAGCGCCAAAGTCCACCACCGCCAGGTTGACCTGCTTCTTGCTCGCCACGGCAGAAGTGCCGGTGTCGAAGCTGAAGTCCTTCATCGAAATTTCGATGGTCTGGTTGGCGCTGGCGCCCACCTGGAAGGCCACATTGCGGGCCTGGCCGGTGCCGTCATCCAAGCCCAACTGGGTATTGTTCAGAAGCCGCATGCCGTTCCACTCGGCGGTGGAGGCCGTACGGGACACTTCCTTCATCAGCTGCTGGTATTCGAGATCCAGATACTGGCGGTCAGAGGTGGTGTTGGTGTCGTTGGCCGACTGGACCGACAGCTCGCGCATGCGCTGGAGCATATTGGTCATTTCGATCGTGGCGCCTTCTGCCGTTTGCAGCAGAGAAATGCCGTCGTTGGCATTGCGCACCGCCTGGTTCAGGCCGCGGATCTGGGCCGACATGCGGCTGGTGATCGCCAGGCCGGCCGCGTCGTCCTTGGCGCTGTTGATGCGGGTGCCAGTAGACAACTGCTGCATCGCCGACGACAGGGAGCGCTCATTTCGAGCGAGCGCGGCCTGGGAGACCAGCGAATTGACATTAGTGTTGATGACGGACATGGAAATGCTCCTTCACATTGAAGTGGATCGAGGGCGGCAACTATCCGCCTCCGGGGTCTGCCGCTGCGGCAACCCTTTGCCGCTGACGCCCTCGTACTCAATGTTCTGCAATCCCCGTGCCAGGCCATGCCTTGCCTCCTGGCCAAGTCTTCGGCCCCAGCCCTCCCCTGCCTTCCTATTTGCTCTCTTGCCCTCTCCTTCCCCGCACACCCCTTCCCTGCGGACCGGCACCGGGACCTGTACCTCCAAGGGTGCGCCCGTACCGGGCGATCCATAAAAAAAAAGGGCCCGGTGAACCGGGCCCTTCTCAGAACGCCTGGAAGGCGTTGGCTTACTTGAGCAGCGACAGCACAGACTGCGGTTGCTGGTTGGCCTGGGCCAGCATGGCGGTCGCGGCCTGCTGGATGATCTGCGTGCGGGCCATCTCGGTGGTGGCCGAAGCGTAGTCGGTGTCCAGGATGCGGCTGCGGGACGCGCTGGTGTTGGTCGCGATATTGGTCAGGTTGTCGGCCGCATAGGTCAGGCGGTTCATCACCGCACCCATCGTGGCACGCTGCTCGTTGATTGCGTTGATCGCGCTGTCCAGGCGGCCGATGGCGGTGTCCGCATGGGCGGTCGTGTTGATATCGGTATTGTTCAACCGAGCGCTGTCCGAGAACACCGAGCCAGTGGCAGGAACCGACGCTCCCGAGGCCGGCGTACCCGTCGCGACATCGGTGTTGGACCCCGTCGGGACATCGTGAGCACCATCGGCCTGGGTCGTGGCATCCGACTCGAACATCTTGACATCGGTGATGGCGCGGCCTTCCGAGTCCTTGATCGAGATCACCGAACCGCTGGACTCGACCGACACGCCTTCGAAGCCGACGGTGTTGTTGATCTGCGTGCGCAGGGCATCGCGCAGAGTCGTCGCTTCGGCAGCGGTCGTCGCACCCGGAGCGCCAGCCAGAGCGGTACCCAGCGTGACGGAGAAGTCATGCGCGGTACCACCCGTGCCAATCGTCACCTGGAAGTTAGCGCCGCCGTTACCCCCGCTGAAGTCCACAGCGCCCAAGTTCACCTGCTTCTCGCTGGCGACCGCGGGGGTGCCGGTGTTGAAGCTGAAGTCCTTCATGGTGAGACTGATGGTCTGGCCGGCGTTGGCACCAACCTGGAAGGCCACCGTACGAGCATGGGTCGTGCCGTCGTCGACACCGAGGTTCGCGCTGTTATTCATCAGGCTCATACCGTTCCACTCGGCGGTGGAAGCGGTGCGCGAGATTTCCTTGGACAGCTGCTGATATTCCAGGTTGAGGTAGCTGCGGTCAGAAGCGGTGTTGGTGTCGTTGCGCGCTTGCACGGCCAGTTCACGCATGCGCTGCAGCATATTGGTCATTTCGACGGTGGCGCCTTCGGCCGTCTGCAGCATCGAGATGCCGTCGTTGGCGTTACGCACGGCCTGGTTGAGGCCCTTGACCTGCGCAGTCATGCGGCTGCTGATGGCCAGGCCCGCAGCGTCGTCCTTGGCGCTGTTAATGCGGGAACCGGTGGACAGTTGCTGCATCGCGGAAGACAGGGAACGCTCGTTGCGGTGCAGAGCGGCCTGCGATACCAGCGAATTCACGTTGGTGTTGATGACGGACATTGATTTACTCCTTCACGGGTGATTTCACAGATGTGGCAGCCACCTCGAGAGGAAACTGCCGTGTACCACAGAAAACCGTTTTCGAGTTCCTGCTGCAAGATGAATCGGTACGAGCCTGCTTCGCTTTAGTCCAGCGACGCAAAATTTCCATCTTTTTCAGATGGTCTCGTCTTTGAGGAGGCCCGCAATGCGGTCCAGGTTGTGCGCCACGCGCAGCAGCGACTCGTCGGGGATCTGGCGCACCACTTCACCCGACTCGCTGTTGGTGACTTTGATGACAGTGCGGTTGAGGGTTTCGTCCACGCTGAAGGCAAGCCCATGGCCATTGCGCTGCATCTGTTCGTTGATGTTGGCAATGGCCTCATGGACATCCCGGGCGCGGGCCTGGGGGTCGAGGGTGAGCTCAGCCTTCTTCGGCACTAGCACCTCCGGCCTGGCGGGGGCTGCAGAGGTTACCGCTGCCGGCGCGCTCGTACGCTCGGCAGGCGCCGGGGCGGCGGTCTGCATCGGTTGCGGCAAGGGCGTTGCGCGGGCCATGCCCGATGCGGCTACCGCGGAACTGCTGTCTGCGCTCATGGTCAATTCCTTTCCGGGCCTGCCGGACGCACATGCGCCCGCCGCAAAGCCTCAGACAGGCCAGCAAATGGGCCCGTCCGATCTGGAATCGACCGTGCTTGAAAAAACTTGAGTACGAACTAAAAGACTAGCCCTTGGTTCAAGGGGCGACTGCGCGGCGTCAATTGTTCTTGGAGTTGTTCATCGCGTCGAAGGTGCTCTTGATGCTGCTGCGGGTGCTGGTGGCCTCCCCGACCAGGTTGTCCATCACTGAAAACTGCTGGATGTAGCGGTCCATCAACTGCTTCATCTTGTCCTCCAGCTGGGTGAGTTGCTCCTTGTAGGCGTCAACTTGCTTGGTCGCCGACTTGGTCTGCGACTCCAGCATGTCACTGGACTTGAGAAGCTCGGTGATGCGGCGAACCGCGCCACCCGCAGCGCCCGCAGGCGCACTGCTGTACACACTCTTGTTGTCGGTGCCGGCGGTGAACATGTCCACCACCTCGTCAAAATGCAGCTGCAAGGCGGAGGCGAGCTTGTCCTTGTCCAGCTTGAGCGCGCCGTTGCGGTCGATGGCCAGGCCAGCGTCGCGCGGGGCCTTCACGAACTGGCTGTTGCCGGTTTCCTGCGGGTCGGTGATAAAGCGCCGGACGATGCTCTCGATGTTGCGCAAAAGCGTGTCACCGGCCAGTGCGCCGCCGAATACCTCGACCTTGCTGGCGCGGTCGCCCAGCACCTTGACCGAGTCCTGGAACTGGTTGTAGGCGGTGACCAGTCCTTCGATCTTGCTGGTGATGCCACTGGTGTCCCGGGTGAGATCAAGCCGGGCGCTGCCCGAGGTGGCGTTGTAAAGCTTGAGCGTCACGCCATCGAGCACGTCGGTGATGGTGTTGCTCGGACGAGTGAGCGTCTCGCCGTTCAGAACCAGGGTGGCGTCGCGCGGGCTCTGCGTGGTCGCAAAGCTCGCGCCGGCAGCCGAAGAAGTGAGGCTGAAGGTGTTGGCCGCGCCCTCCGGGCCAGTCACCACCACCTTGATCGCGCTGCCGGTATCAACCAGCTGGGCCTTCAGACCCGCAATCCCCGAGCCGTTGATGGCGCTGACGATGCCACCCGGGGTGTCGGTCTTGACCTCGATCGTCGTCGGTACCGCACTGGGGTCGCTGCCCAGGGTGAAGCTCAGAGTAAAAGCCTGGCTGCCGTTGAGGCGGGTCGTGCGGTCGGCGAAGGTGCCGACACTGCGCTGCGCCAGGGCCGGGCGAGTCACTTCGAGCTCATAGGCGCCCGCCTCGGCTTTGGGGCCGGTGGTCACCGAGAACGCCGTAGGCTGGGAGTTGCTGGTGGTCAGCGAGGCCAGGTCGCTGGCGTCGTCGAGCGTGGCAAAGGACGTCCTCAGTTCGTCCAGCGCTGATTTGAGCGCGCCATATCCGGTGATGCGGGCTTCGGTCTTGCTGATGTCGGCGTTGATTGCCGCTTCCCGGGGCTGCTTCTCGGCAGCGACCAGTTTCTGGGCCAGGCCCTGAATATCAATGCCCGATCCGCCCCCGAGCAGGCTCACGATATTGGCAGCCGGATTGGTCGCGGCCGTAGTGCCGGTGCTGGACGTTGCGCTGCTGACGGTGGCCATGGATTCGCCTCAGTGAATTCAGTTCAGGTGATCAAACAGGCTCATGCCCGCGACCTTGCCGAAGCTGGCCATGGCCGCCTGAAGCGCGGTCATTTCCTTGTTCATGCGGGCCACCGCCTCGGTGTAATCGAGGTCCTCGATCGAGGACAGGGTGGACTTCAGGCGCAAATTGGTTTGCGCGATGACGTCGGACTGCGACTGCACCACCTGCTGGTCCGAGCCGCACTGGGCCTGGGCCAAGGTGAGGTTGGCGAGCATCTGGTCGGTTTCGCCCATGCTGCGGCGGATTCCGTTGCCGTCATTACCCTGGGCGGAGGCAATCAGGTCGTCCAGCGCGTCAAAAAATCCGACGCTGGTCTTGTTTCCCTGGTCGTCGGTACGCACCACGCGGGAATAGATGTCGGTGCCCGAGCGGGTGTAGAGCACCGTGCGCTCGACGCCGGCCGGAACGCGGGTCTGCGTCTGGTCGCCCTGGTAGACGACCTTGCCGTTGACGTCCACCGCGAAGGCGGGCGTGGTCACCCGCGTGCCGGAAAACAGGTAGTTGCCGCTGTCGTCTCGGGTGTTTCCCACCGTGACCAGTTGGTCGCGCAGCGCCTTGAGTTCGACGGCGACCGCTTTGCGGTCGTCGCCAGAGAGGCTGTCGTTGCCTGCCTGAGTGGCCAGCTCGCGAATACGGGTGACGACCTGAACCGCGGAGCCCAGCCCGGTTTCCTCGGCGGTATAGCGCTGAAGCGCCGTCTGCAGGGTGGCCGCATGGCCGTTTTGGTGGTCGATCTCCTGGCGCAGACGATCGATCGCAGCCGCTTGGTCGGGCGCATCGCTGGGACTGAGCACCTGCTTGGATGCGGCCAGCTGGGCCTGGGTGTGAGACAGACGCCCCTGCGCAGTCGTCATGCTCTCGGTGGCCCGGTCGAACATGTAAGAGGTGGAGATTTTCAAGTTCATCGCGGTGACCTTTTTCAGCGCAAGGCGATGATGGCGTCGAACAGTTGCATCGCCGTCTGCATCACTTTGGCATTGGCCTGGTAAGCCTGCTGGAATCGGACAAGATTGCTCGCTTCTTCATCGAGGTTCACGCCTGAAATCGCGTCGCGGGACTGTGTGGCCTGGTCATAGACAACCTGCAGGGCATCCTGGGAAATCTTGGCCTGCTGGGCGAGGTTGCCGACGTCGTTGACCTTTTCAATATAGGACTCGGTGAGGGTGAGTTCACCTCCCACCACGCGCTTGTCTTCCAGCCCCGCCAACTGCAGCATCGCCTCGTTGTTGCCAATGCCGTCGCGGTTGTTGTCAACGACATAACGGTCATTGGCGGCGGGGGCGCTGGAAAAGCGCAGGGTCAGCCCGCGGTAGTCGATCGTGGCCTGGCCCGGATCAAAGTCCCGTTCGGCCAGCACCGCGCCCGTGGCTTGATCGAGAATCTGGTAACGGTTTTCGCTGGTGAACTTCACCTCCAGCGGTCGCTGACGCAACGCCTGCTGCTGGTCACCGCCGATGCCCGCGAACTGCGCGCTGGCCTGAACGCTGCTCGGCACGCTGTTGTTCGAGGTCACAAAGACCAGCAAATCATCCGTCGATACACCGTTGATGTAGACCGACTGGTCAAAGCCCAGGCGCGTGAGGTCGCTGGCCTGCCCTTGCGGGCCCAGGCCGAGGCGGATGTCGTTCGCCACGTCACCCTCCGGTCGCGCCAGACTCAGCGCGCCATTGACCACGGTGGCAGTGACGCCAGTATCTGCGCTCGCACCGTTCATCCAGTCCGCCACATCCTGGGCGGTGAGCGGACCGGCCTGGGTCAGCTCGCCCAAGCTCTTCCCGTTCAGGGTGTAGGTACCGGCAGCAATCGGCCCGGTCAAACCGGCGGGCAGTGCCTGGCCCTGCAACACCGCCGGTGAGAGGTCGGGGTCTGCCAGCTTGCCAAGCTCTGCACTGAAGCGGGGGGTGCGTTGTACATCGGCACGTGCGCCCATGAACAGATCCATGCCCGGATAGCCCTGGCCCAGCGAAGCAGCACTGTAGGTGGCGCCCGCTTCCATGCCATTGGCGCTCTTCATCACCTCGCTTTGCTGCTGCGGGCTCAGTTCGGCACCCAGCAGGTGCCGGCCGTCGCGGGTCAGGACCTGCAGGGACTGCCCGGCCTGGGGCTGTTGCAGGGTCAGGGTCAGATCGCGCGTGCCCAAAGGCACGAGGCCCAAGCTGGCAGAGGACTGCCGACCACCGACGGTGAAGTTGTCGACCGCATCCTGCGGCGTCTGCCCCAGCGCCAGGTTGCCCGCCAGTGCGGTCGGTCCGGTAAATTGGGGCGCGCTCCATGCGACAGTGGCCTGGGCCAAGCTGGTGTTGAGCGAGTTGTCGGTGATGCGGAACTGACCTGCGGCAGCCACGCGGCTGGTGTCGCTCAGCGCCAGTTCGATGCCGGCCGCAGCGCCACGGACTCCCGTCCTGATCGTGAAGAGGTCTCCGCCGAGGCGCCCTTCCAGGTCGATGCCGGTCCGGTGGGCTGCATTGACTTCCTCGGCCAGCGAATGGGCAATGCTGTTGAGAGTGTCGGCCGCCGGATTGAGAACCTGTTCACGAAAGGCCATCGCGCCACCAATGCTGCCGGACAGCATATTGGGCAGGCTCTGGGGGCTGCCATAGGGGTCGATGACAAAGCGCAGTTTCGAGGCGTCGCCGCCTTCCGACTTGGCTAGGCCAATGTCCCGCGACTGGGTGCCATTGACCAGGACGCCCTGGTCGATCACATCGCCCACGCTCACCAGCACCGCGCCGCTGGACTCAAAACGGGTCTTGACGCCCGTGAGCGTCGAGAGATCGCGCAGCAGTTTGTCCCGCTGGTCCAGCAACTCGGCCGGCTGGTCGCTCTCGCTGACGTGCCGGGTCATTTGCCGGTTGATCTGAGCCAGTTGCTTGGTCAGTGAGTTGATCTTGCCGATATCGGTTTGGACCGCCTGACGGCTTTCGTTATCGAGCAGCTCGAATTGGCTGTCGAGCTCGCGAAAGCGCGAGGCCAGACCATCGGCGTCGCGCAAAAAGGCGCTGCGCTGGACGGTCGATGCCGGGCTGGTGGCGAGGTCACGGGCCGAGGAATAGAACTGGCTCATCGCCGAGGTGAGGCCAATGCTCTTGTCGCCCATGATGTCAATCAGCCGGTTCACGTAGCTGACCAAGGGCTTCTGGGCCTGCAACTCGCTGTTGCTGCTTCGCAGGTTGAGGTCGACAAAGGAGTCGTACTGCCTGCGGATGCCCGCCAGCGAGGTGCCTGTGCCCAGGTAGTCGGAGCCGACGCGCTGCGGGGCATTGGCGCTCAGGGTGACGTCCTGCCGCGAGTAGCCGTCCGTATTGGCGTTAGCGATGTTGTTGGAGACAGTGGCCAGCGCCCGCTGATAGGCGGTGATGCCGGAACTGCCAATGGTCAGGAGATCGCTCACCGATCAGCCCCTGCCGATCCCGTCGAGGCCGCGGCCGGGGTGACGGGAGAGTTCGCTTGCCCAGTTTGGCCCGCCTGGCCTTGCTGCGGCGAGCGGCCGTACAGGCCCATGTCCAAGGCCAGTCCGCCGGTGCGGGGCAGCGGCAGACTCGGGGTGGCCCCTTGAGACAGCGACACCGAGGCGCTCGGTGGGGCCAAGGGAAAACCAGCCCGGGCTGCCAGAACTTCTTGGGTGCTAGGCGGCGCCTGGCGCTGCGCCAAGCTGCGCTCAATCATGTCGGCCAGGCCCAAAGAGCCTCGCTCGGCCATCTTGGAGGCGACTTCCTTGTCCATCATGTCCTGGAACATGTCGCCTTCGTTGTTGTCGAACAGGTCGCTCTTCTCGACCGACTCGCGCATGCTCTTCATCGTCTGCTGGATGAAGTGGGCCTCGAACTGCTTGGCGGTCTCGCGCAGGGCGCTGTCGGAGCCGCGCGCGGCCTCGCTGCGCAGGCCCGCCAGGCCACCGAAGTCGTGGTAGCTGCTGGGCCGGGCGATGCCGGAAAGGGGTGCGTTCGAGTCGCTCATGGTCAGGTTACCGGTTCAGCGCGTCATTGCACGATCAGGTCGGCCCGCAGGCTGCCTGAGGCCTTGAGGCCCTCAAGGATGGCGATCAGGGCAGACGGTGTGGCGCCGATCTGGTTGACCGCGTCGACGATCGCCCGCAGGTCCACCTGCGGCTGGAAGAGGAACATCGGCTTGTTCGGTTCGGTGACCGTCACGTTCGCGTTCTGTACGTCGCGGGTCTCTCCCCGGGCGAGGATGTTGGGCTGAGAAACTTCGTTGGTGGCCGCGACGGAGACACTGATCGTGCCGTGCGACACCGCCGCTGCTGAGACCCGTACATTGCGACTCATGACGACCGTCCCCGTTCGGGCGTTGATGACCACCCGAGCAGGCGGATCGGCGGCCTGGACATCAAGGTTCTCGACGGTGCTCAAAAAGGCGACGCGCTGGGCGATGTCCTGCGGCACGCGCACCGCAATGGACGTCGCATCCAGGGGCCGCGCCAACTCGCTTCCGAAGCGGCGGTTGATCGCGGCCACGATGGTCGTGTTGGTGGTGAAGTCCGCCTCGCGCAAATTCAGCACGGCGTGGTCGGCACGGTCAAAGGGGTTGTCGACCTCGCGCTCGACCACAGCACCGTTGGGAATGCGGGAGGCCGTCGGCACACCGACGGCGACGCGCGAACCTGCGGCGGACTGATCGATGCCCGTGGCAGCCAGACCCCCCTGGGCCAGGGCGTAGACCTCACCGTCGGGGCCGCGCAGTGCGGTGAGCAAAAGGCTACCGCCGCGCAGGTTGGTGGCCTTGCCGATGGCGGAGACGTTGACGTCGATGCGCTGGCCGGGCTTGGACATGGGCGGCAGATCGGCCGTCACCATCACCGCCGCGGCGTTTTTGATGTCCATCTTGCCGGTGGTCGCCGCGGTCTCGAAGTCCGACAGCGGGCCATCGATACTCACGCCCAGCCGATTGAGCAGAGAGCGCATGCTCTGGACAGTGAAGGACACGTCGGCACCGTCGCCGGTGCCCTGCAGACCCACCACCAGACCGTAGCCGATCAGCTGGTTGGAGCGCACGGTGGCGACCTGCGCCAGATCCTTCACCCGGTCGGCCAAGGCCGCGGGGGCCAGCGCCGCCAAGGCCACGGCCAGCAGCAGGCGGCCCCAGAGGGACCGGCGAGCCGGCTGGACGGGTTGGCTTGTGCAGCCGTGGAAAGCGGAGATGGTCATGCGTCCTCGGGGAATGTCAAAAGGGCCTGAGTCAGAACGGCCAGAACTTCAGCGCGGCGCGGGTGCCCCAGCCAGCGCGTGCGACCGAGCCAAGCTCGCCACCGCCCTGATAGAGGAAATTGGCATTGGCCAGGCGGCGCGATTGCACCGTGTTGTTCGGTGCCACATCCTCCGGCCGGATGATGCCGCTGACCTGAATCATTTCGCTGCCCTGGGTCAGGGACAGACGCTTCTCGCCGCGCACGACGAGGTTGCCATTGGTTTGCACTTCGACCACGGTCACGGTGACCGAGCCGGTGAGGCTGGCGCTCTGGTCGGCAGAGCCCTCACCCTTGCTTTCGATATTGGCCTGGTTGAGGTTGATGCCGGTCAAGGTCTTGCTCAGTGTCGGCAGGCGGCTGGTGAGCCCGGAGGGCACCACATCGTTGCTGGCGGAACGCGACACATTGGCAGTCGCCGCGCGGTTGGCCTGGGTCGACTCATTGAGAATGACGGTGATCACGTCGCCGGCGCCAAAGCGACGGGCCTTGCCCACCAGAGGCGATCCGGTCCCGGCACGGTAGATGGCACCGGTGGCCGGCGGCGGCGGCTGGTCCTGGGCCACTGGCGGGACGGGCGCATGGCTCTCGTCGCGGGCGGGCAATTCGTCCATCGTGGCGCAGCCAGACACCAGCAGTGCGCCACACAGAGCGAGCGCAGCGCTTGTCGAACGGCGACCCAGGAAAGAAGTTAGACGCATGGCCAGCTCTCAGAGGTTGTTATTGAGGAACTTCAGCATGCCGTCGACGGCCGAGATCGCCTTGGAGTTGATCTCATAGGCCCGCTGGGTCTCGATCATGTTGACCATTTCCTCGACCACGTTGACGTTCGACGCCTCGACCGCGCCCTGGGCCAGGGTACCCGCGCCCACCGCGCCGGGGTTGACGGGCTGGGGTGCGCCACTGGCAGGGGTTTCCCGCAGCAGGTTCTGGCCCATGGCCTGCAGGCCGGCGGGGTTGTTGAAGCGGGCGATCGTGAGCTGGCCGATCTGCTGTGCGCCACCGGTCGCAAGTTCAACCGAGACGATGCCGTCTTGGCTCACGGTGATGGAGGCCGCGTTCTGTGGAATTTGAATAGCCGGAAACAGAGGCTGCCCGGTGGCCGTGACCACCTGCCCTGCGGCCGACTTCTTGAAGCCGCCGTCGCGGGTGTAGGCAATGGAGCCGTCCGCCTGGGTGATCTGGAAGAAGCCCTCACCTTGAATGGCCAGGTCCAGCGCGCCCTTGGTTTGCACCAGGCTGCCTTGGACATGGGTCTTTTCGGTGGCGACCAAGCGCACACCCGTACCCAGCATCAGGCCGGTGGGCGCCTGGGCGTTGGCCGAAAGCTGGGCGCCCGGTTGGCGCACGTTCTGATAGAGCATGTCCTCGAAGGTCGCTCGGTCGCGCTTGAAGCCGGTGGTGTTGACGTTGGCCAGGTTGTTCGAAATGACCGCCATACGCGTCTGCTGCGCGTCCAGGCCGGTCTTGGCAATCCACATTGAGGCGTCCATATCGGGCTCCTGTTGCTGTCTGTCTATCGGTTACTCGGGCCGGCCGCTCACGCGGCCTTCATCAAGGTGGCGCTGCTCTCGTCCAGATCCTTGGCCTGCTTGATGGCGCGGATCTGAGCTTCGAAGCTTCGGGACTGGTCGATCATTCGGGTCATGCCGTAGACGGCATTGACGTTGCTGCCCTCGAGCGAGTTGACGGTGATCTGGATAGGTTCCGGGCCGCTTGGAAAGTCGCTGCCGAGTGGCAGGCCCTGGGGGGCGAACAGTCCATCCGGGCGGCGCACCAGTGGCTGCTGGCTGGCGTCACGCATCAGCAGCTGGCCCACCGCCAGACCGACCGCGGCCGGCTGGTTGGGGTCGCGCGCGAAAACGGTACCGTCGCGGTTGACCTGCACCACAAAGCCAGGCGGCACCACCAGGGGACCCCCGGCGACACCGCGCAGGGCGTGACCCTGGCCGTTCTCCAGCACACCGCGGGCGTTGACCTTGAGGTCACCGCGTCGGGTGAAAGCCAGCTTGCCATCGGGTGCTTCCACACCCATCACCGACGCGCCGCTGAGGGAAATATCCATCGGCCGGTTGGTGGAAATGATCGGGCCGGGCTCGAGGTCAATCACGTCGCGCGCAATCACCTGGGTCTGGAAGCGGGAGTCAAAGCCCTCGCCCTCGACCGCGATCGTGCGCATGGCCATGTCGAAGCTGCGCTTGAAACCGGCGGTCGACACGTTGGCCAGCTCGTTGACCAGGCCCTGGCGGGCAATGGCCGACTCGGCGATGGCCGAGTGCGAGGTGAAGATGAGGCGGTCCATGGCAGTACGACTTGGCGGTGGTCAGTGCGAGCTCAGGGCTTACGAGCGCAGGTTGATGATGGCCTGGGTCATGGTCGAGGAGGTCTCGATCGCCTTGGCGTTGGCCTGGAAGTTACGTTGGGCGGTGATCAGATCGACCAGCTCCTGGGTCAGGTCCACGTTGGCGCGCTCGGTGGCACCGGCGCGAATCGAGCCGAAACCGGCCGATCCGGCCTCACCGATCTTCGGCGTGCCCGAAGTCGAAGAAGCCAGGTAGGACGCGTCACCGATCTGCCGCAGGCCGGTAGGCGAGGAGAAGTTCGCCAAGGCAATCTTGCCCAGGGAGGCCTGGGAGCCGTTGGAATAGGTGGCCGACACCAGGCCGTCCACACCAATGTCCAGCCCCATCAACTCACCCTCGGGTGCGCCGTCCTGCGCCTGCGAGAGCACAGCGAAGGGGCTGGAGTATTGGGTCGACTGGGTGAAGTCGATCGACATGGTGAGCGCGCCCTGCCCGCCTTCCAGGAAGGCGGTTTCGAACTGCATCGGGTCCAGGGGCGAAACCGGCTTGCCGGTCAGGTCGAAGGACAGCTCGCCGCGGTCTAGGAAAATCGGCCACCACTGGGTCTTGGGCGACAGGCCGGTCGAGACTTCGGTCTGGCTGCCGTTCTTTACATATTGCAAGGCGCCGTTCTCGGTGTACTGCTTGAGCGAGGTCCATTCGGTGGTAACGCCAGAAGCCATCTTGGTATCCGCCAGACCCCAGTCTGCGTTTGAACCCGTGACCTGGATGGCAGCGCCCTCGCCGGTGGTACCGGTCTGAAACTTGAGCCGCTTGGCGGTCGGGTCCCAGCTCACGGTGACGCCAGCGACCTTGCGGCCCGTCTCTTCGTCCACCAGCTGATTGATCTTGGTTTGCATGTCCTGGGCGACCTGCTCCATGGTGAAGGAGCCGGTGACCAGTTCGATCGTGCCGGTGATGCCATCCACCGCCACCTGCAACTGCTTGTTGCCCGAGCCCACTTGAACGTTCTTGGTGGTGTCAATCGTCATGGCCGAGCCCAGAAGGGTGGCCGGCTGGCTGGGCTGTCCGCGCAGGGCGATGGTCATCGAGGGACTGACCGCAAGCACCGAAGAAATATTGTCCGGGTCAAACCCCATCAGGTTCTTCGCGTTGGCGTTCGCGGCGGTCACCGCGATGCTGGAGTCGTCGCCGGTGGTGCCCGAAGAGACTTTGAACTGCTTGGCATCGGGATCGAAGTTCACCGAAACGCCGTAACGCCGATCATCCTTGTTGGACAGCAAGCCCAGGAGGTTGTTGATCTTGATCTCCAGAGTGCTGGCCAGCACGTCCGGGTCGGTGTCCGCAGCGGTCAGGGTGTGGGTGATCGTCTGGGGCGCACTGGCGCCGTCGATCGTGAGGTCGAAGCTGATCTCGGAAGCAGGCTCGGCGCCGCTGCCTGTTCCCTTGGGGCCAAAGTTCAGGCCTTGAAGCGCGTTGTCCTTGAAGTAGGTCTCAGCCAAGGGCGCGCCCAGCGCGGTCGCGGCCGACGAGGGGCGCTTGTCGGTCTGTTGGTCGAGCGTGAACATCTCGGTGGTGCCGGTGCTCGGGATCACGCGGGGATCGGTCTTGGGCAGCACCTCTCCGTACTTGTTCACGTACAGCAGCGAACCGCCGGCATTGCTGGCCTGCTGCAGGGCAGGCTTGACCTGGCTGTCTCCCACAAAGAAGTAGGTCTGCCACTTGGCATAGGGGCTGTCGAGGCGGGCGGCCTGCGTCTTGACGTAGTACACCGTGGCCAGGTAACCGTTACCACCGGAGTCATAGACGGTGAGCGCGGTCGACTTGTTGAAGGTGGCCGGGTTAGTACGGTCGAACTTCAGGTCGATCGGATTCGATTCTGCCGGCAGGTTTAGGCCCAGCTGGATCTCGGTGGTCTCCACCGCCTGACCCGAGGTCTTGGGCGGGATCACCAGAGGGGACAGGTTGGTCAGGTCGGCCTTGCCAGACGAGTCGACCGACGCGGCCAGCAGGCGCTGCCCGGTGGAGTTGACCACGTTGTTCTGGTCGTTCAGGGTGAACGAGCCGTTACGGGTGTAGATCTCCTGCAGGTTGTCGGTCGACAAGAGCGGGAAGAAGCCGTCGCCGGTGATCGCCAGGTCCAGCGAGTTGCCCGAGGTGGACACGTTGCCCTGGGTGAACTCCTGGCTCACCTGCTTGAGGGACACGCCCTGGCCGATGTTGGAAGACGACTTCTGCAAGGGCGAGGTGGCGAAGATGTCGCCGAAGTCGGCCCGCGAGCGCTTGAAGCCCGAGGTGCCCACGTTGGCGATGTTGTTCGAGGTCACGGCCAGCTGGGCGGTTGCCGAGTTCAGACCGGTCAGCGAGGTATAGAAGGACATATCGTCTTGCTCCTGGGAAATTCCGTGTTTACTGGCCGATGCGCGAGACTTTGGACAGCGAGATCGTCTTGCCGCCGTCAACCTGCAGCTGGACGTCGCCGGTGGCGCTATCGGTTTGCACCGCGCGCACGGTGGCCATGGTCTGGACGGCAACGTTCTGGTTCTTGCCGGCCACAACCGCGTTGGCGGTGAAGCTGTAGTTGCCGCTGGGTGCCGCATCGCCATTGGCGAGCTTGCCGTCCCAGGCAAAGTCCAGGTTGCCCGGCGTTTGCGCGCCGGCAATGAGTTCCTGCACCACGGTGTTGCCGCCGTCGCGGACCTGCACCCGAACGCCCGAAGCGCCGTCGGGCAGGTTGATGGTGGCGTTGATCGTTCCGCCGGAAATCAGTCCGGCCGACGCGTCGGCAACCGGGACATGCTTGCCGATCAGGGAGGCGCCGCTGAGCATGCGCTCGGCCGACATGGTCGACACGAAGCTGTTGAGCGATGTCTGCATATTGGTCAGAGCTTCGAGCTGGGAGAACTGGGCGAGCTGGGCCACGAAGGCCTCGTTCTTCACCGGCTCCAGCGGGTTCTGGTTTTTGAGCTGGGCGGTGAACAGGGCCAGGAAGTCCTGCTTGCCCATGGCCTCGCTGCCCTTGCTGTTGGAGGTGACTTTCTTGTCCTCGTAGCTGGTCACGCCCAGCAGCTGGGAGGAGCTCTTGTCGGTAGCGGAGGCGACGGCCATGGTGCTTCTTCTAAGTTCGGTGGAGGGCTCAGGCCTTGGTGATTTCCAGGGTGCGCGAGAGGAGCTGGCGCGCCGTGTTGATCACTTCGACGTTGTTCTGGTAGGAGCGGGCTGCCGCCATCATTTCGACCATTTCAGTCACTTCGCTCACGTTCGACTGGAAGACGTAGCCTTCCTTGTTGGCCAAGGGGTTGCCCGGCTGGAACACCATGCGGGCGGGGGCGGGATCTTCGGCCATCCGTTCAATAAAGACGCCGCCGACGAAGGGCGAGCCGGCCTGGGTCATTTGCTCGTCCACCAGCGCCTTGAACACCGCGCGCTTGGCGCGGAAGGACTCGCCCTCAGTGCCAGCCACGGTGCTGGCGTTGGCCAGGTTGGACGCGGTGGCGTTCAGGCGGGTCAGCTGCGCATTGATCGCAGAGCCGGCAACGCCGATGATGTTGTCAAAGGAAGCCATGTCGGGTGTTGTCCTTATTCGCCGCGCAGCGCCTTGCGCACGCCGGCAATTCGGCTTTCCAGGAAGTTCAGCGTGGTCTGGTACTGGGCAGCCGCCTTACCGTACTGGGCCTGCTCGATACTGCTTTCCACCGTGTTGCCGTCGACCGCGGTGTTGAAGGGCACGCGGAAGAGAACGCCGTCCGCATTGGCGATCTCGCCGAGCTCGTAGTGCGTATCGCGGGTCGCCGTCATGGCGGCGGGTTGATTGTTCGTCTCTGCCAGCACCTGGCGAAAGTCGATGTCACGCGCCTTGAAGTTCGGCGTGTCGGCGTTGGCCAAGTTTTGCGCCAGCAACTCCAGCCGCTTGGTGCGGACCGCGAGGGCCTGCCCGTGGACACCCAGGGCTCCGTCCAGTAATTTCATGCGCGCTCCTTTCGATCCGATGGCAGGTTAAAAAAATTCGCCGAATTCCCGACACGAAGGCCTCAAGGAATCAAACACTCGGTCGAGTTCTGCAAAAGCCGTGCCACGCCGCTGCGGGTCGTGATCAGGGCTTTTCGACGGTGTTAGCGGCAATGATTTGCCGCTGTGTCGGCCAGTTGCTGCCGGTGGCTGGCGCGCTGACGCGATCGGCGACGGCCGAGATCTGCTGCGAAAGCTGCGAGCTGATCTGCGTTGCGGCGGCCGGCAGACGGTCCTGGGCATAACGCAGCAGGCCCTGGGTGATGGAGCGGCGGGTAATCGGGGCATCGCGCTGCCCGCCCTCGTAGAGCACGCGGGCCTGGCTGCCCTGAATGGGCAGGGGCGCATCGGAGGCGCGCAAGGTCCGCGCGGCGGGCGTGAGCACCGAGAGATAGAGATCGTCCAGACCCATCATTCGGGCGCCGCTGCGCGGCATGCCCACGTCCTGGAAGTAGCGGTCCACCAGATCGAGCTGCTGGACCACGCTCATCTTGGCGATTTCCTGCGCGTTATTGGCAAAGCCCACGCTGGCCGCACCGCGGCCGGCCCCGCCGCAAAACTGGATGATCCCGTGGCAGCGTCCGTTGCTGGCGCTGGGGTTCATGCCGTCGCTTTCCATCAGCACCACCCGGGCGAAGTCGTCGGGGTCGAAGCCATGCTCCCGGGCCATGCGTCCCACCTTCTCGCGCACCTGGTCGACATCGGCGGCGGGAATGAAGCCGCGCTCGACCGCGCGGGAGAGCGTCCGCTCGAACACCGGGTCAGCGGCCTGCCGGTTGGCGAGAACCTGGGCGGCCGAAGGCGCTGCCGGGCCGCGGGCGCCCGCGCTGACCGAAGCCACCGCAGCCGGTGCGCCTGACGGCGTTCCGACGGAAGGACTGGCCAGGGTCTCGCTTTCCGACAGCTCCGCAGCCGGGGGAAGTGCATCCATCCGCACACTCTGGCCGGGCTTGATGCGCGCGGCGTCCGAGATGCCATTGCCCTTGGCCAGGCGCAGTGCCATGCGAAACGCCTGGCGCTCGTCGACATTGACGCCCTGACTTTTGTAATGGGACTTGACCAGGCCGACAAGCGTGTCGCCACGGCGCACGGTGACCGTGGCCGCGGTATTGGCAGAGGGCAGCGGGAGGTCCATGTAACAGGCTCCTGGTTCGGTGTTGAGGACTGGCCCTGGCCGCGGGAGCGGCAGTTTCAGGCTGGCCCTGTTCTTGCAATTTCCGGGTATCTCGACGGGTGCGTCGGAAAACCCACACCCTTCAGGAGTTGCAAATGCCGTGCCTCAACTTTTCACTGCGAACCGACACCTTGGCCGCCCTGCGGCAAGCGACGGAGCGCGCGCGCCGCAACCCGGCACGATCCGCTCGCGCCGCTCTGGGCGCGGGCGCCCTCGTCTGGGCGCTGACCGCCCTCGCGAACCCGACGAGCCCTGCCGCCGCAGAGCCTGACCTGTTCGTGCGCGCACGCGCCTGGCTGGCTGCGGTTCATCAGGTCAACCCCTCGGAGATCCTGGTGCAGCCGCTGGATCCGCGGCTGCAGATCAACAACTGCGCCGCCGGCTGGGCCTTTGACAAGCCCTTCCCGCAAAACGAAGGCGTCGTACGGGCACGCTGCCAGGATACCCAGTGGCAGTTGTTCCTCAGTGTCTCCCTGCCCCGAGCCAACCAGACTGGGCGGCCCGCGCCTTTGGCGCCAGGCCTGCCCAATGCCGCAGCGCGCAGTGCTGCGCCACCATCGAATTCCCAAGCCGCCCCCTTCCCCGCCGCCGCTCCAGTCGCTGCCACCGTCCCCGTCGCTTACCCGACAAGCGCCTGGATGCCCGGCGCCAGCCCCGCCCCGGCCGCCCCGGTCATTCCCCTGGCGGTTCGGCGTGGCAATACCGTCCTCACCGTCTGGACGCCGGCGCCTGGGCTGGCGGTCAGCGCCCGGCTCGAAGCGCTCGACGATGGACGGCTCGGTGAAACCATCCGGCTTCGCAACCGCGATACCGGCCGCGTTTTGAGCGCCCAGATCAGCGGTCCTAATCAGGCGATCGGACAATGAACAGAAATATTGCGATCTGCCCTCAAGTTTTGGCAGCCACCGTCGACTCCACTGACAAGCCGTTCTCGGAATGCCGTCCGGGCGGAACTAGGTAGTACTTTATGACGAACTCGATTTCACCCTGGGATGCCAACAAGGCTGCCGCCGATGCGGTGGAGCGCAAGCGCGCGGCTGACCGGCTGGCAAGTGGACTGAAATCCGACGCCGCCGGCCCTGCTGAAGCGCCCGCCAAGCCGGCCGCCCCGGCTGTGGACCAGTTGCAGCTCAGCGCCGTCGCTCTGCAGGCCAACCGCGAGCCGACGTTCGACCGCTCCAAATTTGAAGCCATCAAACAAGCCGTCGCCAAAGGCGAATATGTGGTGGACCACCGCAAGGCGGCCGAGGCCTTCCTCAACCTCGAGCAACTGATCAAGGATTGAATTTTTTCCCATGCAGTTCCTCTCCAGCGCGCGCTCGACCCCGCCCCAGCCCCTGATGCCTGCGGCCCCCGCCCCGGCGCCTGTGTTCGCCGGCGAGCCCGACTTGGCGGCAGCCCGGGCTCAGGTCGAAGCCCTAGACGCCCTGCTCGAGGACGAGTTTCAGGCGCTGCGTGAGCAGCGCTTCGAGCGCCTCGAGCAAATGCAGACCGACAAGGTCGCCCTGCTCGAATCGCTGCAGCTCACCGCCAACCATGTCGCCACACTCCCAGATCGCCCGGCGCTGTGGGCGGCCATCACCGAATCGCTGGCAGCCAGCCGCGAAGCCTTCCGGCGCAATGAGCGCCTCGTGACCCGTCAGATGGTCGTGGTGCGCGATGCCCTGCGTGCGCTGCAAGCGGCAGACCCGACCGCATCCGTCGACCTCTATGACCGACTGGGTCAGATGAGCCGCCGCGGCGGCCGTCGCCTTTACAGCGAAGCCTGAGCGCGATCGCGCTTTTCGTCCCCCGGCTCCATCCCCTTGAGCCAATAGACCCAGGACAGCACCACCGCCACCGCCGTGTAGGCTTCCGTGGGAATGGCCTGGTCGATATCCACACGCGAGAGCATGGCCAGCAAGGCCGGATCCTGCGCGACATGCACGCCCTGCCGGCGGGCCTCGGCAATGATGCGTTCGGCCACCTCCCCCTGACCGCGAGCAGTCACCACCGGGGTGGCGCGCTCGCCATAGGCCAGGGCCACCGCCTCGCGCCAGGGATGAGAACCTCGTCGCATGACTTTCCTCGCTTGCTTCAGGCCTGCAGATCGACCAAGCGGCCACTGCCTATTTCAATCGGTGCGTCGGACTCCAGCGCCGGCCGGCGACCGTGGATCACCTGCAAGCCGGCCATGCGCAAGCCGGCCTCGCCCAGCCAGGCGGCCAGGCTGGCACTGCCGGCCCGCGCACGGGCAGCCAGGTCCGCCTGCTCGGCCCACATCACCAGATCCACTTCCGCGCCGTCGCTGATGCGGGTGCGCATCCAGACCTGGCCGAAGCGACTGCTGTCGGTGTGCAGCTCCACCACCCAGGGCGCTCGCCGGCCGTCGGCCGCCGCCTGGCGCGCCTGCGACCAGCGCACAGTCACAGGCTCGGCGTCGGCAAAGGGCAGCATCATGGAGAGCATGGATTCGCGGCCCTCGACCTGCGCCATCGCGCCCTGCAGTTGCCGCGATTCCAGATCGTCCAGTGCGTCACGCACCAGGGCCTGGCTGGCGGGGGCTGCCAGGGTCGTTTCCTCCACCAGGGCGCGCAGCAGCGACTTGAGGTCACCGTCCACCGCCTCGCCGCGGGCTAGGCCCGCCTCGGGGCCGGAGGCCGCCTGACGCACCAGCCTGCGCAGCCCCTCGGGCGTGAGCGCGCCCAGCTGGGGCCAGGCGCCGACCGCGCGGGCGACCTGGGCCCCCAAGTCAGAGCGTGCCGCCGCCTGCGCCAGGGCGAGCAAGGCGCCCGGCTGGAGCAGGCTTTCGAGTGCCAGTGCAGAGGTCGGCCGCAGCGCCAACTGTTCGACGCGGCCGGCGGTGGACGGTGTCGCGGGAACCCCAAACGCCCCCCCGTCCACCAGACCGGAAGCGGACGCTCCGCCCAGCGGCGTCAATGTGGCGCGACCGCGGCCGTCCAGACTCACCTGCCAGTCGGGCCGGTCCCCGGCCGCGATACGCAGCTGCGCGGGCAAAGCAATAGCCTGTCCTTGGAGCATCAGCATGACCTGACCATCGCGCACCTCGACTGTGGGCCTCACCACCTGGCCGTCGCGCAGACCGAGGGCCTGCGCCAGCGGTGTATCGAGCACCGGCAGCCGACCCTCCAAGAGGATCACCGGCACGCGGCCGGTGAACTGGACCGAGTCCGCAGCCGGAATGACCATGAGCGCCCTGCCCTGCCGCGCCTCGGGCTCAGCCCGGGAAGCGGACCCAGCCCCGGTGGTCCGGCCGCGGCGGCGCGGGCGGCAGGGACACGGTGGGTGAGGTGGCGGCCTCCACCACCACTGAAGCCGGCGCGGCCCCTCGGGCGGCGGACGCCTTGGCAACACCCGCCAGCGCCGCAGCCCGCTCCGGGCCGAGGGCGCGCATCAGATGACGTCGCAAATCAGCCGCTGAGGGCACCTGAACCTGAGTGCCGGTGGGCAGGCGCTGGATATTGCCGTTCGGGTACAGGCGCGGATTGGCCTCGACGAAGGCCGCTCGCAGCAGGCCTTCCTTGAATGGCGTATCGCCCAGGGTGCGGCGGATGATCACATCCAGCGTTTCACCCGCGCGCACGGTGGTGACGGTCCTGGCGTCGGCCGCCGGCTCACCGGCCTCGGCGGTGGACGCGCCTCCGAGCAGTTGTTCGAGGGCGGCCCGCGCCGACGGCGAGGCCGCCTCGGGAATCGGTGCCGGTCGGGCGTCGCCGCCCGCTGTGACACCCGTCGGCTGCTTGGCCGCGGCACTTGACGGGGTGACTGTCTTGGCACGATCGCTGCCCTCAGAGGCCGGGGCGGACGCGTGCGCAGCGTCGGCCGCGCGAGCCGGCGAGGCGACCCACACCGCGCAGGCGGGCGCCAGCAGCAGGCCAGCGAGGACCAGGCGGGTCGACAATGTGTGGGGGGCGGTCGCAGGCATGGAAAACACTCCGTTCTGTTTCTGTCAAAGCGGCAGGACGACCCAGTCATCGGCTGCGCTGGCGCCAGTGCCAATCGGCGCGGAATTCGGGCCGGCCAGCCAGCGCAGGGCATTGCTGCCGCCGGCCTCGACCTGCACGAGGGCGGTGGCCCGTACCGCACCCGGCTCGAGCAGCCGACCTGCCAGGTGCTGCCGGCGGACCAGCAGCAGACGGTCGCCGGCTTGCAGGCCATGTGCGCCGCCTTCCTTCAAACGTAGCTGATCTCCCTGGCCCTGGACCGCGAACCACATCGGGTCACAGGCGGTCTCCCGGTCGAGCATGTTCACCCACGCCGCCAAATGCTCGGCCCATTCCACGCCCGAGGCCTGAGGACCGGGGAGCGCCAGGCGCAGGTGACGGGGCGGGGCCGCATGCCCTTGCGGCAGCAGCTGCAAATCACCCTCGAGCTGGCCATCGGGACGCGCCAGCAAGGTGACACGGGCCAGCCAGTCGGAGGCATCGGACTCCCGGCCGAACAGGGCGCGCTCATAGCTGCTGCTCGCCTGAAAGGGACGTGGCCTGATCACCCACCGCCGGGATTCGCGGCCGGCTGCGGTGAGCAGGGGCAGCAGGACCTGCGCGGTGCGCAAGGCCTGGGGCGAGGAAGCGCCGCTCGGGCCAGGGGCAGCGAGCACCTCCAGGTGCAGGCCTTGGCGCCAGCGACCGTTGCGGGCCAGGCACTGCGCGGGGTCAGACGGAGCCCGGCGGCCCAGACCCGTGGGCAGGGACTCGAGGTCTACCGTCACCTGGTGCGTCGCCGCGCTTGGCGTGGCACTCGGGGCGGCAGGGTCTTCCAGATAGGCCTGGACACGTACCCCACGCACCCGGGCATCAGACGTGAATTGGCTCTCTTCATGCAGCCGACCCTGGCTGTCGATCCAGCCAAAGGACTGCACCCGAACGGGCGCTGCCACCGTGGTTTCGACCAGGGCCTGGCGGATGGCCTCGAGGTCACGCTCGTGGGCAGCGGCCTGGGCGCTGGACAGGCCAGACTGGGCGGCAGCGGGCATGTTCGTTCCCGCCGCGGGGGCCGCAGGGGCCGCAGGCTTGGAGGCGGCCTTGGCCACAGGCTTGCGAGCCGGGACGGCATTGCGAGAGGCGGAAGCGCGCGGCGCAGAGGGCGCAGCGCTGGTCCCTGCAGCGGATGCGGCAGGCGCAGCAGCCGAGGCGGCAGGTGCTGCGGATGCAGTGGGGGCCGACGCAGCGGACGATGCACCTGCGCGCGGCGCCGAAGCGGCAGCACTCGCGGCGGGCGTCTGGGCCGCGGCGGGCCAGGCGCAAAGGCAGCTGACCACGACCAGCCAGCCGGGGGCCAGCTGGCGGGAGTTCATTTGCGCTTGGCGGCCAGCTGGCCGAGGTAAAGCGTGCGCAGATCGGCCACCACCTGGCGATCGAGCGACAAGGTGGTCTCGTAAGTGTCCTCGCCCACCGGGGTGATGCTGACCAGCACGGCACCGTAGACCACGCCTTCCACACGGGTGCGGAAGCTGTCGTTCATCACCACCATGTCGGCCACCGTGGTGGAGGCATCGAGGTGTTGGCCGAACACCTGTTCGGTGAGTGAGCGGTAGGCGTCGAGCTTGGAAGCGCGGATGGCCATCAGGCGCTGCTGCGCCGGGAGCCGGTGGTTCTGCACGCTGATGACCGCGTAGCCGGTCGCGGTGATGGTGTCGCGCTTTTCAACCATCGGGGCGATCATGCTGCTCGCGGCGGGATCGACGGGCGGCGTCGCTGCCGGGGTGGCTGCAGCCGGCGCTGGCGTGACCGGCTCCGCTGCAGGCGGCAGCTTGACGGCGGCGCAGCCGGCCAAGATGCTGGCGCCAAGTAAACCGACAAGCAGGCCGAAAAGACGGCCGCCGGAAAGGCCGGCGCGGAATGGGCTCTGAGTCATCGTGCGGTACCCCCCGTCGGGTCAGTTGTAGGTCGGCGCCGCAGACCTGCCCGGCATCAAACCCGGCAGTGTGGCCCAAGCGTCGCGGATCTCCAGCATGAGGCCGCGGATCTCGTCGATCATGCCCACATCGTTACCGACATTGGCCTGGAGGATGCGGCGGGTCACGTAGCCGTAAAGCTCGTCCAGGTTATGGGCCAGGTCGCCGCCCTGCTTGAAGTCGAGCGCACCCTGCAAGCCCAGAACGATGCGGCTGGCGCGAGACAAGGCTTTACCCTTCTCGGCAATGTTGCCGTGCTCAATATGGCCACGGGCGATCACCAGGCTCTCGAGGAGGCCATCGAACAGCATCAGGATCAGGCGGGTGCTGTCGGCGGTGGCCACACCAGTGGCGACCTGAACGGCGCCGTATCCATCGAAAGCGAGTTTGTGCAGGCGCATGATTGTTTTCTCCGTCGGGTGCTGTTTACGCTCCCTTGGGAATCGGCGCCAGTTGGCCAGACTTTAGGGCAAGGCCGTCAATGCGGGTCCGGCGCCGCGTGGACCCGCGCCAAGGATGCAGCCATAC
>CANFQF010000028.1 GCA_947449025.1 Comamonadaceae bacterium
AGACCGGCCTGACGCAGCCAGTCCTTGCCCTGGTACTCGGCGAAGATGCCGTTGGCTGGGATAGGTCCGGGCAGGGCCAGGGGCGTTGTCGCAGCAGGCCTCGCACGACCGGCACGATCCAAGGCCTCGCCGTAGGCGGCCACACGCTGTAAGGCACGCAGCGCGCGGTCGGCGGAGCGGAACAGGGGCACGCCGCTGGCCTCGATGGCGGCGGTAAAAAAGGGCTCGATCGGGCTGCCGTCGCCTGTCAGCACCAGCACCGCCGGTTTTTGGGCACGGGCAAAGGCCGGCACGATGTGTTCGGCCTTGTCCTTCTGGGCCACCGTGGGGCCAACCGGAATCGCCAGCACCAGGCTGCCAACGCTCTCGTCCTGCAGCATGGTGAGCAGCAATTCGCCCACGATGCCCGGGTTGCGCACGCTGATGGTGGTGTAGTCCAGTGGGTTCTCGGCCACCGCGTAATCCGGCAGCAGCGCACGCAGCTTGGCGCTGACCTCGGGGCCCAGGGCCGGCAGATCCAGGCCCAGATCGTCGGCGAAATCGAGCGCGAGGTTCTTCATCGCGCCCGAACCGGTCATGAAGGCAGTGCCGCCGGCGGGGGGCTGCGGGTAGCGCAGCAAGACGGCGGTGGTGTCCAGCAGTTCGTCCAGCGACTCGACCAGCACCACGGCTTCGCGTCGCAGCAGTGTGGCGGCGGTGGCATGGTCCCCGGCCAGGGCGCCGGTGTGGGACTGCGCGGCCTCGCGGGCGCGGGCGCTGCGCCCGGGCATGAGCAGCACCACCGGTTTGCCAGCGGCGCGGGCGCGGGCGGCCAGTTGCTGAAACAGCGCCGGCTGGCGAATTTGCTCCGCGTAGACGGTCAGCACGCGAATCTGCGGGTCGTCCAGGTAAGCGGCCATCACGTCCTCGACGCAAATGTCGACCTCATTCCCGGTCGAAAAGACCACCGCCACCGGCACCCCACGCGACACCAGCGAGTCGCGCAGGTTGGCGGCCATGAAGCCGCTCTGGGCCACGATGCCCACACCCGGTCGCTGCTCGCGGTCCCGCGCTGCCAGGGGTTCAAAGGTCAGCGGAATGCCGGCTGCGAGATGGGTGAAGCCCATGCAGTTGGGGCCAACCAGATGAATGCCACAAGCGGCGGCCACCTCGGCCAGTTCACGCTGGCGGGCCTGGCCGGCCTCTCCGGCCTCGGCATAGCCGGAGGCAAACAGCAAGGCCGAGTGGCAGCGCCGGGCGGCCAGCGATCGCAGCGCGTCGACCACGCCCGCTTCGGGAATGGCCAGCACGGCAAGGTCGAGGTCCTGTGGCAGTTCGTCCACCGTCTTCACGCAGGGACGGCCATTGATCTCGGTGCTGCTGCGGCTCACCAGATGCAGTGCACCGTCGTAGCCGAAGCGCTCAAGGTTCCCCTGCACGAAGCCTCCAAAGGCGCGCGCGTCGGCAGACGCCCCCACGATGCCGATGGCGCGGGGCCGCAGGATGCGGCCCAGAGGCAGTGCCGGTCGCTGGCGGGCCGGGGCGGAAGCGGACATGCAGGACTACCTTTCGCGTCGAATATTCGTTTTGTTATCGGCAATTCTGGCATACACAAACATCCGAATAAAACACCAGAACCTACTATTTGGTCCATTTCCGGGTTATCCCTGAGCTAAATTTCCTGTTTTCGTAAGGGGTTACGCGCATCACGGCCAGACATGGAAATTAAGATTGCATACCACAGGCATCACAATGTATATTTGCCGCGATGGAATCCACCGCCACCCTTTCCGCGCCCGAATCCGATGCCGACACGCTCCTCGGCATCGAGGACGGTCGCCCGCGCGGCGGCCGCGCCAACGAAATCCGGGCCGCCCTTCAGGAGGAGATCGAGGCGGGCAAGCTGCCGCCTGGCAGCCCGCTGGACGAGCGGCAGCTCGCTGTCCGCTTCCAGGTTTCCCGCACCCCCGTGCGCGAGGCGCTGCAGCAGTTGGCCGCTCGCAACCTGGTGCGTATTGCGCCGCGCCAGGGTGTGACCGTCTCCCGCCTGTCCATCAGCCAGCTGCGCGCCATCATGGAAGGCATTGGTGAGCTCGAAGCCACCTGCGCCAAGATGGCCGCGCGCCGGGTCGACGACGAACTGCGCCGCGCCATCGACGAGGCCCTGCAGGGCTGCCAGGACGCCGCGGTT
The DNA here is from genome assembly GCA_947449025.1 of Comamonadaceae bacterium. Classification (GTDB taxonomy): domain Bacteria; phylum Pseudomonadota; class Gammaproteobacteria; order Burkholderiales; family Burkholderiaceae_C; genus Ramlibacter. The sequence continues at coordinate 2,171 of CANFQF010000028.1, forward strand.
GAAGGTGGCACCGAGGAATACGCCCAGGCCAACACCCGCTTCCATGACGTCATCTACAACGGCTGCCGCAACCCCTTCCTGGCCGACCTGATCCGCAGCGCGCGCCGGCAGATTCAGCGCTATCGCCTGCGTGATTTCGTCACCAAGGCCCAGATCAACCAGTCGCTGCAGGACCACCGCAAGGTCGCCCGCGCCATTCAGGAAGGCGACGAAGCCGTCGCCGCGCGGGAAATGCTCCTGCATGTGCCTTCAGGCTCCACCGGCTTCTCCGAATTTTTGGCCAGCATTCCCATGCATCTGTTCGAGGCCGAGCCCGACAACCGGCCCCTGCCTTGATGGCCTGACCCCATGACCACACGCCCTCCCCGCTCTATCCATGTCGCCGGCGGCTCGCACAAAGCGCCGATCCCCGCTGGCGCCCGCGTCGGCCCGCTGCTCGCCACCTCCGCCGTCAACGGCAAGGACCCCGTCACCGGCACCTTGCCGGCTGATGCGGCCAGCCAGGCCGCGAACGCCTTCACCAATTTGCAGGCGGTGCTGGCCGCCGGGGGCGCCAGCCTGGCCGATGTGGTCAAGCTGGCCGTGACCATCGGCGACGAGTCGGTGCGCGAGACCGTCAACCCGCACTGGCTGGCCCTGTTCCCGGACCCGGCCGATCGCCCCGCCCGTCACATCACCGTGCAGGCCTTGCAGCACGGCATGTGGCTGCAGATCGAAGCCTTGGCCTACGTACAGGGCTGAGCCGATCGGCTCTCCCGCTCGCCCCCTTTTGCAATCGACCGCCCCACCCTCCCACAAGAAAGACAACGGTTCATGATCATCGACTCCCACGCCCACATCGTCATGCCTCCCGAGAGCTTCCGCTTCATGGCCGAGCTTGTCGGTGGCCGATCCAACCCGCACACCCTGCCCAAGATCCCTGAGGCGGCGGTGCGTAAGGTGGCGGAAGAACTGATCAAGACCATGGACTCGGTCGGCACCGACATCCAGTTCATCTCGCCGCGCCCCTACCTGCAGATGCATTCGGTCAAGCCCGGCAAGGTGGCGGAGCTCTGGTCGCAGCACTGCAACGACCTGATCGCCCGCTTTGTCGAAATGTTCCCCGACCGCTTCCGCGGCGTCGCCGGACTGCCCCAGTACATGGACGAGCCGCTGGAGGAGCGTGCCATTCCCGAGCTGCGCCGCTGTGTCGAGCAGCTGGGCTTCGTCGGCTGCCTGATCAACCCCGACCCGACCGAGGGCCTGGGTGACCCGCCCGGCCTGGGCGACCCGTTCTGGCATCCGCTGTACAAAGTGATGACCGAGCTCGATGTGCCGGGCCTCATCCACTCCGCTGGCAGCTGCAGCGGCCGCGAGTCCTACACGCTCAAGTTCATCAACGAAGAGAGCATCGCGGTCATCTCGCTCCTGGGCGCCAAGACCTTCGACACCTTCCCCGACCTGAAGATCGTCGTCGCCCATGCAGGCGGCGCCATCCCCTACCAGATGGGCCGTTTCCGCTCCTGGACCGTGCGCAAGGGCGACAAGGAAAGCTTTGACGAGCAGCTGCGCAAGCTCTACTTCGACACCTGCAACTACAGCAAGGAAGCGATCGAGCTCCTGTGCAAGGTGGCCGGCACCGACAACGTGCTGTTCGGCACCGAAAAGCCCGGAACCGGCAGCGCCCGCGACCCGATCAGCGGCCGCGACTACGACGATATGAAGCCGATCATCGAGAGCATCGACTGGCTGACCGAGGCCCAAAAGCGCGACATCTTCGAGTGCAATTGCCAGCGGCTCTACACCCGCGCCTTCAAGAACTACGCCGGCTGAACGGAATCGCGCCATGGCATTGACGAAGGAAGACAACGAGTTCCTCACCCGCGTCGACAACGGCGCGCCCATGGGGGAAATGATTCGCCAGCACTACTGGATTCCGGCAGTGCCCAGCATCAAGCTCGAAGCCGATGGCGCGCCGCTGCGCATTCGCCTGCTGGGCACGAACTACATCGCCTTTCGCACCACCGACGGCACCGCTGCCGTGCTTGACGAGCAATGCGCGCATCGCAAAGCCTCGCTGGCCCTCGGCCGCAATGAGCACAACGGCATTCGGTGCATCTACCACGGCTGGAAGTTCAATGCCCGTGGCGAAGTGGTCGAGGCGCCCAACCACACCGGCGACCAAGAGGCTTTTTGCAAGCATGTCAAAGTCAACCGCTACAGCGTGGTGGACCGCGGCGGCATCGTCTGGGTCTGGCTGGGCAAGGGCGAGACGCCACCGCCCTTCCCCGACCTGCCCTTCATGGACCTGGGGCCCCTGCACCGCTCGGTCACCTCGGCCGAGGTGCCCACCAACTGGGTCCAGGCGGTCGAGGCCTCGATGGATTCCTCGCACGTGGGCGTGCTGCACGAGTCCACCACCCAGATCACCGCCGGTGGTGGTAACGAGCGCCTCCTCATGACCAAGGCCCTGGCGCCCAAGCTGGAGTTCGAAGAGCGCCCTTACGGCTACCGCTATGCCGCTTTGCGGCACTTGCCGGACGACAAGGTCTACGCCCGCATCAACAACTTCGTGATGCCCTGGTACGGCATCATCTGCCCGCCCGACGCCAACAGTCCGACCACCGTCTTCTTTTCGGTGCCGATCGACGATGTGACCCACCGCGCCTGGTTCGTGCAGTTCAACGCCAAGCGTCCGCTGGGCATGACCGTCATGTCGGCCACGCCCGACGTCTGGAACTTCCCGCCCCTGCCGCCGGGCGAGGCCAAGGACAACTGGGGCCAAAACCGTGACCTGATGAAGCGCGGCCACCAGACCGGCTTTCCCCAGCACCTGGGCACCGAAGACTTCGCCATGTTCATCAGCCAGGGCCCGATCTACGACCGGACTACCGAGCAGCTGTGCTCGGCCGACGGTGCGGTGATCCGCCTGCGCCAACTGCTGATGCGCGCAGCCCGGGAGCACCAAGAGGGCAAGGCGCCGACCTTGGCCCATCACCCGCAGCTCAATTACCGCGCGATCCGCTCGGTGGGTGGAGTGATCCCGGCTGGCTCCGATTGGCGCGAGTTGGCCGATGCCCCACCCGAGCCAGCCGCGGCCGACGCCTGAAGCGATCCTCGCCCTTGCAGGGGCAGCCCAGTGACCCACCCAGAACGAAGGAGACAGCCATGACCCTTACCCGACGCGACCTGCTCGCCGGCGCAGCCGCCACCCTGGCGCTCCCCGGCCTGGCACTGGCGCAAAAAGCACCGATCAAGGTGCTGGTGGGCTTCCCCCCAGGAGGCGCCACCGACGCCATCGCCCGTGTCATCACCGACCGACTGCCCGCCATCTTGGGCCAGCCGGTGGTGGTCACCAACCCCATTGGCGTGGGCGGACGGATTGCCGCCGATGCGCTTCTGGCGGCGCCGGCCGATGGACTGAGCTTCATGGTGGCGCCCAACGCCACCCCGACCTTCCAGATGCTGGTGTTTCGTGACCAGCTCAAATGGAACATCACCAAAGATTTCGCACCCGTCGCCAGCTTCGCTTCCTACCCTCTGGGCATGGGCGTGGCCCTGAACACCGGCGCCAGCAATGCGCGGGAGTTTGTGGAGTGGTGCCGCAAGAACCCCGACAAGGCCAGCTTCGGCACGCCTGGTGCCGGCGGTCAGAACCACTTCCTGGGTGTGCAACTGGGCAAGACCATCGGCGTCGACCTGCAAATGGCCCCCTACAAGGGCTCACCCCCGATGGTGACTGACTTGGTCGGCGGTCACCTCCCCTCGGCGATCAGCCTGCTGGATGGCATGATGGCCCACCACCGGGCCGGCAAGATCAAGGTGATCGGCGTCTTCACCAAGGACCGCTCGCCGCTCATGCCCGACATCCCGACCTTCGCCGAACAGGGCATCAACGTCACCTCGGGCGAAGGCTGGACAGGCATGTGGGCCAAGGCCGGCACGCCCGCCGCCGATGTGACCCGCATGCAAAACGCGATCCGAGACATTTTGCAGATGCCGGATGTCAAAGAGACCATGACCCAGCGCCTGTGGGCCCAGCCCCTGTTCCGCAATGCAGCGGAGCTCGACGTGATGCAACGCGCAGAACTCGCGCACTGGGACCCGATCATCAAGGCCTCGGGCTTCAAGGGCGAATAAGCCCGCGACGCCGAAGAACACACACCCGTCCCCCTGTGCTCACCCAAGAGAAGAACGAGGCCCTGACCCGGGTCGGCCCTGGCACCCCCATGGGCGAGGTGCTGCGCAGGCACTGGCACCCGATCGCCGGCGTCGACGAACTCGCGCGCAATCCGGTCAAGCCAGTGCGCCTGATGGGGGAAGACCTGGTGCTGTACCGCGACCTCGGTGGCCACTACGGACTGGTGGATCGCTTCTGTACCCACCGGCGCGCCGACCTCTCGTACGGTTTCGTGGAGGAGCGCGGTATTCGCTGCAGTTACCACGGCTGGCAATATGACCACCAAGGTGGGTGCATCGCACAGCCTTATGAAGACCAGGTCGACCCGGCCGGAAAACTCCGCCAGCGCATCCAAATGAAGGCCTACCCGGTGCGCCCCCTGGCGGGTCTGCTCTGGGCCTACCTCGGGCCGCAGCCGGCCCCGGAGCTGCCCGACTGGGAGCCCTTTCACTGGCAGAACGGCTTTGTGCAGGCGGTGTTCTCCGACGTGCCCTGCAACTGGCTGCAGGCGCAGGAAAATTCGATCGACCCGGTTCACTTCGAGTGGATGCATGCCAACTGGAGCCGTCGCCTGCGCGGGCACACGGGCGGCTATGCGCCCACCCACCTCAAGCTGGCCTTCGAAGAGTTCGAGCACGGCTTCATCTACAAGCGCACCACCGAGGACAGCGGCGAAAACAACCCGCTGTGGACCATCGGAAGGGTTTGCCTGTGGCCACACGCCTTCTTCCTGGGCGACCATTTCGAGTGGCGGGTGCCAGTCGACGACGAGAACACCTTGAGCGTCACCTGGTCCTTCCTGCGTGTGCCGCGTGAGGCCGAACCCTTTGCACAGACCAGCATCCCGACCTGGCACGCCCCGATCCGTGGCGAGGATGGCCGCTGGATCACCAGCCACATCATCAACCAGGACATCGTCGCCTGGGTGGGCCAAGGCCGTATTGCCGACCGCACGCGAGAGAACCTGGGCGCCAGTGACCGGGGTATCGCGATGCTGCGCCGCCAACTGTTTGAAGACATCGAGGCGGTTCAGGCCGGTCGCGACCCCAAAGGCGTCATGCGCAACCCCGACGCCAATCACCGGGTCTTCCTGCCCTCTGACTCGCGCGACTTTTTCATGAAGGGCCTGCCCTTGGCCGACTACCAGCGCCACCCCAAATGGGCCCGGCTGCTGCGGCACTTCATCTTCCACGCCGGGCAGCCTGAATGGGTGCAGCAAGCCCACCGGGCTGCCACGGGCGTGGCCATCGAGCCCATGGACAAACTCGATCTTTGATTTCCCCACTCAACATCCCATGAGCGAAGACAACCTGATCACCTACGCCCTCGAAGGCAATGTCGCCTTCATCGGCCTGAACCGGCCCGACAAGCGCAATGCCATCAACGATCCGCTGGTCGACGCCCTGCGCGCGGCGGTGCTGCGGGCCCATGAAGAGGCCGACGTGGCGGTGCTGCACGGGCACGGCACCAACTTCTGCGCTGGCCTGGACCTGGGCGAGGCGCTGGCCCGCGCCACCGGCCAGATCAAGCCCCCGCGCAAACGCCGTCGCCACAACTGGCATGAGGTATTCGACCTGATCGCCCGCGGACCGATTCCTTTCGTCGCCGCGCTGCACGGCGCGGTGGTGGGCGGCGGCCTGGAACTGGCGACCGCCGCCCATGTGCGGGTCTGCGACGAAACGGCCCTCTTCGGCCTGCCGGAGGGACAACGTGGCATCTTCGTCGGCGGCGGCGGTACGGTGCGCATCCAGCGCGTCGTGGGCACCACCGTCATGATGGACATGATGCTCACCGGGCGACTGCTCACCCCGGCCGAGGGGCTGCAGGAGCATGTCGTGCGCTATGTGGTGCCCGGCGGCCAAGCCCTGGCCAAAGCCACTGAGCTGGCCCAGCGCATTGCCAAGAACAGTGTCGAGACCAACTGGATGATCGTCAACGTTCTCCCCCGCATTCAGGACATGACACACGACGACGGTCTGTTCGTCGAACAGCTCAACTCTAACCGCGCCCGACCGCCCGAAGCTGAAGCGCGACTGCGCGAGTTCGTCGAGGGCAAGGCCAAGCGCCTGCAGGATAACCAGGGTTGAACAGCGGCATGAGCGACTTCAACTTCTTCTTGGTCAGCGATGAAGATCGCGCCCGCGCCACGGCCCACGCCAAGCACTGCGCCGCCGAAGCGGCCCGCATCCCGGATATCCCCGCGGACACGCCCTTGCGTCCGCTACGCCAGGTCGCCGTCATCGGCGCCGGCACCATGGGCGGGGGCATTGCCATGGCCCTGGCCAACATCGGCATTCCAGTCACCCTGATCGACGCCAGCGCACAGGGCCTGGATAAAGGCCTGGCCAAGATCCGGGACAACTACGCCACCAGCGTGAAGCGTGGCAAGTTGGACCCGGCCTCCATGGCCCAGCGCCTGGCCCTCATCACCGGTTCGCTGGAAATGAGCGCCGTGACCCCGGCCGACCTGGTGATCGAAGCGGTTTTCGAGGACCTGGGCCTCAAGCAAGACATCTTCCGGCAACTCGACACCCTGGCCCGCCCCGGCGCCGTCCTGGCGACCAACACCTCAGGCCTGGACATTGACCAGATCGCTGCGGTCACCAAGCGACCGCAGGACGTGGTGGGCGCGCATTTCTTCAGCCCGGCCCATGTGATGAAGCTGCTCGAGGTGGTTCGGGCCGCGACCACTGCGCCGGATGTCATCGCCACCCTGATGGAACTGGGACGTCGTATGGGCAAGACCGCCGTCCTGGCCCGCATCTACCCGGGCTTCATCGGCAACGCCCTTTTCCGGCAGTACAACCGTGAGGCCCACTTCCTGGTGGAAGACGGCGCCCTGCCCCACGAGGTAGACGCCGCCCTCACCCGCTTTGGCTACGCCATGGGCATCTTTGCGGTCCACGACATGGCTGGCAATGATGTGGGCTGGCAGACCCGCAAGGCGCAGATGGCCACCCGCGCCACGGACAGGCGCTGGAACGACCTGATCCTCAAACTGTGCGACATGGGCCGCTTCGGACAGAAAAGCGGACAGGGCTGGTACCGCTACGAGCCGGGAGACCGCAGCCCTCACCGCGACCCGGAGATCGAGCGCTTCATCGTGGAGGAATCTGCGCGTATGGGCATCACCCGCAGAGCGATGGACGAGACCGAAATCCTCAAACGCTGTCTGTACGGGATGATCAACGAGGGCGCGCGACTGCTCGCGCAAGGCATCGCCCTGCGCCCCGGCGACATCGACATCACCTACCTCACCGGTTACGGCTTCCCCGCCCACCAGGGTGGCCCGATGTATTTGGCTGACCGCATCGGCCTGCCGCAGGTACTCGCCGACATTCGCCGCCTGCACGCCGAGCACGGCCCTTGGTGGGAACCCGCACCCTTGCTGGAAGCCCTGGTCTCCGAGGGCCGATCCTTCGCCGACCTGGCGCCCGCCACAACGACGGCTCAAGCCGCCTGACCACCAAGGAAGCCTGCATGGACCTCGGCATCAAGGGGCGAAAGGCCCTCATTTGCGCCTCCTCCCAAGGCTTGGGGTTTGCCTGCGCCCTGGCCCTGGCCGAGGAAGGCTGCGAGATTTTTATCAACGGCCGTGACATGGCCAAACTGCAAGCCGCCGAGAGCATGCTGCGAGATGCAACGGGTGCGAGGGTCAGCGGAGTCGCGGCCGACATCAACACCGAGGCCGGCCGCGCCGCGCTGCTGGCCGCTTGCCCGGAGCCGGACATTCTGGTGAATAACAACGCCGGCCCGCCGCCTGGCCAATTGGCCGATTGGGACCATGCAGCCTGGATGGGAGCCTTGGAAAGCAACCTCCTGCCTGCCGCCTTGCTTTTGCGCGCGGTGCTGCCCGGCATGCGCGAGCGCAGGTTTGGTCGGGTGGTCAACATCACCTCGGCGATGGTCAAGACGCCACACGCCGCCATGGGACTGTCGACGGCTGCCCGCGCGGGCCTCACCGCACTCACCCGGGCATTGGCACGCGAAGCCATCGTCGATAACGTGACGCTGAACAACCTGCTGCCCGAGCGATTCGATACGCCGCGCCAGGAGTTCATGGCCCAGCGCATGATGCGAGAGCTTGGCATCGGGCGCGATGAAGCACGCCAGAAGATCGCCGACACCTTGCCCGCCCGCCGCATGGGCCGGCCGGAGGAATTCGGTCAGGCCTGCGCCTATCTGTGCAGTGCCAACGCCGGCTTCATGACCGGGCAAAACCTGCAGCTCGATGGTGGGTCGTACTGGGGTCTGGTGTAGCGCCTCATTGGTGATCAGGCTTCATAGCCCCCGGCTTCGACCTGCACGGTTCGACCGCCAGGCCCATCAGCACCGTGTGACATACTGGCCAGAAGCCGCCATCGGCAACCTTCTTACCTGATGTCTACTCAAAAGGCCCAGCAGCTTTTCCAGGAGGGCTGCACCCACCACGATGCCGGGCGCGACGCGCGGGCCTTGGCCTGTTTTGAGCGCGTCGTGCAGATGCAGCGAGGCTTTGCGCCGGGCCATCTGAACAAGGGCGTGTCGCTTCAGCGGCTCGGACGCTGGCAAGACTCGGTGATGAGTCTCAGCCAGGCGCTGTCTCTGGATGCCGGCTCGGCGGTGACCTGGAATGCATTGGGTGTGGCCATGCGTCAGCTGCGGCAGCCGGCCGAAGCCGCACAGTGTTTCGAGAAGGCCGTGTCGCTTGCGTCAGATTACGCCGTTGCCCATACCAATCTAGGGGCAGTGCTGCGGGATTTGCACAGGCTCGAAGACGCGGTGCGTTGCCACATGCAGGCGCTGGAGTTGCAGCCGCAGTCTTCACAAGCTTGGAACAACCTCGGGCTAACTCTGAGGGATCTGGGGCGTCTTGAGGACGCGCAGGACGCTTTTCGGCAATCCATCGCGCGCCAACCCCGGTCTGCCAGCACCTTGAGCAACCTCGGGGTGACCTTGGGCATGGCCGGTAAGCTGGCAGAGGCCGCACAGTGCCACGATGAAGCAGTGAAGCTGCAACCCGACGATCCGGACCTGCACTGGAATCGGGCCCAGAGCCTGCTCGCGGTGGGTCGATTCAGCGAAGGCTGGCCCGCCTTTGAAGCCCGCTGGGAAAGCTCGTTCACCGGCATGCGGCTGCCCTACCCTGCGGCGAAGCAATGGCGTGGCCAAGGTGAGCTTGTGGGGCGGACCCTTCTGGTGCACCACGAGCAAGGTCTGGGCGACAGCCTTCAGTTCTGCCGCTTCGTGCCACGACTCGCAGCAGCCGGGGCACGTGTCCTGCTGCAGGTTCCGCGTCCCCTGCATCGCTTGTTCGAGCGTCTGGAGGGTGTGGCCGAGGTTATTGATCGGGACGCGCCAGCGCCTCCCCATGACTGGCACTGCCCCATGATGAGCCTGCCCGGATGCTTCGAGACGGATCTGTCCTGGATTGCCTCCAGCGTTCCCTACCTGAAGGCAGACCCGGCGCAGGCGGCGGTCTGGGCCGAGCGACTGGGCCGGACCGAACGCCCACGCGTCGGACTGGTGTGGAGTGGTGGCGTGCGGCCCGACCAGCCAGAACTGCGGGCAACAAACGAGCGCAGAAATATTGCCTTCAGGCAATTGGCACGTATTTACCGGCCTGACCTCGACTTCTTCAGCTTGCAAAAGGGGGCGGCCGCCCAGGAGGACATGCAGCGGGATCGGTCTGGGTTCTGGCCCGACGACAACCTGTACGACCTCACCGATCAATTGAGTGACTTTGCGGACACCGCCGCACTGGTCGAAAACCTCGACCTGGTGGTCACCGTGGATACCTCTACGGCCCACCTGGCCGGGGCTATGGGCAAGCCGGTCTGGATCTTGAACCGGTTCGACATGTGCTGGCGCTGGCGGTTGGAAGCGGATCGGTCCCCCTGGTATCCGAGTGCAAGGCTGTTTAACCAGTCGGCGCCTGGAGATTGGGAGGGCGTCCTCGATCAGGCGGCACAGGCCCTGATTACCTGGCAACGCGAGCGGGGCGCCTGACCGGGCTCCGGCACGCGATGTGACCGGCTAGAAATTGAAGCCTGTCGACAGCACCTGCTCGCTCATCCAGATCTTCTGGTTCGCCGTGCCCTGATAAACCGGCACACCGTGCAGCGCGCCATAGGCGGCCTTGGTGGTCAACTCCAGGTAGACCGACTTGTAGACGGTGTAGCGAAATCCCAGTTCGACGCCGGCGGTCCAGCCATTGAGCTGCCACCAGTCATTTTTGGCAGTGCAGCAGACGTTGACCTGTTTGGGACCGACGGCATTTTGGTTACCGTCGATCACGTTATCGGCGTGCGGCAGCAAGATGCCAGCGCCCACGCGGCTCAGAAACTGCAAATGGCCAGGCTGGTTCTTGGGGCCATACAGGTCACGGAACCACACCCCGTTGATCATCACGTGGTTCAGGCCGTTGTGCAGGTTGTAGGTGAAGTTGGTCGGTGTGAGGGTGACATTGCCGCTCACCGGTGCGTTGGCCTTGGTGCCCGAGATGCGCACGCTCTGGCCAAAGTTCGTGTTGTATTTGGTGTGGTCCAGGGAGAACTCGATCGCGAAATCGCGCTCCGGGGTCAAGTAACGGCCAAATCGGATGTTTTCCTGCGGGCTGGTGAAGTCGAGATCGACAATCGACTTGAATGTCCCCGGCAGGCTGGAAGGGAAGTCCTTGGCCTTGACCTTGTGCAGTGTGAAGTCATTGCCCAAGTCGGGCTGGGACACATGAATGTCTGAAGGCGCGTACTGCTGGCGGCTGTAGCCCCAAGACAGGTACCAATTACCCGGGTTGTTCAGGGCCTTGTCGAAACTCGCTTTCGTCGGGTCCGTCTGTGCCAGTGCGGGCGAGAAATGAAGCACTGTAAAAACCACACACGCTAAGCACCGAAGAAAGACGAAACGCATACTGCTCCTACTGGGTAATGCCGGGAGGGGGCCTCAGGCGGCCCGCCCCCACCGAACTCGGATTTTGCGCACTAAAGTCGACAGAACCAAGTGCGCATCGCGCTGCCGATGTTCAGTATGCTTATTTTAGGCGTCCGTGCAGTTGATTTGATACGCGCACCGTCAATGGGTCGCACTGAGTCGACTGGGGACCGGCCAGTAGCCTGCTCAAAGCCGAGCCTGGGCTATTCACCCTTGTGCGTGTGGTGGGAGTCTCTCAGTCGCGAAACGAACGGTCGATCCTGTCCAGTTTGCGCAGCATGGCGGGCCACTCGAGCAGGCCAAAGGCGCGTGATTGTCCCGGTGCATACATGCCAACGGACTTCTCCACCACGGCGTCGGGCAGGAAGTTGATTTCCCGTCCGCAGGACAGGATGGCCATCTGCGCCTGGCAAGCCCGCTCGAGGATGTACATGTAGTTGAAGGCCTCGGCAATCGTCGGTCCCGATGTCAACAGGCCATGATTGCGCAAGATTGCATACGGCTTGTCTCCGATATTGCGCGCCAGCGCTTCGCGCTCGGCCGGGTCACGCTCGGGACCGTTGAAGTCGTGGTACGCCAAGCGTCCCACCACGCGGTGGGATGTCTGGGTCAGCGGCAGAAGGCCCTCCTTGAGCGAGGCCACCGCCATCCCCGCGATCGTGTGCGTGTGCACCACTGCATGGGCCTCAGGGCGTGCCAGGTAAATGCCACTGTGAATCACATGCCCGGCCTTGTTCATTGGCGTCCCTGGCGGTGAGCCGACGAGCGCGCCATCCATGCGCACCTTGAGCAGCGACGAGGCGGTGATTTCCTCGAAGAGGTGCCCATGCGGATTGAGCAGAAAGCAGTCGGGTTCGCCCGGCACGCGGGCGCTCAGGTGCGTGTAGATCAAGTCGCTCATGCCGTAAAGCTCGCAGAGCCGATAGGCGGCGGCCAGGTCGACACGGGTGGCCCATTCGGCGTCAGTCATAGGGACGTGAGGTGCGGTCTGAGTGTGAGACATGGAGTCAAGCCTGGGCGAGGTTCAGCAAGCGGCCGCCACCGAAAAAGGTACGGAAGGAATCAATGGCTGTCACCAATAGTTGCAAGCGCGCTTCGGCAGACCGGCCGGCGATATGGGGCGTGAGGACCACATTGCTCAATTCGACCAGCCGCGAATCGACTGCAGGCTCGTCCTCATAGACATCTAGGCCCGCGCATCCGATACGGCCCTCTTGCAGTGCGCGCACCAGTGCGTCGGTTTCCACCACGCTGCCGCGGCTGACATTGACGAAACATCCTTGCGGGCCGAGCGCGTCGAGAACCTGTTCATTCACAAGATGCCGGGTTTGCTCTCCACCGGGCAAGAGGCAAACCAGGATGTCGCTGCGACTGGCGAGCGTGCGCGCATCAGGCACCCACGTCCAATCGCAATCGATGCGCGGTTGGCGGTTGCAATACAAGATGGGCATCGAAAAAGCTGCGGCCCTGTGCGCGAGCTCCATGCCAATCGACCCCAGGCCGAGAATGCCCAGCGTCTTGCCACTCACCTGCCCGGGCATGCCAACATTGGCCTGCCACAGTCCCTGGCGGGTCTCGCGGTCGAAGCGCGCAATGCCCCGCATGGCGGCAAGCACCAGACCCATGGCATGGTCGGCAACACAGGCGCGGTTGGCGCCGCTTCCGCTGGTCACGACAACACTGCGCTTTCGCATGGCCTCCAGATCCACGTTTTCGAAGCCGGCGCCGAGGCAACAGACGATCCGCAAGCGGGGCAAGCGCACCAGTTGGGACGCGGACAGTCCGATGCTGCCGCGCGTCAGCAGGCCCTCGGCTTGAAGTCCGGCGTCCGGCGTGCGCGCCAGCCAGTCCGCCCCCTCGGCCACATGGATCACGTCGTAGTGCTCTGTGAGCCTTGCCATGTGGTCTGGCGGCAGCTCAATCGGAACGAGCAGCGTCGTTTTCATGGGGCGGTGAGGTTTCGTGCCCGGGTCCGCACAATCGATGCATCGAGTTCGCCCAGATGGCGAACACCCAGCAGGGCCATGTCCCGAACAATTTCGGTTTTGAGGATGTCCATCGCACGAGCGGCGCCGCTCGCGCCACCCGCCACTGTGGCATAGAGCATGGGACGGCCCAGGAACACATGAGAGGCGCCCAGGGCCAGAGCCTTGAGAACATCCGTTCCCCGGCGAATTCCTCCGTCGAGCAACACCGGCATGGCGCCGGCGGCGCGCACCATGTCCGGCAACGCGGTCAGGGGGGCGGTGGCCCCATCGAGCTGCCGACCTCCGTGGTTCGAGACGATGATGCCATCGAGTCCGCACCGGGCAGCGCGCTCAGCGTCTTGGGGGGCCAGCAGGCCTTTGACGACCAGTCGCTTTTTCCAGGCATCACGCAGACGCGAAAGGTCACTCCAGTCCAGGTTGTCGCGCCCTTGGGTGCGGCGCGCGGACAGCGAGAACATGGGGAACCGCTCCGCGGGCATGTTCTCGAAGTGCGGCATGCCACGCGACAAGACGCTGCGACCGAAAGTTCCCGCCAGCCAGCGCGGGTGGCACAGGCTGTCTATCACCATCCGGGCATTGGGCCGAAGCGGCGACGAATATCCGCGGCGGACGTTCTCTTCTCGGTTACCGCCCACGGGGACATCCACCGTAATGACCAGGGTCTCGAATCCGTTACCGGCGATGCGATCGAGGTAAGGCAGATCGTCCTTGCGATCACGCGACAAATAGGCCTGGAACCAGGTGTGCGGGTTGGCCTCGATGACCCGCTCCATGGGCACGAGCGATGAACTCGAGAGGATGAAGGGGACATTGCGGCTGGCTGCCGCCCGCGCGAGAGCAATGTCAGCCTCGAAGGCAGCCACCCCGATGGCGCCCATGGGGCTCACACCGAAGGGGGCGTCCCAGCGGCGCCCCAGCGTCTGGGCCTCAGGGGTTCTGCCAGACGTGTTCACCAGGGCTCGCGGCACGAACTCGACCGCCTCGAACGCAGCGCGATTGGCACGCAGGGACTGACCGTCCTCGGATCCCCCTTCAATAAAGCCGAAGATGCTCCAGGGCAGCCGCCGGCGCGCGTCGCCCTCGAAGTCGGCCAGGCACAGGTAGCGTGATGCCAGGCGCTCGCTGACCTCGACTTTCATGCCGGCACGCTGGTATCAAGCGCGGCGAAGCTCATCATCCCTTGCGGCTCGAAGGCGTTGATCTGGGCGCGGATCATGTGCCGGTATTCCGTCGGGCCGTAGTCTGCGGTCGCCTTGTGGATGGTCGACCAGTTGTCCCACAGCAGCACGTCGCCGCGGCGCCAGCGGTGCCGGTACAGAAACTCAGGCCGCAGCTGGAACTCGAACAGGTCGTCCAGCATGCGCTGGCTTTCGGCGGCTGACCAGCCCTCGATGGACACGGTGTACCCGGGATCGGCATAGAGGAACTTCCTGCCCGTCACCGGATGGCGGCCCACCATGGGATGGCGCACGGGCGGTCGCTTTGCTCTTTGCTCCGGCGTGAGCGGCGGGCGAGTGGACCCACGCCGAATGGCTTCATCGAAGTATTTGTGGAAGTCATGGAGCGCCCAGGCGCCGTCGATGCGTTCGCGCACCTCGGCAGGCAGCGCTGCGTAGGCGGCATACATGTCGCAGAACTGGGTGTCGCCCAGCGGCTGCCCATCGCGCATCGGCACATCCAGCGCATGGAGCGCCGTGAATTTTCCGGGCTCGGCGTTGTATGACATGTCGGTGTGCCAGTCCTGTCCCGCGTCCAGCGCTCCGACCTGGCTGCCGTCCGGGTTGCGCTTGTTCGACAGCACCATGATCTCGGGGTAGTCGCGGACGTGAAAGGGCGAGGTTGCGTTGCGGTGCAGAGGGCCGAGGTACATGCAGAACGCACGCCAGGCGGGCACGTCCAGGTTCTGGTCGCTGATCGCCAGCACGCTATGGCTATAGAGCAACTGCTCGATGAGCAATACCTCCGCGCCAGAAAGCGGCTTGCGCAGGTCGATGCCTTCGAGGCGAACGCCGATCGGGCTGTTGCCCTTCTTGATGCAGATGGAAGATTCGCTCATGTCATTCGCTCGTGATGTTGGCCGCGCGGATCACGGGTTCCATCAGCGTGGCCTGTTGCCGCAGGAAGTTGCCGAATACCTCCGGAGTGCCGCCGCGCTCGGGCAGGATGCCGAGTTCATCGAGGTACTTCTTCCCCTCCTCGGAGCGGATGAAGACATTGGTGGCCGCATTGATGCGATCGATGATGGGCCTGGGCAAAGCGGCAGGTCCTGAAAGTGCGTACCAGGTGTAGGACTCCCAGCCCAGGATGCCGATGTCGGCGGCAACCGGCACGTCCGCAATCGCCGGCAGGCGCACGGTGCCAGCCAGCGCCAGCGGCCTGACCTTGCCGCTCTTGATGAAGCTCAGGTACGGCGGCACGGTGTCGAAGGCCAGGCCCACCTGCCCTCCGAGCAGCGCTGTCGCGGTCGCCGCTGACCCCTTGTACGGAATATGCGTCATACGAATGCCCGCAAGCTGCTGCAGCATCTCGCCCGCGACGTGTGAGGGTGTCGCGACACCGGGTGTCCCGAAGTCAAGCTTGCCCGGTTCTGCGCGGCCACGCCGGAGCACGTCCTCCAGGGTCTTGTACGCGGAATTTGCCGGCACCATGGCCGCAATCGGAGAGCGGCCCACAAGAACGATCGGCGCCAGGTCACGCAGCGGGTCGTAGGGGATGTCCTTCATGGTGAACTTGGTGATCACCCCCGGGCCGGCCTGATTGAGTAAGAGCGTGTGGCCGTCGGGCGCTGAACGCGCGACAAAGTTGGCGCCGATCGTGCCGGTGGCCCCGGCCCGGTTATCGATGATCACGGGCTGCCCCAACTGCCGTCCGAGCGACTCGGCGAGGCTGCGGGCAACGATATCGGCGCCCCCGCCCGGCGGATAGGGAACCACGATCCGGATCGGCCGCTGGGGCCAGGCCTGGGCGTGCCCGGCCAGTGGCATTGCGGCAGTGACCGCCGCCGCGCCGGCACCAAAAACAAGGCGCCGGCGCGTCGCGGCCAGCCATTGAGGACGTTGATCGTGGTGCGCGCTCATGGGGGGTGTCTCCGTTTTGTTATTTGGCCAGCAAAGGGATGCGTGAGCCCGCTACTCGCGAAAGCCCGGGGAGACCCGGTCAGCCAGTCGCAGCCAGGCTTGCCAGTTGTTCTCGTTGTTCTGTTCGTTTCGCTTGTCCCGCATGGCTGCGGCCGTATCGAGGACATGCTTGGGTGGCGGTTTCAAGGGCGTGCCAGTCGACTGCGCCTTCAATTGGGCGCCAATCGACTGCTCGAGGTAGACCATCACAACAAAGGACTCGCCCAGGGTGCGTCCCACCGTCACGAGGCCGTGGTTGCGCAATATCAGCGCCATGTGCGGCCCCAGGGCCTCACCCACCTGCTCGTCGTGATCCAGGTTGTCGACTGCGCCATCGAAGTCGAGATAGGCGATCCGCTCATGGAAACGCACCGCCGTCTGCGTCGTGGTCAGCAGCCCGCACTCGAGCATGGAGATCGCAATACCGGTTTCGGAGTGGCTGTGAATGGCCGCCACCAGGTCGGGCCGGGCCTGGTACACCGACCGGTGCAGCACCAGACCCGCTGGATTGACGCGGTAAGGGCTGCCATCGAGCTTGGTGCCGTCGAAGCGGACCTTGACCAGGTTCGACGCCTTGATCTCGTCGAACATGAGGCCATAGGGATTGAGCAGCATGGTGTCGGCTTCGCCGGGCACCCGCGCCGAGATGTGGGTGGCCAGCCCGAAAGACCAGCCATGATGCTGCATGAGGCGGTAGATGGCCGCCAGCTGCACGCGCGTGTCCCATTCGGCGTCGCTGCAGGCGATGGGACGGGCCGCAGGGCTGGTGGAGGTGGACGAAGGCAGGGGGGTCGTCGACATCGGGTCAGGTCTCCGTATAGGGGGACTGCAATCAGGCTGACCTGAGTTGCGCGAGGAAGGGCCGTACATGGCCCGCGAGTTCCTCGGCCTTTTCCCACACCATACAAAACCGGGCGCCCTGGATCACCCGGGCCTCGGTGAGATGCCGGAGGCGCGAGGTGTACTGCTCCAACAACGAGGTGTAGTGAAAGTGCTCGCCCATCATCAGCAGCGTGGGGCACGGGATGGCTTCGAGGCCCGCCTTGATGTCATAGGCATTGAGGGCGTCCAGGGCCTGCCAGCGGTCCCGCCCTGTTTCGAGCTGGGCCACGTTGATGCGGTCCATCCACGACTGGTCGGGATTCATCGGCGCGTGGGTCGGATCCTTCTCGCGCATGAACTCCAGCGTGCGCGTCATCGGAAAGCCGGACGAATCCGCGGGCCGCAGCGTGTCCTTCAGCGGGCGATGTACGTCATGCGCCTGCTTGTTGTCCTTGTAGATCGGGCAATTCACCAGCACGGCGGCCTGGACCGCCGCGGGATGTCGCGCGCTCATTTCAGCCGCAGCGGCGGCCCCCGTGGCCTCGCCCATCGCCGTGTAGCGGGAGAACCCCAGCGCCTGCATGACCTCGGCGCCACAGTCGGCGTAATCGGCGATGCTCGGTTGGAACGGTATGTGGTCGGACATGCCGCAGCCCGGATAATCCATCGCCACCGCGTGGACGCCAGGAGCCAGTGCCTCCAGGAGCTCGATACCCAGTGCCGACGACTGCTGGTTGATGTGAAAAAGAATCAGCGCGGGAGCATTCGAATCCTGCGCGTGGCCTGCGGGACCGGTGACGCGGCAATGGATTTGGCCAAAACGGGTATCGACAAGACGCCGACGGATCAGGGGTGCTTGTGCGGGGGGCGAGGCTGTCATGGTCTTTCGGGCGTCTCTTATCGTTTTGAACAATCAAGCATAAATCCGTGCACCCATTCGAACAAGGATGTCTGAAGTACTCTTATTGGAGCGGCCACGGAAGCACCGTTTTCGAGGTGCTATGCTGATGTCGTAGTTGGCCGCGAAGCGATCGTTGGCCACTGCGATGACGTCACGCAAACGGACCATCGCTAACAAAAAGAACCGAGGAGACAGAACCCATGAAACGAGTGGCCGCCTTCATGCTGGCTTGCGCAGCATCTGCCGTCTTTGCCCAGCCCGCGCCTCGCGCCGCCGATGCTGCTGCCGCCGCATATCCGTCCCGCCCCATCCGCTTCGTGGTCACCTACCCGCCTGGCGGAGGCACCGACTACGTGGCCCGGGAGGTCGGCACTGAACTCGCCCGGCTGCTCAAACAACCCGTCATCGTCGACAACCGCGGAGGTGCTGGCGGAGTCATTGGTACCGAGTTCGTCGCAAAGTCGGCACCCGACGGCTACACCTTGTTGTTTGGAACCACCGCCGGCATGGTCATCAACCCCCTGCTGCGAAAGACGCTCCCCTACGACGCCACCGCCGACTTCGAGCCGGTGTCCCTGCTGGCAATGGCGCCGCAGATGCTGGTCGTCAACACCGACCTGCCGGTGCGCACCGTCGGCGAACTGGTCGACTACGCCCGTCGCAATCCGCACAAGCTCAATTACGCGTCTGTCGGCCCCGGCGCGCCCAACCACATCGCCACAGAGACGTTCAAGATGATGACCGGAACGGACATCATCCATGTGCCGTACAAAGGCGCGGGCCCGGCCATGACCGACGTGATCGCCGGCCAGGTGCAAATGACGTTCAACCCGCTGCCGCCGCTGCTGTCCCAGGTGAAGGCGGGCAAGCTGCGGGCACTGGCGGTCACGTCCAAGGCCCGGTCGCCGGCAGCGCCCGACGTGCCCACCATGGAAGAAGCCGGCATCAAGGACTATGAGGCCAACTTCTGGTACTCCGTCTTCGTGCCGGCCCGCACGCCCAAGCCGATCATCGACAAGCTCAATGAAGCCATCCGCACCACCCTGGCCAATCCTGCGATGCAAAAGAAGTTCGTCGAGCAAGGCCTTGATCCGCAAAGCAGCACGCCCAAGGAACTCGGCGACCTGATGGCCAAGGACTCGAAGCGCCTCGGCGAGGTCGTGCGAAAAGCTGCCATTACGGCGGAGTGACGGCGCCGTAATGGCGCGCCGGCCGTGGTCGCGCCCAATGAACCGGCTTGTCGGGCCTCGTGTGCCAACGGCATTGCGCTGCGCCCTGCCAGTTTTTTCGTCTTGGTGTAGTCTGACCCCCCTTGAGCCAGCCCCAACCGAAGGAGACTCCATGACGCAGCGCCTGACCGCCCAAGATTTCGACCAGGAACTATTGGTCCTTTTTGATGCCTACGTGCATGGCACCTTGTCCCGCCGTGGTTTTCTGGACCAGGCCCAGCGTTATGCCAAAGCGGGCGTGACCGCCGCCGGTTTGCTGGCAGCGCTGAGCCCCAATTTCGCCATGGGCCAGCAGGTCAAGGCCGACGATGCACGGGTCAAGACCGAGTCGCTCACCGTGCCCTCCCCTCAAGGCTACGGCAGCATCAAGGGCTACCTGGCGCGGCCCGCGTCGGCCGGCACTGCCAAGTTGCCGGCGATCCTCGTGGTTCACGAAAACCGCGGCCTCAACCCCCACATCGAGGACATCGCTCGCCGCTTGGCGCTCGACGGCTTCATGGCCTTCGCCCCCGACGCCCTCACCTCGCTGGGCGGCTACCCGGGCGACGAGGACAAGGCCCGCGATGCCTTCGGCAAGCTGGACCAAGCCAAGACCCTGCAAGACTTCCTGGCCAGCGCCGGGTGGCTGAAGGCGCGCGCAGACGGCAACGGCAAGCTGGGCGTGGTCGGCTTTTGCTGGGGCGGCGGCATGGTCCACAGCCTGGCCACCCGCCTGCCAGACCTGACCGCCGGCGTGCCGTTCTACGGCAATGTCCCTGCTGTCTCCGAAGCTGCCAAGGTGAAGGCGCCCCTGCTGGTGCACCTGGCGGGCATCGACGACCGCATCAACGCCCCCTGGCCGGCTTATGAAGCGGCGCTGAAGGCGGCAGGTGTGCAGGTCACCACCCACCAGTACGCGAACACCCAGCACGGCTTCAACAACGACACCACCCCGCGCTATGACGCCGCGGCGGCCAAGCTGTCGTGGGACCGGACCTTGGCCTTTTTCAAGGCCAGCTTGGGTTGAGGTGAATGCGAGAGCGGCGAAGGAGCGGACTGCGTTTTCATCGCCCAAGCTGATCTGGTTGCCGCAGACCTGCTCACCAGACTAGCCGACAAAGATCCGGAAGAACGGGAGCAGCCAAGGCAGGATCCAAGGCAGAACAGACGCAATACCCACGCCTGCGATGACGAAGGCCCAGGGGTCTGCCCGCTCCCGGGCGGGTGCCGTGCGGTCTCCCCAATAGGCCCAAAGCGTGCCTGCAAGCGCAATGAGCCAGGCAGGAACAAAGCCGAGGACTGCATACCACGCCCATCCTGCATCGCTCAAGGGATAGAGCGTCTGCGCGCTCTCGGCGAAGACAAGGACAAGCCAGTGCAAATTGCCGATGAGGCAGATCAGGACGTACCTGGTTCGTCTGGTGAAGAGAGGCGACGGGGGCGGCAGCTTGTCCATCATGGTGCAGGCGCTGTTTGGAAGACTCGCACCTTATCGACCCGCCAGCCCTGAACATGGGGCGGGCCTGACGCCTGGGCTCTGTCACTTTGCCCCGAGTGAAGGGGCCGACTCGTCGGCCTTCATTCGTCTTGGTCCTGGCTCTCCGGCGTGCCGGGTGCTGAGGGGCTGCTCGGGGCAGGGTGGCACATCTTTTCGCCGTCCCATTGCTGGCCGCACCAGCAACGGCCGTCGGGGTCAATGATGCAGGTGCCGGTGCCGCAGCAGCGCGGGTCTTCGTTCATTCGCAACTCCCTGATATGAAATTGGACTGCCTCGCGACGATGCCCGGTTCACCTCCCGAGCGGCAACAGGGTGGAGAAACCGCTGTCGACGGCAATCAACTGCCCAGGCTAGCGCGCCACGCCATCGCCAAGAAAAAAGGTAATTATGACCACGGGCTGGCTTCTCAATGAAGGGGGTCTCTTCGGCGCAGACTCTTTCAGATGAATGAACCCGCCCCGACCGGAGAGTAGGACCTATACGATTCATCCCAAGTTCAAACAAGGCGTTGATGCGGAAAATTGCCACGCACACAAGGCCGCGTCCTGATCTTGAGCCACTCACCAAGTTGCACACCCGCCATGCATCGCCTTCTGCTTCTCCTCACACTCGCCGCCATGCCCTTATTCAGCCACGCCATTGAAGAACCCAAGTACGAGGTCATCAAAAAACTCGACAACGTGGAGTTGCGCCAGTACGCGCCCTACGTCGTTGCCGAGGTGGTGCTCGACGCCACCGCCGAAGAGGCCGGGAGCCGGGCCTTCCCGATCCTGGCCGGCTATATCTTCGGCAAGAACAAAGGCGAAAAAAAGTTTGCGATGACCGCCCCGGTGACGCAATCGGCCGCGCCCGTGAAGCTGGAGATGACGGCACCGGTGACGCAGGCCGCAGTGCCCGGTGGCATGCAGGTGCAGTTCGTCTTGCCGGCAAACGTGACGCTGGCGTCCGCCCCCGAGCCGGTGGACCCGCGGGTGCAGCTGCGCCTGGTGCCAGCCAGTCAGTGGGCGGCCATACGCTACTCGGGCACCTGGTCGCAGGCCAACTACGACGAGCACCTGGCCAAGTTGAAGTCGATCCTGGGCGCTGCCGGGGTGAGCACACAGGGCCAGCCGGTGCTGGCGCGCTACAACGGCCCGATGACGCCGTGGTTCATGCGTCGCAATGAAATCTGGCTGTCGCTGCGGTGAGATCAGCGATACACATCGTCATAGTCGCCGACATGGATCAAGATGATGTCCTTCTCCGTCACGATCAATTCCAGCGTGATCCGGTAGGTCATCGTGATGGAAACACTGTGCAGCCCGGAGAGCTTGCCCTTGAGTGCGTGCATCCGAAGCGAGGGATGATGCGGGTTAGCGACTAGCAGGCCTAGCGTCTTGGAATAGACGGCTGCCGCCTCAGGGTGCCGCTTAAGAAAGCGGGCAGCTCGACGTGTGTACTGCTCGGTGAAGACGAGCTGCCACGTCATCAGGCAGTCTTGTTGATCTTTGCAAGCCGGCGCATATGCTGGGCCACCGTTTCCTTGACGAATCGCCCCGCATCGAGATCTGCCTTTGACTCGGCCAGGGCGGCCTCCAGTTCGCACTCGCGAAGGTATTCGTAGTGATCTTTACTCATGACCACATACTTGACCTCGCCGCGAACGGTCACGCTGGCCTCGGGCTGGGACTGCAAGGCTTGATCGATCGCACCGACACCCTTGGTCTTGAGGTCATTCGCTGAAATCGGCTGCATCACCACACTCCTCACCGTACGATTCACCGTATTTTAGATCGAGCGCTGTGCGTGAGCAAACTCAAGTGGTCGCCTGGCTTCAGCGCTGACAGGGTGGGGGCCGAGGTCCTCCGGGGAATCAATTGAGCGCAGCCCTTCCCTTGCCCAACATTAGGGCACGGGCTTCGGTGTGACCCCAACTCGACATTCGGAAGACTGCTTGGATTCCAAGCATTTCGCCCAGCGCGCCCAGCTTGACCAGGTGCGCTCGGCGTAGTCCGGGTTGTAGAAGCTGTAGCTGGTGCGCTTCCAGTTCGGCCAGTAGGTGGCGCCGGCGTTTTGGGCCGGATGCGTCATCCAGCTGTGCGTATTGCCCGGGTAGAGATGCAGCTCAAGCCACTCCCGGTTGCCCGTGAACAAGCCGGGACACCGATTGGGCTCGCTAATGGGATCATTTTCAGTGGCGTAAATCCGAGTTGGCAGGGTGACCTGGCCATACGGCGCTGCGGCCCCCTCGATGCAAACAGGCCAGATCAAAGTGACGCTCTTGAGGGATGAAGAGGGCATCTTGTCGCCGGCGATCCACAGCCCCACCAGGCCGCCCCAGCTGAAGCCAAAAAGATGCATTTGCCCGTTGTACCAAGGCTGGCGACTCACCCAATTTTGGACCACCACGGTCTTGAGCGCTGCGTCCAAGGTAATGATGCGCCCCTTGCTGCGGGGGTCCTCCACGCCACCCCAGAAGCAAACGCCATTTTCTGCACCCTGTGTCAGGTCATTGGCCACCTGAACCCGGACGATGTTGACGGGGTTTGCCCAGTGCTCCCGGATCTTCTCGATGTGAAAGTCCTGGTACTGGCTGCCTACGCGGTCCCGACCGTTGCATCCCGGCAGGTAAATGACGGTCGACGCATCGGGCTTTTCACTCAGGTACAGATCGAGGGAAATCTTGCCAAGTTCGGGAGCGCGCGCCGACTGAATCTGGATGGTTTGCGCATTCCCGCCAAGGGAATAGACTAGGCCAAGAACTGCAAAGACCCATCTGAAAAATCCACACTTCATTGCGCCCCCCCCTGTTTGGGTCTGTGCATTGACCGCTCAATCATCGACCACGGTATGGCGCTCAAATGATAGGTGACCCAACGGATGCTACGACTGCGGTTGACGACCGGGCACGAACGGGCACGAACGGGCACCACGGGTCAGTTGTTCCCGCCCAGCGTTTGAGCCTGGGACGTATTCACCTTCGTGGTCTGCAAAAAGTCGCTGACTGCCCGTAGCCCTTCTGCCGCGCGTTCTTCCTGCGGCAGATGCCCCACTCCAGGGATGGCGGCGAGGCGTGCGTTCGGGAGCGTGCGCAGGTAGTCACTGGAATTAGCGAACGGAATCATGGCGTCCTGCTCGCCCCAAATCAAAAGCGTCGGCGCCTGGATGGCGCGCAACTGCGGGGCGGGGTCGGTCAATACCGTCTGCCGCATGCGCGCGAGCATGGCCGGGCGCGCCCCCGGCGCCAGCATCATCTCGTGGTATCGCGTGGCCAGCGCCGGGGTCATGACACGCGGGTCCGCGTAGGCCGGGGCCAGACTCATCGTGAGAAGGGGCTTGGGCAGCGCATAGCGCATCAGGTCCATCGAGAGCGGAACCTCGGCCGCTCGCCCGTACTCAAACCCGGGGCTGGCGAAACCATCCGGGGCGATCAGCACCAGGCGTTCGACGCGTTGCGGGTGGCGGGCTGCGAAGGTCCAGGCCATTCGTCCGCCGATGGAGTGCCCCGCGATGGCGGCTTTTTCCAGACCCAGACTGTCCATCACCGCCACGATCATCTGCAGGCTGCGTTCATCGGTGTAATCCCCCGCCGGGTCCGGATCGCTCAGACCGTTGCCGGGCAGATCAAAGCGCACCACCCGGTACTGCGACTCCAGCGCCGAGGCCCACTCCTCCCAGGTATGCAGGCTGGAGCCGAAGCCGTGAATGAACAAAATCGCCGGTGCATCACGCGGCCCGGTGTCGCGCAGATGCAGTCGCCAGGGGCCCACCTGCCGCATGTCGCCCGGCGCCTTGAGGTAGGTCGCTTCCAGCTGCGTCCGATCGCGGTCGGGCGTCCAGAGCCAGAACGCCAGGGCGAGCAGAATCAAGAAGGCAACGCTGCCTGCCAGTGCGAGGATCTTCATGGGTGAGTGAGTCGGATAGAAGGCCGCAAGGTGATTAATCCTTTCGGTCAAGGTCCAGATCGACCATCCGCTCACTGAAGATCTGCAAAAAGGCCTGCGCAGGTGCGGACAGTTCGTGGGCTCGTCGCTTGATCACTTGAAGGGTACGCTCGGTCAGAGGCCCCTCGATCCTTCGCACAATGACCTTCATGCTGGGCGCCATGACACGGATGCCCGAAGACACGATCGCCACCCCCAGGGATTGGCTGGCCAGAGAGACGGCCGTGATGTGGTTGCTGGTTTCATAGGCGGGGGCCAGCACCTTGTTGATCTGGATGAAAGCGCTCTCGGCCAGCTTCCGGGCGC
>CANFQF010000029.1 GCA_947449025.1 Comamonadaceae bacterium
GTCGTAGAGCAGCAGGGCGCTGACCCAGGTCATGGGGTTGCTCACGTCCCAGACAAACGCGCCAAAGCGGTCGGCGATGAGCGCATACATGATGACGCTGATTACGCCGCCAACGGCCTTGGAAAACTCGCTCATAAGCCCGACGTTGATCGAGGTCAGGCTGTCCTTCAAGCGATAGACCGACAGCCCCCGGGTATGGGCCACCCAGAGCTCGAACGCGATGAGCAAAAAGAAAATGGGGATCGCAAAGGCAATGGGGTTCATCTTGTTCTCGGTTGCATGGCTGTCTCGTGCTGCTGGGGCTGCGAACCGCCCCATTCTCAGGCATTCGGGCTGCGGCCCTCGCATGGTGACCCACGGGACCCGCAGGCGGCATCATGGAAACCCTGAGGCAAAGGCCTATCGAACCCCTCTGCTCACTGCGGCCGCCAGGGCTCGCCCGGCGCTGACGGGTGACGGTAAATATGGCGCGGCTCCACCAGCGGGTAGTCCACCGGGCAGCCACGGGCCTGCTGCCAAGCGGCGATCAGCGCGTCCTCCCGCGCATAGTCGAAGGGGTCGCCCAGTTGCGCCTCGACCTGCGCCATGTCGCTGCGGTGGGCCACCATCCAGTCGACGCTACGGGCCAGCGCTTCGGGCGCGCCCACCGGGTCGACATAGGCGAGTTCGCGCCGGATCTGACCGCTGTCGATGACACGGCTTTCGCGGGTGTGCCGCCACAAGGGGTGGCAGGGCCGCGCCCAGTCATAAGGCAGGTCCACCAGTTCGAAGCGGTGCCCCAGGTGCGCCGCCACTGCCTCGACGCGTTGGCGCATCGAGTGCAGTGCCTGATCGGCCACCAGGTAGCGCCGGCCGTGGCTGGTCTGAGGCTGATCAACCGCCAGCAGCACCGCATGCGCCGCGTTCTCGGCGTAGGCACGGCTTTCCAACTTGTGGCCCCCGTCGGCCAAGATGAATTGGCGCCGGCCATCGAGCACCCGGCGCACGATGGCCCAGTCGGTGGCGCCGGGCTGGCGCGGCCCGTACAGGATCGGATAGGCGATGCAGGTCACGCTGAAGTGCCCCTGGGCATGCGCCTCGAACAAGGCCGCCTCGGCCTGCGCGATCCGCAGCGACAGCGTGGACTCACCCTCCCCTGCTGCCGGCAAGGTTCGCGCCTCGTCCAGAAAGGCGGGTCGGCCGAGCGCGCCCCAGCGCACATCGTCAGCACGAGCCGTGCCGCCGGTGGCGCCAGTGATCGCCACCAGGCGGGCAGTGTGGCCCTTGAGCGCCTCGACCAGCACCCGCAGGCGCCCGTAGCTGGCAATCACCAAGTCCCATTGGCGGCCAGCCAAAACGGGCAGCAGGGTCTCGGCAAAGTTTGGGTCGGCGTGGAGGGTCTCCACCGGACCGCTGTAGCGGGCCGAACGCTGGCCGGAGTGCAGCACGGTCACCGACCAACCGCGCCCGAGCAGGCCGTCGACGATGAAGGGCCCGGTCGGGCCGGTTCCGCCGATCAGCAGGGCAGTGGGCATTGCAGTGGCCGCATCGAAAGTCGGCGTAGAGCGTGCTTATTCCGAGCTTGTTCCGGGCGTGTTTCGGACTTGTTCCGCGCTGACTCCACGCCTATTCCATCTTGATGCCGCGCTCGCGGATCACGTCGCCCCATTTGCGGAAGTCACCGTTCGCGCGGGCCGCGTACTCGGGGCCCGGCAGGAATTCCGGGTCCACCCCCTGCTTGCGCAGCGAATCGGCAATCTCGGGCTTGGCAATCGCCACCTGCAACTCCCGCGCCATGCGCTGGGTGATGGCCGGCGGGGTGCCAGGCGGCATGGCAAAGCCGTACCAGGAGCCGGCCACCAGGTCGATGCCTTGCTCGATGAAAGTGGGGCAATCGGGCAAGAGCGAGGAGCGGTTGGTGCCAGCCATGCCCAGCGCCCGCATCTTGCCGGCGCTGATGTAGGGCATGGCGCCCAGCGAGGTCGACATCATCTGGATATGCCCCGCAAGCAAATCGTTGTAGGCCGGCGCGGCGCCGCGATAGGGCACGTGCACCACGTCGATGCCGGTCAGCTGCTTGATGCGCTCCATCGTGAGGTGGCCGATGCTGCCCGAGCCCTGGCTGGCGTAGTTGATCTTGCCCGGGTTGGCCTTGGCATAGGCCACCAGGTCCCGCATGTTGCGGATATTGGCCGTCTGCGCCGTCGTCGGATTGACCACCACTGCGGCGTACTGGCTGTACACCTGACCGACCATCGCAAAGTCTTTGGTGAAGTCGATGCTGCGGTTCTGGCTGTGATACGACAGGGCGCCGGAGATCGAAATGGCCACCACGGTGTAGCCGTCGGGCGGGCTTCGCATCGCCAGGTCCTGACCCAGCAAGCCGGTACCGCCGACGCGGTTTTCCATCACCATCGGCTGGCCGAGGCGCTTTTCCATGTCGTTGCCCAGCGCGCGGGCCACTGCGTCCCCGGTGCCACCTGCCGAGAAGGGCAGGATGACCTTGATCGGCCGGCTCGGCCAGACGTCCTGCGCCTGCAGGGCGCCGGATGCGGTCGCTGCCATACCGAGCAGGGCTTGGCTGAAAGTTCTTCTTTGCATCGCGTTGTCTCCTTTTATGGGCCTCAGATCACACCGTCTTTGCGTAGCGTCGCAAGATCGGATTCGGTCAGCCCGAGCAGCTCGCCCAGGACCTGTGCGTTGTCGGCGCCACGGGCCCGGCCCGCATGGCGCACCTTGTGGGAACGGCCCGAAAACTTGGGCACCACGCCCTGCATCCGGATCGGCCCGAGTTCTTCGTCGGGCACCGAGATCACGTCTTCGCGCGCCAGGAAGTGCGGGTCTTGCACGATCTCGGCGGCGCTGTAGACCGGGCTGTGCACCGCGTCGGCTGCGCGCAGGTCGGCGACCAGGCTCTCATAGGGGTGTGCCCCCATCCATTCGATCAGGTGCACATTGCAGTTCGACAAAAAGCGCTGCACGGCCTGGGTGTCGGGATTGACCATGATGCCGCCGTCACACTCGGCAATCAGCGCCTCGGCGCGCGCGGCCACCAGAATGCGCCGGATCGCCTGCGGGCCGACCGCACTCACGATCAGGTATTTCTCGTCCTGGGTGCGGTAGCAGCTTCGCAGCACACCATGCTCGCCCAGGAAGTTGCCCGGACGCATCGGGGCCTTGCCCAGCTGGTCATAGGTGGCGATTTGGGTAGGAACGATACGAAACAGCGCCTCGAACAGGGCCACGTCGACCACGTCGACGCCACGGGTTCCCTGTTTGAGCTTGCTGGTCATTCCGGCCAGCACACCGATCAGGCCGAACAGCGAGGCAACGCCGTCGCCGAGCGTGGTCGACGGGAACACCGGCGGGCCGTCCTTGAATCCGTTCATGTGGGCAAAGCCGCTCAGCGCCTCGGCCACCGTGCCAAACCCGGGCAGGTGCCGGTTGGGACCGGTCTGACCAAAGCCGCTGATGCGAAGCAGCATCACGTTGGCGCCGGCCGCCTCGAGGTCGGCTGGGCCGATGCCCCACTTCTCAAGAGTGCCAGGGCGAAAGTTCTCGACGATCACGTCGAACTGGGTCGCCATCTTGAGAAATAACTCGCGGCCCTTGGGCGTGGACAGCCGCAGCGTCACCGCGCGCTTGCCGCGCTGGATCACCTTCCACCACATCGAATGCCCGTCTTTCTTGGGCAGCATGGTGCGAATCGGGCTGCCATCGGGCGTTTCGACGGTGACGACATCGGCCCCCAAGTCGGCCAGGATGGCCGCCGCGTTGGCGCCCGAGTATTGGTGCGAGAGGTCCAGCACGCGAAGGCCGGCAAGTACCGCCGGTCGGGCGGATTTTTGCTCTTGGGTTGGGTCGTGTGGTTGGTCTTGTGCTCGGTCTTGTGTCATGCCACGGCTCCTTCTTGGGTGCGGGCCAGCCGCACCACACCACGTTCGGCCAGATCGGCCACAGTTGATTCGTCCAGCCCGAGCAGTTCCTGGAGCACAGCTCGGGTGTGGTCGCCCATGCGGGGCGCGGGCTGGTGATCGCGCTCACCCCAGGCCTGCACCTGGATCGGCGAGCGGGCCACCTCGTAGGCGCCCTCGCCTTCGCCCAGCGTGCGCAGGCTGGCGTTGTGCGCGGCCTGCTCGCTGCGCACCGCCTCGTGCAAGTCCATCACCGGGCTGGTGGGCACATCGGCCTCGGTGAGCAGGGCGATCCAGTCCTGGCTGGGCCGCTGGCGGAACAAAGCCTGCAACTCGCCCACGAGCAGCTCCCGGTGCGCGAGGCGCTGCGGGTTGCTTTCGAAGCGCGGATCCTTGATCCAGTCCTCACGCCCGAGGGCGCGGCACAGGTTCTCCCAAAAACCCCGGGTGAAGGCGCCGACCATCACGTAGCGGCCATCGGCGCATTCAAAGGCCTGATAGGGAACGATCTGCGCGTGGCCGCGGCCGACACGAGGCACTACCTGGCCGAGCGTGGCGACGCCGGGAATGTAGTTGGCCATCATGTTGAAGGCCGCGTCGAGCATGGCCACCTGCACCTGCTGCCCCTCGGGGTGAAGCGGGCGCGCGTGCAGCGCGGCAAGGATGCCCGAGAGCATGAACAGGCCGCTGGAAAAATCGGCGATGGGCGCGCCGATGCGCACCGGGCCGCCACCCACCTCACCCGTGATGCCCATGAGGCCCGAGACACTTTGCAAAATGATGTCGTTGGCCGGCCGGTCGGCCCAGGGCCCCTGCGGGCCAAAGGCGTTGATCGACGCGTAGATCAGCCCCGGACGCAGCTTGGACAGGACATCAAAGCCCAGGCCCAGGCGGTCCATCACACCGGGCCGGAAGTTCTCGGTGACGATGTCGCAGTGGGCCACCATCTGTCGGGCCAGTTCGCACCCCTCGGGGTTGCCCAGGTCCAGCACGATGCTGCGCTTGTTGCGATTGAGGCTGACGTAGTAGTCGGTCTCCTTGGGCCCCAGCGCCGGCATGGGCACACCCATGGTGCGTGTGCCGTCGCCGCCCTTGGGCTTTTCGATCTTGATCACCTCCGCGCCCATGTCCGCAAGGAACATGGTCGCAAACGGCGCGGCGGCCGCGTGGCTGAAATCGAGCACACGCAGGCCGGCCAGGGGCAGGTGGGTTTGGCTCACTGCTCGGTGTCGCTGACGTGGTCGATGGGGGCGTCGGGCAGCGGCTTGCCGCGTGAGGGCAGCGCCACGACTGCAGTACCCGGCATGATGTTCTCACCGCGCTGGTTCATGCCGGAGATCTCGCACTCGACATAGCCGATGCCGCTCTTGCCCTGCCACTTGCGCAGCACGGTGCCGCCGATGCGCACCGTGTCGCCGATGAAGTTCATGTAGCGGTACTTGGCGAACACCTCGCAGACCCAGCCATCGTCACCCGCCCAGTTGGTCATGAGGTGGGTGGCCCAGGCGCCGCGCTGCGACCCGTAGTCGTAGGGCGCGGGCATGCCGATTTCTGCGGCCATGAATGGGTCCCAGTGGACACGCTCGACGGCCTGCGGAATGCCGGTCTCGGGGTCTTTGACAGCCACCTTGGGCGACTGCCGGCGGTAGGCGAGCCAGTACTGGCCGCTGCGGATATGGGGCGAGCCGATTCCCATCATCCAGGCAATCATGTCGGCCACAGTGAGCGGACCACGCACGATCGGATGCACGGCCTCACCGACGCGCACATCCTCCCAATAACGCGGCGTAGCGCCACGCACCTCTTCGGCGGCGGTTTCGGCATCGATCTGGGCGATTTCCTCATCGCTGTAGCGGGCCTTGGGGATGGAGGCGTACTTGCCCTTTTCCTTGCCCTTGTCACGCTCGGTGCGCACCGCCGACATGCGGCAGGTGGCCACCAGCTCGTCGCGCTGGTTGTAGTAGCGCATCTCGCGGACCTGCATCAGCGAGCGGCCCGCGTAGGAGCCGGTGCGCTCGTCGAGGGCGACCATTTCCTTGGTGGCGTGCACCTCGTCGCCATCGAGCAGCGGGCGGTGGTAGACCCAGCGGTCACTGGCGTGCAGGCCGTGGACGCCTGGCAAGCCTTCGCCGCGGCGCATGTCCCAGCTACCCCAGGACACGGCGTAGAGCAGCGCAGGCGGGGCCACCAGCTTGCCAAAGCGCGAGGCGGCGGCGTGGTCCTTGCCGATCCACAAAGGGTTCATATCGCCAATGGCGCGCGCCACGTGGCGGATGCTGTCGCCATTGACGTAGCGGACAAAGGGCTCCTCGATCGGGTGGACTTGGCCGATGCGCCGGCGGACCTGGGCGATGGATTCTTCGGAGATGACGCCGTAAGTCGGCTCGGGGGCATTGGACATGTAGGACCTTCAGGTAAAGCAGGTAGCGGGAGACAAAGGGGTTGATCGAAAGGGTCGATGACAAGTGGCGAGCGCTCAGTGCTCGGCCACCACGAAATCACGCGCCTCGAGGATGTGGGACTCGAGAAGACGGCGCACTTCCCCCGCGTCGTCTTGCCCGAAGGCGTCGACGATGCGGCGGTGAAAGTCATAAGAGGCACGCTGGCGTTCGACGCTGCGCCAGGTGTAGAGGCGGTAGGCCATGGGCATGCGCAGCGAGGCGTGCATGCGCAGCACCGTCTCGCTCTGGCTGGCCGCGAGGATGGTGTCGTGGAACTCGCCATTGAGCTCGACCAGCTCGCTGACCGCATGCAGGTCTTCGGGCTCGATCTCCGCCATGCGGTCGGCGAGCTTTTCGGTATTGGCCGCCAGCAGGCCTGCGACGCGCTTGCCGTCGTTGCGGCAAGCGAGCTCGCCGGCCAGTCCCTCGAGGGTGGCGCGCACGGTGAAGCGGTCGGACAGCTCGGGGCGGCCAAAGCGCTGGACCACCGCGCCGCGGTTGGGAAGGATCTTGATCATCCCGTCGGTCTCGAGCGCCTTGAGTGCTTCACGCACCGGCGTGCGGCTGATGCCCAGTTGGGCGGCAATGTGCTCAATGGTCAGGCGCTCTTCGGGCTTGATGTGGCCCTCGAAGATCGCGCTGCGGATCATGTCGGCGGCCTTGTCGGCCAGGGAGTCGGATTTGAGCTTGCGCAGGAATTGGGGCATGTTGGAAAGGGTCAAGCGCGGGTCATGCCGCCATCGTTGCTTCAGCGGGGAACTGCAACACCAGAAAATCTGCGCCCGCCGGGCTGGCCAGCAGACGTAGCGAGTCGGCCATCTCGGCAAAGCACAGCGAGCCCGCAGGCAGCAAGGCCGGAGCCTGGCCTTCGGCCTGGCCACCCGCGCCGTCTTCAACCATCTCAGCGTCTTGCACCAGCGCGCCGCCCAGCACCAGGTAAAAGCGGGCACCGTAGCCGGGCAAGTCACTGGCCTGCAGCCGCCCTCCTGGGGGCAGGCCCACCTGCCAGACGGCCATGCCCTCGGGCGAGAGTGGCAGGCAGGCTTGGACCCGCGCGGTGCCCATCTCCGCCAGTGCGGACGCGGCCGGCACGTCGATGGGGCCACTGACTGAATGGTGCTTGGGCAAACCGGCGCGCATCAGGCCCCGCGACTGAGGCATGAACTTCGCCCCCGGGTCGATCCGGGGACGCAGCACGTAGTAGGAGAGGCCGTCCTCGCCCGCTTCGATCGGGCCGTAGCCCGTGTCTGGCGAGGTGTAGTGCACGGTCCAGGGCCGCACCGCCTTGCGCCCGAGCAGGCCAGCACCGGCGGAGACCACCTGGAACTGATGGCAGGTGTGGAAATGGGCCGGGATGACGCAGCCGGCCTGCTGCTCGATGATCTTGGCGTTAGGCGCGCAGGGACCCGCTGGAGAGTCGATCAGGGGCAGGCGCCAGCCTGTGAACTCGGACGATGCGACCGGCACCGCGCGGGCGCGGTCAAGAGGGTCAAAAGCGTGCGAGCGAATCACGTGGAGCGAGGTCTGGCAGTTGATTACATGTAATATATGCTGGTCAACCCGACTCTTGTATTGGGGGTTTACCCTGCGGCCATACAGTCTCTGCGGCAGATAGGCTGGGCCAGTACATGTAATGTTGAACATGACCGGGCCACGGTCTGGAGAACCCATGGAAGTCACCCGCGAAGAACTGCATTTCCGTCGCATCGACATGCGCGGCTACCGCCGCAGCGACGGTCTGTACGAGGTGGAAGGGCGGGTCGTCGACCGCAAGCCCCATGACCTGCAGATGCCCGGGCACACCCGGGTGGTGCCGGCGCACGAGCCTATGCACGACATGGGCGTGCGCCTGGTCTTCGACGACACCATGGTGGTCCACGAGGTGCACACCTTCACCGACTCCTCGCCCTACCCCGCCTGCCCTGAGGGCGGCCGGGCGCTGCAGGCGATTGCGGGACTGACCATGACCCGAGGCTGGGCCAAAGAAGTCAGCGCGCGGCTTGGCGGCGAACGCAGCTGCACCCACCTCAAGGAATTGCTTGTTCCACTGGCCACCGCCGCTTTCCAATCGCTTTCCATGCTTCGCATGAGCCGGCCTTCGCGCCGCGATGAGTCTGGCCGCCCCGACAAGATCGACAGTTGCTACGCCTATGCAGCCGACGGCGAGGTGGTGCGTGCGCGCTGGCCGAGTTTCTTCCGCGCACGCGCTCCCGAGTAAGTCGCCGGCCGATACCGATGGCAAGGCCTGCTCACCAAACAACCACTTCCACAATGACTATCGCTCCCTTCCTGCTGTCCACCCAGGGCCAGGTCAGCACCGTCTCGCTGAACCGCCCGCCGCACAACTTCATTGACGAAGCATCGCTGGCCGCATTGGCCGACGCCCTGGACGCACTGGACGCCGACGACAACTGCCGGGCGGTGGTGCTTGCCGCCGAGGGCAAGTCCTTCTGCGCGGGGGCTGATCTCAGCCAACTGCCCCGGGTGAACGGCGTTGCAGACGCGACACCGCTCTACGCCCAGGCGCTGCGCCTGTTTCGCACGCGCAAGCCCATCGTGGCCGCGATTCAGGGCGCAGCCATCGGGGCCGGCGCCGGCTTGGCGCTGGTGGCCGACTTTCGGGTGGCCTGCACAGCGAGCCGCTTCAGTGTGAACTTCAACCGCCTGGGCTTTCACCCGGGCTTTGGGCTCTCCTGCACCCTCCCCCGGCTGGTGGGGCAGCAGATGGCCGCCCGCTTGTTCTATATCGGTGAGCGCATCGATGGCGAGCGCATGCTCCAACTCGGACTGGCCGACGAACTGGCGGCCGACGACGAGGTGCTGGCGCGCGCACAGGCATTGGCCCAGGAGATCGCCCTGTCGGCGCCGTTGGCAGTCCAGAGCACCCGCGAAACCCTGCGCCAGGGTCTGGCCGATCAGGTGGCCGCGGTCAACGCGCGCGAGGTGGTGCTGCAGCGCGAGCAGTTCGCGACCGAGGATTTCCGGGAAGGCATCGCTGCCGCAAGCGAGCGCAGGGCGCCCAGGTTCATGGGGCGCTGAGCGCGGCCTGCCTCCGCCAGCCCCTAGCGCGGCGCAATCCGCGTGGCCAGGGCCTTGGGCGTGTACTCGGGTACGAACAGGCAGGCGGCGGGGTTGGTGGCCTGCTGCGCGCGGCAGCGGTCCGCAATGCCTTGTGCTGTGGGCTTGACGCCTTGCTCGACCCAGGCCAGCAGGGCATCGAAAAGGGGCGGGTACATCGCGTCGCCAAAGTAGCTGTGGTCGCCGGAGTTGACGAAGGTCTGCACCAGACGCGCGCCATTGCCCGCCTGCTCCATGCGCTGGCGGAGCGTGTCACTGCCTTCGACAAACACCGTCGAATCGCGGATGCCATTGGAGCTGATCACCGGGACGCGGAACTTGCCCGCGTGGTCGGCATCCGCCGCAAAGGCAGCCGCCGCCTTGGGGTCTGCCTGGAAGCGAAGGCCCTTGACGCCCAGAGCCGCATTGAGCGCCGCGTCGTCGTCCGAGCCGGTATAGCGCACGCCCTGGTTGCCAAAGGGCGTCGCCCAAGCGGTACGGGAGACGACGTCCTGCAGGCTGAAGGTGCCCCAATTGAGGTGACCGATGATGGAGTTTTCGGGGATGCGAATCACATCGACGATGGTCTTTATCTTGCGCAGCTGCTCGGGGCTGCGCTGCGCTGCCGGCTTGTCCAGGGCCAGGCATTCATTGGCGCGGTTGGCCAGGTCGGCATGCGTCATCTTCGAGTCGGCCGGCAGGCCGATGGCCAGCAGGTAGTTGGGCTCGCTGGGCCGCGGATGGTTGCCGCACAGGTGCTGGTAGACCGCGCGCAGGTCAATCCGGAAGTCATAGGTGGTGGGCCCGGCCACCACGCCACTCGTGAGCAGGATGCCTTCCCAAGAATTGGGAAAGAGTTCAGCGGCGCGGGTCGCCACCATCGCGCCCCACGACTGCCCATGCAACAGCGTGCGACGCGGTTGCGCCACATGGCTCACAAAAATCTGCCGAACCCGCTCGGTGTCCTCGGCGGCCGTGGTGATTCCAAAGCCCCCCTGGCGAAACACCGAGCCGGCCCAGGCGTGGCCCTCGGCGACGGTGATGGCCCAGCGTTTGATGTCCTCGTCGGCCCGCGTGATCTGGGGCGGGCCCAGGCTGGGGCCGCCATGCGCATGAACCACCAGAACGCCGCTCCACTTTTGCGGCATCACGATGAGGTAGTGGGCACCCACCGAGTCCAGACCGCGCAGGCAACGGGCGCCTGCAGGAACGCCCGCCGGGCAGGGCGCAAGGGCTGGCGCTGCCTCTTGGGCGGCCGCCGGCGTGAGGGCAGAGGCCATCAAAAGAGCGCCGGCTAGCAGCGTCGACAACAAACGCCCGCTTGGCTTGAGAGACATGGGTCGGTCCTGTTAAAAATGAATGGGGCCAGCAAGCAGGCAGCGCGCGATCAGCCAGGCCGGTAGTCGTCCGGCGCGCCAGGCGGAATCGGCGGATGCGTTTTGAGCGAAGCCTGGAACGCATGCACCATCTTGCGGATAGGGCCGCGCACCCAGCCCTGGGCGGCGTTGACGTCGCTTTCTTCCTTGGGGTCCTGAACGAGGTTGAACAGGTAAGGCGTCTCCAGGTGGTTGGCACCGGCGTTGGGCTCCACCTCCCAGACAAAGTGCATCTTCCAGTCACGCCACTTGGCGGCGCGCAGCTCGCTCTTGATGTAGTAGACAAAGCCCTCCCGCTGGGACTTGTCTTGCTGGCCGCGCCAGAAGTCGAGCTGGTCCACCCCGTCGATGATGCGGTCTTGCGGCAGGCCCACACCTGCCGCGCGCGCCAGCGTGGGCAGCATGTCGACCACATGCACGATCTCGTTGGTGACGCGCTGAGCGGGCACCTGACCAGGCCAGCGCACGATGAGCGGCACGCGCAGCGCCCCCTCCATCGAGGTGTGATAAGTGCCTGTCCACATGCCCGCGCTGCCGCGCCAGGGGCGGCGGTATTCGGGGCCGTTGTCACTGGCAAAAATGAAGATCGTGTCCTCAGTGAGGCCGCAGGCATCGACGGTGTCGAGCAACTGCCCGACCCGCGCATCCATCTCGACGAGTGAGTCGGCGAAGTCGCCCTTCTTGGTCTGCCCCTCGAAGTCGCGGTGCGGGATCGTGGGGTAATGCAGCTGCGTCAGCGGCACGTACAGGAAGAACGGCTTTCCAGACGTGGCTTGTTCGCGGATGAACGCGCAGCCCCGGTCGGTGAGGTCGGCGTCGATGCGCCGGCGCATCTCCAGGTCATAGGGCTCGCGCTTCTGGACGGGCTGGCCGGCCCAGCCTTCCATGACATGGGGAATGTCGACCACCTCCGGGTCAAAGCCGACCTGCTCGGTGAACATGCTCTCATTGGTGGTGCGGGGAATGCCGTACCAGTGGTCAAAACCGCGGTCCTTGGGGTAGCGCCCCTCCTGGTCACCGAGGTGCCACTTGCCATACATCGCCGTGGCGTAGCCCGCCTGCGAGAGCAGCTGGGCGATGGTGATCTCCCAGGGATGAATGCCTTGCGGCAGGCCTGCCGGCACCGACTGCAAGGCACCCGTGCGTATCGGGTGGCGGCCGGTCATGAGGGCCGAGCGCGTAGGCACGCAGTCGCTTTCGACATTGAAGTTCAAAAAGCGCATGCCTTGCGCGGCCAGCGCGTCGATGCGCGGGGTGGGCGCGCCGCGCAACTCACCCCCACCATAGCAACCAAGTTCACCCCAGCCCAGGTTGTCGGCAAGGACCAAAACGATGTGGGGGGGCTTGGCGCTGGTGTGCGCGGGGGCGGGGGCGGCGGGCTGGGTCATGGGGTGGGCGATCGGCAAGTAGTCAGTCAACCAGATTGATGTTCAGGGTGGGAATGAGTTTTTCCCACTGTGCAACCGTGTCCTTGAGGAACTTGTCAAAGGCCGCGCCGCGCAGGGTCGAGGGCGTGATGCCGCTTTCGGCCAACTTCGACTGGATCTCCGGCATTTGAACGATGCGAGAAATCTCCTCGGCAAGGCGCCGGGCGATCGGCTCGGGCAAGCCGGTGGGCGCCACCAGGCCAGCCCACTGCGTCATCGCGATCTGTGGAAAGCCGGCCTCGGTGAAGGTTGGCACATCGGGCAAGGCGGCATTGCGCTGCGGGGACGTCACCCCCAGGACACGGACCTTGCCGTTGCGGTGCTGCGCCAGCATGGGCGCGAGGCCCAGCACCGCCACCGGCACCTGGTTGGCCACCAGGTCGGTCGAGGCCTGGCCGCCGCCCTTGTAGGGGATGTGCACCATGTCAATGCCGGCGAGTTTGGACCACCACTCGCCCACCACATGCTGCGAGGTGCCGATGCCGGAGGTGCCATAGGCCAGCTTGGCCGGCTGCCGGCGGGCCTGGTTGGCCACATCGGCCAGGGTCTTGAGCGGAGAGGCCGCGGGGACCGCCAGGCTGATTGGCTGGTCACCCACCATCGCCAGACCCATCAGGTCACGCCGGAACTTCCAGGGCAGGTTGGGCCGAAAGGCGTCGAGCATGGCGGTGGAGTCAGACGCCAGGCCAAGGGTGTAACCGTCGGGGCGGGACTGCGCCGCCTGCTGCATGCCGATGGCGCCCGAAGCACCCGGCCGGTTTTCCACCACCACGCTTTGCTTGAGCGCCCGTGCCAGTTCGTTGCCCACCAGCCGGGCCACGATGTCGTTGGTGCCGCCAGCGGCCTGCGGAACGATGATGCGAATGGGCTGATCGTCGGGCCAGGCGGCTTGCACGCCAGCGCCCACCAGGACAAGGGCTGCCAGCAGGGCCGGACGCAGGCGCCGGGCCATTGACATCGTGCGAAGCTGATTCATGAATCGATTTCCTTTTTGGGTTGCCGCCGGTCTTGGCACTCGGGTGACGAGGGCAAGATCGTTGTCCTTCTCATCTGCAAGCATAGGTGATCTTGCCGGCCGCTCCCTTTGCATCCCTAGGTTTGCGTCCCTTGGGCGCCTGAGGGTTCGGCACCTGTGGTTCAGGCACCTCCAGCGGGCGGACACCATCGGCGGGTCACGGCACCGCCGCCTGCGTAAGATCGGGGCATGACCCTTTCTGCGCCAGCCCCCAAGAGCTTCGACACGCTGGCCCTCTCCGCCGCCGCCCAGGAGAACCTGCGCCGGCTCGGCTATCTGGAGATGACCGCCATCCAGGCGGCCAGCCTGCCCGCCGCCCTGCAAGGGCGCGACCTGATCGCCCAGGCCAAGACCGGCAGCGGCAAGACCGCCGCGTTCGCGCTGGCCTTGCTGGCCCGGCTCGAGGCGCGCCGCTTCGCGGTGCAGGCGCTGGTGCTGTGCCCCACCCGCGAGCTGGCCGACCAGGTCACGACCGAGATCCGGCGCCTGGCCCGGGCCGACGACAACATCAAGGTGGTCACACTCACCGGCGGCGTGCCGCTGCGCGGACAGACCACCAGCCTGGCGCACGGCGCGCATGTGGTGGTTGGCACGCCCGGCCGGGTGATCGACCACCTCGAGCGCGAACATCTGAACCTCGACGCGCTGGCAACCCTGGTACTCGACGAGGCCGACCGCATGCTGGACATGGGCTTCGCCGACGACATCGCCAAGGTCGCCCGCCTGTGCCCGGCCGAGTGCCAGACCCTGCTGTTTTCGGCCACCTACCCCGAGGGCATCGCCCGGCTCGCGGCCCAGTTTCTGCGCGACCCCGTCACAGTGAAGGTAGACGCTCAGCATGGCAGCGAGCAAATTGAACAGCGCTGGTATGAGGTGAGCGAAAACGAGCGCCTGCCGGCCGTGGCCCGGCTGCTGGAGCACTT
This sequence comes from Comamonadaceae bacterium, assembly GCA_947449025.1. GTDB lineage: Bacteria > Pseudomonadota > Gammaproteobacteria > Burkholderiales > Burkholderiaceae_C > Ramlibacter. The sequence goes on from CANFQF010000029.1 coordinate 14,133, forward strand.
TCGTCCCGCGAGCACCCTGGCCTTTTGCAACACCAAGGCGCGCTGCCGCGAACTGGTGGGCTTGCTGCAGGCGCAGGGCTACAGCGCCCTCGCGCTGCATGGCGACCTGGAGCAGCGTGACCGCGATCAGGTGCTGGTGCGCTTCGTGAACGGAAGCTGCTCGGTGCTGGTGGCCACCGACGTGGCGGCGCGCGGGCTAGACGTCGCGGGTCTGGCTGCTGTCATCAACGTCGATATCTCACCCGACCCCGAGGCCCATGTGCACCGCATCGGCCGCACCGGACGTGCTGGCCAGACCGGGCTGGCGCTCAGCCTCGCGGCCATGGACGAAATGGGCGCGGTCGGGCGGGTCGACCAGTTACAGGGCCGGCCCTCGTCCTGGCACCCCATCGCTGGCCTCACGCCAACACCCGGTGGGCGCTTGCTGCCCGCCATGGCGACTGTGCATATTCAGGCTGGGCGCAAGGAGAAGATCCGCCCGGGCGACGTGCTGGGGGCGCTCACCGCCGACCTGGGCTACACCCGCGAGCAGGTGGGCAAGATCGACATCAACGAGTTCGCCACCTATGTCGCGGTGGACCGCCGCATTGCGCGTGAAGCGGTGACGCGCCTGAATAGCGGCCGAATCAAAGGCCGCTCGGTCAAGGCGCGACTGCTGGTGGACGAGGCCTGACGCGGTGCGTGCCATGAACGCCCCGGTCTCCCGCTCGCCCTTGCCGGAAGGCGGCGAGCGACTGGCCAAGCGCGTCGCTGCGCAAGTGCCCTGCTCGCGCCGCGAGGCCGAGCAATACATTGCCGAGGGCTTTGTGAAGGTGGACGGCCAGCGCGCCGACCTCCCCCAAATGCGGGTGCGCCCCGACCAGCGCGTCGACATCGACCCGCAGGCCCAGTTGCAAACTGCCCTGCCCGTCACCTTCTTGTTGCACAAGCCGGCGGGCGTGGGGGCACAGGCGGCCGCTGCGCTGCTGACGGAGGCTGCGCAATGGGGCGAAGACACTTCAGGCATTCGCCCCAGCCGAACCCACCTGCTCGGGCTCAAGCCCCTGCTGGCGCTGCCCGACCCCGCCAGCGGCCTGTATGTGGTGAGCCAGGACTTTCGGGTGGTGCGCAAGCTCACCGAAGACGCGGGTGTCATCGAGCATGAACTCGTCGCCGAGGTGCGTGGTGAGATCGCCCCCAACGGCCTGGCGCGTTTGTGTCACGGCCTGCGCTGGGACGGGCAGCCCCTGCCCCCGGCGCGCGTGAGCTGGCAAAGCGAAACGCGACTGCGCTTCGCGGTCAAAGGCATCGCGCCGGAGTGGATCGAGTGGATGTGCGCCCAGGTGGGCTTGGAACTCTTGGCGCTGCGCCGCATCCGCATCGGCCGAATTGCGATGGCCGGGCTGCCGGTGGGCCAGTGGCGTTATTTGCCGGTGGGAGAGCGGTTTTAGGAAGGCGCCTGCAGGCCGCCGTCACCCTGACCAGCGGCCTCAGTGACTGACTTGCCGCAGGCGCTCGGCGAAATGTGCCAGACCGGGCACCTGCTTGCCCTTGATCTTGGCCAGATCATCGTAGCGACGCAGTCGCACGGCTTCGGCAGCAAAGGGCTGTGCGATGAATTTCTGCGCCTCGGCCTCATTGAATATGCCGCCTTGCAATTCCAGGCTGTGCTTAGAGGCCGGGGACAAGGCGGCCCAGTAGCTGGAATCAATCAGACACAGGTAGCGCTTGGCGTCCACATGCAGCCGGATCGGCTCGAGGACCGCGTCGGGGAACAGGGCGCGCAAGAAAGGCAGGGCGATGAACTGGTGCAGGTCGTCTTCACCGTCCTTGTGTTCCGCCAGGCCATCACGCTCGGCCGCCAGCAGATGCCCCAGGTCGTGCAGCAGGCATGCCACGACGGTCTCGGGCGTCTCGTTGGCCTCCTCTGCCAGCTGCGCGCACTGCATCGCGTGTTCGAGCTGGCTCACAGCCTCCATGCCGTACTGCGATTGGCCACGTACCTCCAGCAGGCGATGGATTTCGGGCAGGCTCAGGGACATGGAGACCTCAGACGTAGAGTTTTCGGATGTAAGACGAGGCCAAGTCGATCAGGCTGACCGTGACCACGATGATCAGCATCACCGCGCAGGTCTCGGCGTACTGGAATCCGCGGATTACTTCCCACAGCACCACGCCGACGCCGCCTGCGCCCACCATACCGACCACGGAGGCCGAGCGCACATTGGCCTCGAACCGGTAGAGGGTGAAAGAGACCCACAAGGGGAACACCTGGGGCAGCACGCCGTAGACGATTTCATGCAGCGCCGATGCCCCGGTCGAGCGAATGCCCTCCACCGGGTGCGGATCGATGGCTTCGACAGCTTCGGAGAACAGCTTGGCCAGGGTGCCCGTGGTGTGGATCCACAGAGCCAGAACGCCGGCGAAGGGCCCCAGGCCCACGGCCACCACGAAGAGCATGGCGAACACCATCTCATTGATGGCGCGGCAGGCATCGAGCATCCGGCGGACCGGCTGGTAAACCCACCAGGGAACGATGTTGGATGAAGCCAGCAAGGCCATCGGTATGGCGGACAGCACCGCCAGCGCCGTCCCCCACAGAGCGATTTCCAGCGTGACCAGCATCTCCTCCATGTAGACGCGCCACTGGGAGAAGTTGGGCGGGAAAAATTCCGATGCGTACTTTGCCATGTTGCCGCTGTCACGCAGCAAGTCCATGGGTCGCATGTCCGCCCCATTCCAGGAAGCCGCCATCAGGACCAGCAGCAGCCCCCAGCCCATGTACCAGGCAAGGCTGCGCTTGGGCGCCGAGGATTGGACAAGCGAGTGCAGGCGCACCTGCTGCTCGATGCTGGCGGGCTGTGACATGCGGGCTTTCCGGTCGTTCGGAGCTGGCCGTGCTTACTTGATAGCAGCGAGTTGCTGGTCGACTTCAGCCAGCCGGGCCTTCTTGTCGGCGTCGGACAGGGAGGTATCCGCGTCAATCTTGTTGCGCTTGCTGAAAAGCTCCAATTGGCGGATCGGCTTGAGCTGATCGTTCGTCGAGGCCTTGAAGCCGGACAGCTTGGAGATCTTCATCACGATCTCCTTCTCGCGCGCATCGGTCTTGGCATAGTTGTAGAAGAAGGTCCGGATCTTGGCCCGGGTGGCTTCGGGCACGCTCTTGCTGATGACAAGCGGGTCGAGCGGAATCAGGGGCGAGGTCCAGACCACTTTGATGTCCTTGAACTTCTCGGGCTGACGCTCCTGGATCTTTTCCAGGTTTTCGCTGTTGTTGGTAGCGATGTCGACCTGCTTGTTGGCCACAGCCAGTGCGTTGGTTTCGTGGTTGGCGCTGCGAACGACCTTGAACAGGGTCTTGGGATCGAGCTTGTTCTGGGCGAACACATAAAAGCCGGGAACCAGGAAGCCCGAGGTGGAGTTGGGGTCGCCGTTACCGAAGCTCAGCGACTTGCCGGCCTTAATGATGTCGTCCAGATTCTTGATCGGGCTGTCCTTGTGGGCGATCAGGTGCGAGTAGTACCCCTGGGTCCCGTCGGCGTTGACCATCTGGGCGAACACTTCGCCGTTGGCACGGTCCACGGCTTCCATGGCGGCCTTGTTCCCCATCCAGGCGATCTGCACCTTGTTGAAGCGCATACCTTCAATGATGCCGGCGTAGTCGGAGGCGAAGAAGGCCTTGACCTTCAGACCGGTCTGCTTCTCCAGGTCGTCGATCAGCGGCTGCCAGTCGGACTTGAGGTTCTGGCTGGATTCGGTCGAAATTAAACCGAAGTTGATTTCCTGGGCCATGGCAGCGCCGAAGCTCAGGCCAATGGCCAGTGCGGTGAAGGCTTTTTTGAACATGAGGGAACTCCGTAGGGTTGAGGTTTGGCAGCAAGGTCAGGCGACCTGCGCCACCGGGGTGGGCCAAGGCAGCACGTTGCTGCCTTGAGTCTTTTGCGGGGAATGCAGCAGCTCGCTGCCTTGCAGGAATTCGTCGGCCTGCATGCCATAGAGCTCACGCAAGAGAGCGGGGGTCAAGGCAGCCGAGGGGCCGTCGTAAACAACACGCCCTTGGTTCAGCGCCACGACTCGCGGGCAATAGCGAATGGCCATATCCACCTGGTGGAGCGAGACCACCACCGTGCGCCCGTCTTCGCGCTGGATCTTGGTGAGAATTTCCATGACATTGCGTGAGGACTCCGGGTCGAGCGAGGCGATCGGCTCGTCGGCCAGCACCAGACGGGCTCCTTGGACCAGCGTCCGGGCGATGGCCGCGCGCTGCTGCTGCCCGCCCGAGAGGGTGGAGGCACGCTGGGCGTGGCACTCAGCGATGCCGACGCGGTCCAGGGCCTCCAGCGCACGACTGCGCTCATGGGCGTTGAACCAGCGCGCCAGGCCACGCCACAGGGGCATACGGTGCAGGCGCCCCACCATCACATTGGCCAGTACGGACAGGCGATCGACCAGATTGAACTGCTGGAACACGAAACCCACTTCGGCGCGAATCGCCCGGATGTCCGAGGAGATGCGGCCCTCCCGTTGCACGCACTTGCCGTTGGCGACGATCTTCGAGCCCGGCTGGGCGTCGGCTTCCAGCAAGCCCGCTACCAGGCGCAGCAGGGTCGACTTGCCAGAACCGGAGGCGCCAATCAGCGCCACCATCTCGCCCTGTCCGATCTCCAGGTTGATGTCGCACAAGGCCTGCTTGCCGGTGGCGAAATGCTTGTTCAGGTTTTCAATGCGCAGGGACATGGAGCAACACCGCCACGATGTATAGACAAGCAGAGTCTGGCGGGGTTTCGTGACAGTCGTTTGACGCTCGTACGAAATTTGCAGGGCACCAGCCTCAAATCACGCGTCCGCCTTCGCGCCAGACAGCCCGCACCACGGCGTGATGGCGGCTTTGGGGCAAATCGACCAGGCGCACATGAATCAAGTCGGCGCGCAGCCCGGGTTCGATGCGGCCCCGGTCCTCCAGGCCTGTGGCCTGGGCGGGGTTCTGACTCACCGTCGCCACGGCCTGGGGCAGCGTCAAAATGCCATCGTCGACCAGCCGCATCACGGCGCTGAGCAAGCTGCCCGGCACATAGTCAGAAGACAGGATGTCCAGCAAGCCGTTGCGGGCAAGGTCGGAGGCCGCCACATTGCCCGAGTGGGAGCCGCCGCGGACTACGTTAGGCCCGCCCATCACGTTCAAGAGCCCGCGCTCGTGCGCTGCGCGCGCCGCGAGCATCGTCGTCGGGAACTCGGACATGCTGGCCCCTTCGGAATGGGCCTGCTCCACATGCGCCTCGGTCGTATCGTCGTGACTGGCCAAGGCAATGCCGTGGGTATGGCAGTAGTGAACGAACCAGGCCCGGTGCGGCCCGGCATAGCGCTCCTGCAGCTGGCCGGACAGGGCCACCTGACGCTCGAACTTCTCTGCGGACCAGCCCTTCTTGCCGGTGAAGTAGGTGCGGGCCACCTCGATTTTTTCCCACTGCCGCTGGCCAGGGGTGTGGTCCATCAGCGAGATCAGCGACAGACGCGGATGGTCGTGAAAGGGCTGGAACAGGTCGATGGTGTTGGGCGCCGGCAGCTCGCAGCGCACGTGCAGGTGATGGTCTGCGCGCAGCAGGTCCAGCTCGGTGCAGGTGTCCATCGCGGCAATGACCGCGTCCCAGGTGCTGCCACGCAGGCTGTCGGGGTCGGCATCGCCCACACCCAGCGCGTCAAACACCGTGGTAATTCCTGCGGCCGCGACCTCGGCGTCGTGGGCCAGCAGGGCCGGCATCTCGGCCCACTGCACCTTGGGGCGTGGCATCAGGTGCCGCTCGAAGTTGTCGGTGTGCATCTCGACGAAGCCGGGCATCAGATAGTCCCCCTCCAGGTCGATGCCTTCCTTGATCGATGTGGGGCCAACGTCCACAGCCGCAATCCGGCCGTCCTTGACTTGCACGCTGCCGCGAACAACCTCATCTGCCAGCACCACGCGGGCATTCTTGAAAACGATCTGGCTCATGCAGCACTCCTGAATTGCGCGACGTTCACGCGGCGCGAAGCCACTGCAGCTCCGACGGACGCGTCGTGGAAGATCCCCAGCAGGGCAGCGCCACGCGCCAGTGCCTCGTGGATCAAATCGATCACGGTCTGGGTATTGGCAGGGTCGAGCGAGGCGGTGGGCTCGTCCAGCAAAAGCAGCGGGCGAGGCTTGATCATGTTGCGGGCGATGTTGATGCGTTGCTGCTCCCCGCCCGAGAAGGTGGCGGGCGGCAATTGCCACAGCCGCTCGGGAATGCGTAGGCGTTCGAGCCAGACACGCGCCTGCTCGCGCGCCGGCTCCATGGCGCCTACCGGATCGGCGGCATCCTCGACCAGGGGCTCGGCCACCACGTCGAGCGCGGGGACCCGCGGGATCACGCGCAGGAACTGGCTCACATAGCCGACCGTGTCACGGCGCATGCGAATCAGCTCGCGCGGGCTGGCCTCGCCTAGCTCGAGGACCCGGCCATCTGCCTGGCGCATCTCGATGCGGCCGCTGCTGGCGCGGTAGTTGGCGTAGATCAACTTGAGCAGCGTGCTCTTGCCCATGCCCGAGGGCCCGTCCAGAACCAGACACTCGCCCGGCGTGACCGACAGATCGACGTTGTGAAGCACCTGAAGTTCGGCGCCATTCTGGTTGTGCAGCGTGAAGCGCTTGGACACCTGATGGAGTTGCAGCATGAAAGGATTTCCCTGCGGTTCAAGGTTGCAGGACAGAGGAGACCAGCAACTGGGTGTAGGGGTGCTGGGGGTCGTCGAGTACCCGGTCGGTCAGGCCGCTTTCGACCACCTGCCCCCGCTGCATGACCATCATCCGGTGCGCCAGCAGGCGGGCGACGGCCAAGTCGTGGGTGACGATGACCACCGCCAGCTGCATCTGACGCGTGAGCTGGCGCAGCAGGTCCAGCAGGCGGGCCTGCACCGACACATCGAGGCCGGAGGTGGGCTCGTCCATGAAAACCAGCCGCGGGTTGGTGACCAGATTGCGAGCGATCTGCAGGCGCTGGCGCATGCCTCCGGAGAAGGTGCGCGGCGCGTCGTCGATGCGGGCAGCGTCGATCTCCACGCGGCGCAGCCAGTCCTGGGCGGTTTCGCGAAGGCGGCCGTAGTGGCGCTCACCGAGGCCCATCAGGCGCTCACCGACGTTGGCACCGGCGGACACGTCCATGCGCAGGCCCTCGGCCGGGTTCTGGTGGACAAAGCCCCAGTCGGTGCGGGCCAGCAAGCGCTGGTGGGCCTCGGACAGGGTGTGAATGTCGTGCAGCTGCCCGTCACGCCCGAGGAACTCCACGTGCCCGGCGTCCGGGCGACTGCGAGCGGCGATGGCGTTGAGCAGGGTGGACTTGCCGGAGCCGGACTCGCCGACCACGGCCATCACCTCCCCGGGCCAGAGCTCGAAGCTGGCGTCTTCCACGGCCACGCGATCGCCGAAGCACTTCTTCAGGCCGCGTACCCGTAGCAGGGGTAGCTGGGTCAGGGGGGAGTCGAGAGGCGTCATGTCAAAGCTCGATGAGGAAACTGAAGCCGTGCCGCTGGAAACCCAGGGACTCGTAGAAGGCGTGCGCCCTCTCGCGCTTCTGGTTGGAAGACAGCACCAGCTTGTAGCAACCGGCCTGGCGCGCGAGCTCGCGGGCGTAGGCCATCATCTGGCGCCCGATGCCACGGCCCTGTTGCCCGGGGCTGACCACCACGTCCTCGACGATGGCCGAGGGGGTGCCGAGATGGCCGAGGTTGTGCATCACCAGCAGGGCAAAGGTTCCCACCACAAGCGATGGCTCGGTCTCGCCGCTGGCCACATACAGGTGGTAATCGGGGTAGCGGGCGAACTGGGCGAACAGCTCCCGGGCCTGCGCCAGCGCAATCACACGGCCATCGTCCATCGCCGGCTGCGCGTACAGCGCCAGCACGGCGGGCAGGTCTTCGGCGGTGGCTTCGCGGATGCGCAGGTTCAAGGCTGCGCCCCCTCTGCGGCGCTTTCGTCCTGGCGGCCCTTGCAGTAGTCGGAGTCGGAGCAGACGTGCAGGCGGCTGCCGGCGTCGTCGGTGATCATCTCGTCGAGGAAGGTGTCGGTCGCGCCGCACAGGGCGCAACTGGCGTTCCACTTCTGTACCTCGAAGGGATGATCCTCAAAGGCCAGGCTCTCCACCCGGGTATAGGGCGGTACCGCGTAGATACGCTTCTCGCGGCCGGCACCAAACAGTTGCAGCGCCGGGTTCATGTCCATCTTGGGGTTGTCGAACTTCGGAATCGGCGACGGCGACATGATGTAGCGGTCGTTCACCATGACGGGGTAGTCGTAGGTGGTGGCGATGTGGCCGAAGCGTGCAATGTCCTCGTAGAGCTTGACATGCATCAGTCCGTACTCGGCCAGCCCGTGCAGGGTGCGGGTCTCGGTCTCGCGCGGCTCCAGGCGCTGCATGGGCTCGGGCACCGGCACTTGATAGACCAAGATCTGGCCCTCGGCGAGGGGCTTCTCGGGGATTCGGTGGCGCGTCTGGATCAGCGTCGCTGCATGCGTGCGCGTAGTGGTTTGGACACCGGCCGTTCGCTCGAAGAAGCGGCGGATGTTGACCGCATTGACGGTATCGTCGGAGCCCTGGTCGATCACCTTGAGCGTGTCCTGCGGTCCGATCACCGAGGCGGTGACTTGAATGCCACCGGTGCCCCAGCCATAGGGAAGCGGCATCTCGCGTGAGCCGAAGGGCACCTGGTAGCCCGGTATGGCCACGGCCTTGAGAATGGCGCGTCGGATCATCCGCTTGGTGCGCTCGTCCAAGTAGGCGAAGTTGACCTCGGGCGCCAAATCCGGCGGCAGCTGTCCGGACGGGAAGTCGTTCACGGCGTTCATACGCCCTCCTCGGCTTGCCTGGATGGCTGCGCCGAATTGGCACCACTCTGGGCTCGCATTCGGCGCACCAATTCCAGCTCAGACTGAAAGTCCACGTAGTGCGGCAGCTTCAGGTGCTGCACGAAGCCAGAGGCTTCCAGGCTGTCGCTGTGCGAGAGCACAAACTCCTGCATCTGCGCCGGTGCTTCAATGGCCTCGCCCAGTTCCTCGGCGCGCAAGGCGCGGTCCACCAGGCTCATCGCCATGGCCTTGCGCTCGCAGTGACCGAAGGCCAGGCCATAGCCGCGGGTGAACTGCGGCGGCTCGGTCTTGCTGCCGCCGAACTGGTTGACCATCTCGCACTCGGTGACTTCGATGTCGCCGATGGACAGGGCAAAGCCAAGCTCCTCGGGTTCGATGCACACCTCGACCTGGCCCAGGCGAACCTCGCCTACGAAGGGATGGGTGTGCGAGTAGCCACGCTGGGTGGAATAGGCCATGGCCAGGAGAAAGCCCTCGTCGCCACGTGCCAGGTTCTGCAAGCGCGTGGCCCGGCCCGCCGGAAAGCGCAAGGGCTCGCGAGTCAAGTCCTGCGGCGGCCCGTCGTCCGCAGGTGGGGCGAAGGTCTCGATCAGACCCTCCTGATTGAGCAGGTCCACCACACGGGGCACCGACTCGCTCGCGGCGGGGGCAATAGGGGCGCCAGGAGCGGCGGGGGCGGCCAGTTCGCTCGGGACCGAGTCCGAGCCCGAGGCCAGCAGCGTGAAGTCCAGCAGGCGCTGGGTGTAGTCGTACGTGGGGCCCAGCACCTGGCCGCCAGGCAGGTCCTTGAAGGTGGCGGAAATGCGGCGATCGAGCTGCATGTGCGCGGTGTCCAGCGGGCAGGTACTGCCCAGACGAGGCAAAGTCGCGCGGTAGGCGCGCAGCAGGAAGATGGCCTCGATCAGGTCGCCACTGGCCTGCTTGATCGCGAGGGCCGCGAGCTCGGGGTCGTAGACCGAGCCCTCGGTCATCACCCGGTCGACCGAGAGTTTGAGTTGCTCGCGGATCTGCGCGACGCTGAGTTCGGCCTGCTGCGAATCGCCGCGCCGCTGCTCGGCGAGCAGTCGATAGCTATTGAGAATGGCGGTTTCCCCGCCCTTGACGGCCACGTACATGGTCAGACCTCTGCGGCGTGTTGGAGACGGGTGGTACGGGGCAGACCGACGATCTGCGTGGGCGATGCGAGAAACACATCGACTCCGCGCGGGAAGCGGGCGTGGTTGTCCCGCCACTGCGACTCGAAGCCCGCCGGTAGCCCCCGCACCTGAAGCTCGCAGTCCCCTGCAATGCCCGGGCCTTGCAGCGTCCAGCCCGGGGCGTCTCCCTGCAGGCTCTCGACTTCGACCACGCATGTCGTCGACTGGTCCGGCCAGGTGTCGGTGCCCGGGTTCAATTCCTCGAGGGCGGGCCAGTCCTCGCCCTGCCCGAACCAGCAGAACTGGGCTTGGGCGAGGTCAGTGACAAGGGTGCATCCAGTGTGAAAGCGCAGCCAGGCGGCTGCGTCGCTGCCCGCCAGCCTGGGCGAAAGCCACAGGCTCGTGTCGGCGTCGAGCAGACCCAGCAAAAGCACGGCCGCGGTCAGGTGGCCATGGCGAGGAATGGCCGCGCCAATGGGCATATCGACCGGCCGGCCTGGATGCGACAGGGCCTGCAGCGCCGCACGAAACACTGCCTGGCTGCCGAAGGCCTCGTGCTCGAAGCCCGGCGCGAGTGTATGGAGGTCTGGGGCGCTCACTCCTGGTCCTCCGCTTCGTCGCCGCCGGCTTCACGGGCCATGGTCAGAAAGTCCACCCGGGTCGACTGGGCACGCTGCCGGCGCCGGGCCTCCTGCGCCCGCAGGTGCTGGCGAATCGGCTCGAGCAAACCCACCTCAAGTCGCTCGTGCCAGCGGGTGTCCTGCAGCAACGCGTCCGCCAGGGCGGCCAACTGTACTTGCCTGTGACTGCGGCCCAGGACATAGGCCACACCCACCGGCGCATCACTGCCGGCGTCACCCAAGCGAAGGGCGCAACGGGTCACCGTGATCTCGCCGAGGTTGAAGCGTTCGCCGGTGCCACCCGCACGTCCCTGCACCATCATCAGACCGGTTTCCGGGCGACGCAGCCATTGCTGCGAGGTGGGCAGGTGCTCGGCCAAACTCTGCTCCAGCAGTGGCTGTGGCGCCCGGGCCAGCAGGGCCATCCAGTCCTGGCGGGCCGCCGGGCGCGAGGGCTCGTCGTTGTCAAATGCGTGAAACATCTCGGTGGCACCCTGTTAGTTGTCTATACAACCTTGCGACATGGGTGGAAGCTTAGGCAGCCCCCGTGTAGCTTTCATGACAGACACCACGACCCTCTTGACCAAGACAGAGCGCGATGGGACGCAGGCCCCTGAGCGGGACCGCTTCTGGCAGCGGATCGCCCAGGAGCTGGCCGGCGCGATCGGTCGCGGCGTCTACCTGCCTGGCGAGCGCCTGCCCTCGGAGCATGTGCTGGCGCAACAGTTTGGCGTTCACCGGCACACCATCCGGCGCTCTCTGGCAGATCTGGGGCAGCGGGGCCTGGTGCGCTCCACTCAGGGCCTGGGCACCTTCGTCGAGGCCTTTGCGGTGGACCTGGTCTTGGGCCGCCGCACGCGGCACCAGCAGAGCCTGGTACAGGCGGGCGTGCGCGGTGGCTTGCGGGTACTGCAGTCCAAGGTCGCAGATGCCGACGAAGACCAAGCGCGGGCCCTGACCTTGGGGCTGGGCCAGCCCTTGCTGTGGCTCTTGACCCTGGGCGAAGGTGAGGGCCATGCCCTGCACGTGAGCGAGCGCTGCTTTCCGCTGCCACGCTTCGTGCGCCTGGCCGACGGCGTGCGAGAAAGCGGCTCCATCACCTTGGCGCTGGCCGCGCACGGCGTGGAGGACTATCTTCGCCATGAGAGCCGCATCAGCGCCCGCCTGCCCTCGGCCGAAGTGGCTCAGATGCTGGAACAACCCGCCAACCGGCCGGTGCTGCTCGTCACCAGCCTCAACGTCGACACCGCCGGTCAGCCGATTGAATTCGCCCGCACCTGGTTCGCGGGCGATCGCGTGACCCTGACCGTGAACCACGAGGACTGAAACAATGCAGGCCGTACCCTATCGTTGCGCCATCTACTTCGCGCCCGACCCGAGCAGCCCCTGGGGACAGGCGGGCAGCCAGTGGCTGGGCCGCTGCGCAGCCACGCAGCAGCGCCTGCCGCTGCCGTCGATCCAGGGGCTCGCCCACGATGTACAGACGGCGCTGACCGACGACCCGCGGCGCTACGGCTGGCATGCCACGCTGAAGGCGCCCTTCGTACTGGCGCCAGGTCAAAACATCCACACGGTACTGGCAGCCATGCAGCGGCTGGCTAGCGAGTTCTCCGCCTTCGAGCTGCCGACCCTGGAGGTCGACCGCGGGGGGCATTTCCTGGCCTTGCGTCCTCAGGGCGAATGCGCGCCACTCCTGGCTGTCGCTGCTGCCTGCGTCACCCGCCTGCATCCCCTGGCCTTGCCACTGGGCGAGAGCGAGCTGGCCCGGCGGCGCCGCGCCTTGCTCACGCCCGAGCAGGACGCGCTGCTGTGCCAATGGGGCTACCCCTGGGTGCTGGACCACTTCCACTTCCACTTCTCCCTGACCAACACACTCGAGGGCGTTGATCCCTCGGTCCGGGTGACGCTGGCAGAAGCCGCCAACGCGCATTTCGCTTCGCTCGGGCCTTGCCGATTCGACCGGCTCGCGCTTTTCGTGGAGCCGGAGAAGGGGGCCGACTTCCAACTGGCCGACTTCGTATCGCTGCAGCCATGAACGGCCGCTTGATCTACGTCGTCGGCCCGTCGGGGGCGGGCAAGGACAGCCTGCTGGCCTGGGTCAGGGAGCACCTGCCCGCCAACGCGCCCTTGCACTGGGCACGGCGCACCATTACCCGTCCGGCCGATGCCGGCGGCGAGGCGCATGAGGGCCTCGATGA
>CANFQF010000030.1 GCA_947449025.1 Comamonadaceae bacterium
ATCCGCGCCGCCATCTTGATTTCGGCGCCGCCTTTGCAGGGCCAAGGGCCTGCACACGAGACGCTCGGGAGCGTGCGTGTGCCGACCCTTCACATCACCAGCTTGGAAGACACCATCCACCTGCCCGGCTATCGCAGCACGGTCGAGGACCGCATCTTGATCTTTGACGCGATGGCCAAATCGCCCAGAACCCTGGCGGTGTACAACGCGGGCGGGCACAGCATTTTCACCGACCGCACCACGCGCAGCGGACCACAAGCCAGCGCCCGAATCAAAGGCGCCACGCAGGAACTTTGCACCATCTTCCTGCGCCAGTCCCTGCAATTTGGACATACCCAAGTCAACGCGGAACGCCTGGGTGAACACTCAGCGATGGAATCAAAACCTGCCGCACCGCCGGAGGCCCACGAAGTGCAGCACAGCATATTGCAGTGGGCCTATCGCCACCAAGGTCTGCTGGACCGATTCGTCACGCCGAAAACCTGAGGGCCTTCACAACCCATCACCGCCATGGGGAAACCCGGCCGTGATGGAGGCCATCTGCCCTTCCAAGAAACCCGCCGATTACTCCGCGGTGATTCCCTGAGCCTTGATCAGGTCGGCCCAGCGCTTGGCGTCCGCCGTCACCAGCCGGCTGAACTCCTCCGGCGTGCTGTGGGCCGGCGTCATGCCCTGAGTCTCGAACGACTTAGCGACTTCGGGCAGCTTGAGGATCTCGCCAAGGGCCTTGTTCAGCGCCTCGATCTGCGGGCGAGGTGTACGCGCGGGGGCGAACACGCCGTACCACATGTCGACGTTGAGTTCGCCGAGGTTTTGCGTGCGCAGCGGCGGAACGCCAGGCAGCAAGGGGTTTTCTTTGTCAGAGCTGATCGCCAGCGCCTTGAGCTTGCCAGCCCGCACCTGCTGCAGCGCCACATGGATCGGCAGGAACATCACGTCGACCTGGCCGCCGAGGATGTCGGTGACAGCCGGTGCGGTGCCGCGATAACTGATGTGCGTGAGGGAGACCTTCGCCCGGTCTTTGAGCAATTCCATGGCGAGGTGGTGCGGCGTGCCTGCCCCAGGGGAGGCGTAATTCAGTGTGCCAGGCTGGGCCCGAGCGCGCGCCAACAGGGCCTGCATGGAATCAATGCCCGAACGGATGCTGGCCACCAGGATCAACTGGCCCCAGCTGGTCAGGCTGACCGGCTCCAGATCCGTCAGGGGGTCGAAGCCGGCCTTCGGGAACAGCGCACGGTTCATCACCAGCGTGTTGACGCTCACCAGCAAGGTGCTGCCATCCGGCGCCGCGCGCACAACTTCCTGGGTGCCGATGTTGCCTGAGGCTCCCGCCTTGTTGTCGACGACGAAGGGGCGCTTGAAACGCGTCGCCAAGCCGGGCCCGACTTCGCGCGCGATCAAGTCGATGCCGGTGCCTGGCGTGAAGGGCACGACCAGGCGCACGGGCCCTGTGGCAGAACCCTGTGCATGCACCCAGGGTGAGGCGATCAGTGCGCCGGCGCTGGCAAGCACCAGACGGCGTCCGCGGTTTGTGGTAGGCGATTTGATTTTCATATTCATGGGTGACTGACTGGTGCTGGCACTGTCAAACGCATTATTTGGGCTCATCCCGTCTTGATGCTGTGTCGGGCCATTGTGAATGTCTGCACAGGTGGTCCCTCTGTGCCACAGAACGCGACAGTAAAGAACGCGACAACACTATAGCCGGCTCTACAGGTGGCGTTCCATCCAGCCACAACGCCTCGAGTGCTGGTGTAGGTGAAACGCTCGATTGCGGCTGCGCAAAAAAAAGCGGCGCCTCGCAAGGCGCCGCTGTCTCAACTGGCGGAAACGGAGGGATTCGAACCCTCGATGGGGCTCTACACCCCATACTCCCTTAGCAGGGGAGCACCTTCGGCCACTCGGTCACGTTTCCAGTACTGCAAATTATGCCCGAAGAACCCGCCCTACTCGCATGACGAGCCAGGGCTGGCTCAGGCGGGCTCTGTCCGACTCAGCCCAGCTCAGGCCGCTGCCTGGTCCAGGTCAAAAGCCTTGTGCAGGGCACGCACCGCCAGCTCCATGTACTTCTCGTCAATGACGACGGAGGTCTTGATTTCGCTGGTGGAGATCATCTGAATGTTGATGCCCTCGGCCGAGAGCGTGCCGAACATCTTGCTGGCGATGCCCACGTGGCTGCGCATGCCGATGCCGACGATGCTCACCTTGCAGATCTTGGCGTCGCCTTCCACGCTGTTCGCGCCCAGCGCGGGCAGCACCTGGGACTTGAGCAGGTCCAGGGCGCGGGCGTGGTCGTTGCGGTTGACGGTGAAGGAAAAATCAGTGCGGCCGTCCTTGGACACGTTCTGGATGATCATGTCCACCTCGATATTGGCCGCCCCGACGGCGCCCAGGATGGAGTAAGCGATGCCCGGCTTGTCCGGCACGCCCAGGACGGAAATCTTGGCCTCGTCGCGGTTGAACGCGATGCCAGACACGATGGCTTGTTCCATTTGCTCGTCTTCCTCGAAAGTGATGAGGGTGCCCGACTTGGCCTCTTCCTCGATCGCGATGTCCCAGGGCGTGAAGCTCGAAAGCACGCGCATGGGCACTTTGTATTTACCGGCGAATTCCACCGAACGAATTTGGAGCACCTTGGAGCCCATGGAGGCCATCTCCAGCATCTCCTCGAAGCTCACCGTGTGCAGGCGCCGGGCCTCGGGTACCACGCGCGGGTCTGTGGTGTAGACGCCATCGACGTCGGTGTAGATCAGGCATTCGGCCGCCTTCATGGCCGCGGCTACGGCCACCGCCGAGGTGTCACTGCCGCCACGGCCCAGGGTGGTGATGTTGCCGCCCTCGTCCACGCCTTGGAAACCGGTGATCACCACCACCTTGCCGGCGGCCAGGTCAGCGCGCACCTTCTTGTCGTCGATCGACTCGATGCGGGCCTTGGTGTAGGCGCTGTTGGTGTGGATCGGAACCTGCCAGCCGGCGTAGCTCACGGCCTCCATGCCCTCGGCCTGCAGGGCCAGTGACAAGAGGCCGACCGAGACTTGCTCGCCGGTGGAGGCCAGCATGTCCAGCTCGCGCTGCACTGCAGCGGTGGTCTGGGTGGGTGAGACCTCCTTGGCCAGGCCCAGCAGGCGGTTGGTCTCGCCGCTCATGGCGCTGGGCACCACCACCATCTGGTGGCCGGCCCGCGCCCACTTGGCCACGCGCTTGGCGACGTTGCGAATGCGCTCGGGTGAGCCCATCGACGTGCCGCCGTATTTGTGAACGATCAATGCCATGGAAATGCGAAGGGAGAAAGCGCGATGCCGGGCCGCTTGGAGGTGCCAGCGCCGGCAGGACGGGCGTCCTGCGCGAAGCCTCGAATTATAAGGTGGGCCAAGGGTTCACCCGGGGGGGGCGCCAGGGGGCACGGAGGGCACGCAGCCTAGCCGACCCCAGCGGGGGCCGCCGATCACCCGTGCCGATCACCAGCGCCGATCAGCCGCCCTGGTCGCTGCGCAAAAAGACCAGCGCCGGCCCGTCTCGCTCGAGGTGGCCCGCGCCCACCCGCAGGTGGATGCGATGGCCCCGGGTGCGGCAAGCCGCCACCTGGCCCAGCACCTCCTCCAACTGGGCGGCGGTGGGCGCCGTGCGATGCACCGCGCGCAGCCAATGCCGCAGCAGGTTGGCCTGGCGCTCGCGCGTGAGAGCCTGCAGCGGTGCAATCGGCAGGCCTGCACTCACACCTCTTTCACCTCTGTCACCGCCCTGCCCTCCCTCTGCGGTCGGCGCCAAGGCCATGGCCAGGTCTTGCGCGGCCACTTGCTCCAGCAGGACCTGGGCCTGGGCTGCATGGCGGGCAGAGCGGGCGAAGGTCTCACGAAATTGAGGGAAAGCCGCCTCCAGCGCGGGCAGGAGCTGAAGGCGGATGCGGTTGCGGGTGAAGGACGCGTCCTGGTTGCTCGGGTCCTCGACCCAGGCAACGCCCAGGGCCCGCAGCCAGGTGCGCAACTCGGCGCCCGGCACGGCAAGCAGGGGCCGCTCGAACACCACGCCGCCTCGTTCGAAGTGCGCTGGCATGGCTGCCAGCCCGGGGAGGCCAGCCCCTCGGCTCAGCGCCAGAAGCAGGGTCTCTACCTGATCATCGGCATGCTGGCCCAGCCAGATACGCTGGGCAGCGTGCGAACGGGCCGCCTCGGCCAAGGCCGCATAGCGGGCACGGCGGGCCGCGTCTTCCGGGCTTTCACCGGGGGCATGTCGGGCCTGCACCCGTACCACCGCCAGCGGTACCTGCCAGGCCTCGCACAAAGCCACGCAATGGCGCTCGAAGTCGTCGGCCGCGTCCTGCAGGCCGTGGTGAATGTGAAAGGCCTGCACCCGGCCGGGGGCCAGGTCGCAGGCCAAACGCAGCAAGGCGGTGGAGTCGGCGCCGCCGCTGAAGGCGACTGCCAGGGGATAAGAGACCTCGGCTGCCGGGGCCAGCGGACCCGGCCCTGGTTTGACGGCGCAGGCACCGGAAGATGACTCAGAGGCAACAGTGGCCTTGTTGGCCGCAGTAGCCGCAGTAGCCGCAGATGATGCAGACCCCACCAACTCGGAGAGGCCGATGAGGGCGGCCTTCCTCGCCGCAGCCAGGGCGGCAGGCAGACCTGCAGGCTCAGCGTCCGCCGGACTTGGTGTCGGTGAAGCGGCCATAGCTTTGCAGCCGCTCGTAGCGCCGATCGAGCAGCTCCTTGGGCTTCAGGTCGGCGACCTGGCGCCAGGCGTCGCCCAGCGCGCGCTTGAGGAATGCGGCCATCTGCTTGGTATCGCGGTGGGCGCCACCGACCGGCTCGCTCACGATTTTGTCAACCAGACCCAGCGCCTTGAGCCGGTGCGCGGTGATACCCATGGCCTCGGCGGCATCCTGGGCCTTGTCGCCCGTCTTCCAGAGAATGGAGGCGCAGCCCTCGGGGCTGATCACCGAGTAGACCGAGTACTGCAGCATCAGCACCTGGTCGGCAACAGAAATGGCCAGGGCTCCACCGGAGCCGCCCTCGCCGATGATGGTCGAGATGATGGGCACCTGAAGCTGCGCCATCTCGTAGATGTTGCGGCCGATGGCCTCGGACTGGCCGCGCTCCTCGGCGTCAATGCCGGGGTAGGCGCCAGGCGTGTCCACGAAGGTGAACACCGGCAGCTTGAACTTCTCGGCGGTTTTCATGAGGCGCAGCGCCTTGCGGTAGCCCTCGGGCCGGCTCATGCCGAAGTTGCGTGCGGCGCGCTCCTTGGTGTCGCGGCCCTTCTGGTGGCCCAGCACCACGCAGGCGTTGCCGTTGAAGCGGGCCAGGCCGCCAACGATGGACTGGTCGTCCGCGAAATGCCGGTCGCCATGCAGCTCGATGAAGTCGGTGAAGATTTCGCCGAGGTAGTCCAGGGTGTAGGGACG
Source organism: Comamonadaceae bacterium (assembly GCA_947449025.1). GTDB lineage: Bacteria > Pseudomonadota > Gammaproteobacteria > Burkholderiales > Burkholderiaceae_C > Ramlibacter. The sequence goes on from CANFQF010000030.1 coordinate 5,402, forward strand.
CTCGGGGTGGCGGGCGATCTTGGTGATTTGCCAGGGGCTGAGATCGCTGTAGATGTCTTTCGTCAGCTGCTGGCTCTTCTTGGAGAGCTGGTCGATCTCGTCGGAGATGTCGACGGCCGACTCGGTCTGCACATAGCGCAGTTCTTCGATCTTGGTCTCGAGCTCGGCGATGGGCTGCTCGAAATCAAGGAAGCTTTTCTTGGCCAAATTTTTCTCCTCTGGACGCATGCCGCCCGGTGCCCGCCAGGCTGGTCAATAGGCGACGGGCACGGGGTCGAGCGAGCGCCAAATATACCAAGTGGCGACGCTTCTGTAAGGGGCCCAGGCCTGAGCGACTTCCCTTGCATCGCTGCGGCTGACCGGATCCCCGGAAAAATAATTCTGGCTGATGCCGTTGATCAGGCCGACATCGTCCAGCGGAAGCACGTCCGGGCGCATCAGATGGAAGATCAGGAACATCTCGGCTGTCCAGCGACCAATGCCGCGGATGTCGACCAGGTCAGAAATGATGGCCTCGTCTTCCATCGCGGTCCAGGCGTCGACCTTGATCGCGCCGGAGTCAAAGTGCAGAGCCAGGTCGACCAGGTATTCGATCTTGCGGGCCGACAGGCCGGCCGCGCGCATATCGTCGACCTTGAGCCGCAGCACATTGCCCGGGGTCATCTTGCGCGGAAGCTTGACAAAGCGGTCCCAGACGCTTTGGGCCGCCTTCACCGAGATCTGCTGGCCAACGATGCTGCGGGCCAGGGTGGTGAAGGGGTCGCCCCGGGACTGCAGGCAGGCGTTGCCAAACTGGGGGATCAGGCGCTTCATCACCCGGTCCTTGCGCGCCAGGTGGCGGCAGGCCTCGTCCCAATAATCGGGGGTCGCCAATGGGGGTGTATCGCTCATTGCGCAATCCCTCTTCTTGATGCGCCAGCGCTCATGCGGCGGCCTCCCATGTCGTGCCGGAGGCAGAGTCCTTGAGCACGATACCCTGCGCAAGCAGGTCGGCGCGAATGCGGTCGGCCCCGGCGAAGTCGCGCCCGGCCTTGGCAGCGGCGCGTTGGGCGATCAGGCCGGCGATGGTGGCCTCGTCCAGCGTCGCACCGGCCCGCAAAAAGTCGCGCGGCTTGCCTTGCAGCAAGCCCAGACAGCCACCCAGTGCGCGCAGCAGTCCGGCCAGTCGGGCGTCGCGGCTGCGATTGACCTCGCCGGCCAGTTCAAAGAGCACCGCCACCGCCTCGGGCGTTGCGAAATCATTGTCCATCGCCGCCTTGAAGCGCGCGGCGTACGGCTCGGCCCAGTCGATCTCCACCGTGTCGGGCGGCACTGCATCGAGGGCGGTGTAGAGACGGCGCAGCGCACCGCGCGCGTCGTCCAGGTGAACATCGCTGTAATTGAGCGGGCTGCGGTAGTGCGTGCGAACAATGAAAAAGCGCAGGGTCTGAGCGTCAAACTTTTCCAATACCTCGCGGATGGTGAAGAAGTTGCCCAGCGACTTGGACATTTTTTCGCTGTCCACATTCACGAAGCCGTTGTGCATCCACCAGCGGGCCAGAGGCACGCCGTTGGCGCCCTCGCTCTGCGCGATCTCGTTCTCGTGGTGCGGGAAGGTGAGGTCGGCGCCGCCGCCGTGGATGTCGAAGGTTTCACCCAGCAGGGCGCAGGACATCGCAGAGCATTCGATGTGCCAGCCCGGCCTGCCAGGGCCATAGGCACTGTCCCAGCGGGCATCGGCAGGCTCGGAGGGCTTGGCGGCCTTCCACAGCACGAAGTCCAGCGGGTCTTCCTTGCCCTCGGCCACCGCGACCCGCTCGCCAGCCTGCAGCTCGTCGAGCGACTTGCCGGAGAGCTTGCCGTAGCCCGGGAAGCGCCGGACCGCAAAGTTCACATCCCCCGAGGGCGCGCGGTAGGCCAGGCCCTTGCCCTCCAGGCGGCGCACGATGTCCAGCATCTGGGGCACATAGTCGGTGGCGCGCGGGTCGTGGGTGGGGCGCTCAATGTCCAAGGCGTCAAAGTCCTCGTACATGGCGGCGATCATGCGGTCGGTGAGGCCCCGCACCGTCTCGCCGTTTTCCAGCGCCCGCCGGATGATCTTGTCGTCGATGTCGGTGATGTTGCGCACGAAAGTCACGCGCAGGCCGCTGGCCCTCAGCCAGCGCTGCGCGATGTCGAAGGCGACGTTCGCACGGGCGTGGCCGACATGGCAACGGTCATAGACCGTGATGCCGCAGACATACATGCGGGCATGGCCTGGCTCCAGAGGCGAAAACTCCTCCAGCGCACGCGACAGCGTGTTGTAGATGCGCAGACTCATGAATGTGACGGGATGGGTGCCTGGGGCGATCTGGCTGCGGGACCGGCTGGAGGGGTGACCCAGCGGCCGCAAACTCCCTGGCTGGAAACCTGTGCGGGCCTCTGTGCAGGGTTGCCACGGCTACAATGAGCGCCAGTATAAGGCCCTGCGTCGACCTCCCGTCGCGCGAGCGACCACTCACCGCCCGATGCCCGCCGGACTGCCTTCCCTCTCCGTTGCCCTGCGCACCCTGCTCCTCACGCTGGTGCTTTTGCCTGCTGTCGCAGTCGCCGACCAGGCCGACTACGACGAGGTCGGCCGCCTGCTGCGCGCCAGCAATCCGGCAGGGGCACTCACCGTGGCAGAGGCCTACCTGCAGTCCAACCCGCGTGACCCGCAAATGCTGTTCCTGCGCGGCGTTGCCCTGCAGGACGCCAGCCGCAGCGCCGAGGCCATCAGCGCGTACACCGCACTGACCCAGGCTTATCCCGAACTGCCAGAGCCCTATAACAATCTCGCGGTGCTGGAAGCTGGCCAGGGACGCCTCGACGAGGCCCTGGCCCTGCTGCAACAAGCACTCCGGGTGCGCCCCCACTACGCCGCCGCCCTCGACAACCTGGGCGATGTGCACGCCCGTCTGGCGCTGCGCGCCTGGCGGGGGGCCCAGGGGCTCGATCCCTCCCTGCGACTGCGCAACACGGCCAAGCAGGCGCAAGTGAGCGAGGCACTCAAATGAACCACCAGAACACACCAGCAGCAGGCCAGCCTGCACGCGAACCCTCACGGCTACGCCGCGGCCTCATGGCCATGGCCGGCCTGGCTGCAAGCAGTTTGAGCCTGGGCGCCGCGCTGGCACAAACCGTCACAAGCCCCTCGGCTCGGGCCCCTGCGCCCGCGGCCTCCAAGAACCCAACCCCCAAAGGAAGAACCATGAGCCAACCCAAGGTCGAACTGCATATCGCTGGCCAGGGCGTGATCACCCTCGAACTCGACGCCGAGAAGGCGCCCAAGAGCGCCGCCAACTTTCTGGCCTATGTGAAGAAGGGCCACTACGACGGCACCATCTTCCACCGCGTGATCCGCGGCTTCATGGTCCAGGGCGGCGGCTTCGATGCAGATATGAAGCAAAAGGGCACCGACGCCCAGATTGAGAACGAAGCCGACAACGGTCTCAAGAACAAGCACTACACCGTGGCGATGGCGCGCACCAGCGACCCGCACTCGGCGACCGCGCAGTTCTTCATCAACACCACCGACAACGACTTCCTCGACCACACCGCCAAGAACTCACAAGGCTGGGGCTATGCCGTCTTCGGCAAGGTGGTCGGCGGCACCGACATCGTCGACAAGCTCGAGAAGGTCAAGACCGGCAAGCGCGGCTTCCACGGCGACGTGCCGGTCGAGCCGCTGGTGATCGAGAAGGCCGTCCAGCTCTGAGCGGACCGCCCCATGGTGCAGGCCGGCACGACCCCCTTGCGCGAGGTCCGGGCCCCCGGCACCTGGCGGTCGGTCGACTTCATCTCCGACCTGCACCTGCAAGCCGGAGACCAAGAGACATTTGCGGTCTGGCGCGACTACCTCGCCGCCACGCCCGCCCAAGCCGTGTTCATCCTCGGTGACCTGTTCGAGGTCTGGCCGGGTGATGACTGCCTGGGCGCAGGTCCGGGCTTTGCAGACGCCTGCGCCCAGGTCCTTCGCGCGGCCAGCAGCCAGCGCTCGATTTACTTCCTGCACGGCAATCGCGATTTCCTGCTCGGGGAGGGCTTTGCCGCGGCCAGCGGCGCGCAGGCGCTGGCCGACCCGGCCTTGCTCGAGTTCGGCGCGCACAAGGTGCTGCTTTCACACGGAGACGCGCTGTGCCTGGAGGATGTCGATTACCAGCGCTTTCGCGCCCAGGTCCGGGATCCGGCCTGGATCGCCGCCTTGCTGCAGCGGCCACTGGCCGAGCGCGAGGCCCTGGGGCGGCAGTTGCGCGCCCAGAGCGAGGCGCGCCACCAGACGCATCCCACCTATGCCGATGCCGACCCAGACCTGACCCGGCAGTGGCTGCGCCAGGCGGGTGCCAACATCCTGGTGCACGGACATACCCACCGCCCCGCCGAACACGCGCTGGGGGGTGGGCAGGTCCGCTGGGTGCTGTCGGACTGGGATACGCGGGCAAAGCCGCCGCGCGCCGAGGTCCTGCGGCTCGACCGCGATGGACAGCTCCGGCGTTACCCGCTGGCACACTTGGCCCCCCTGCCGCCCCTCTCGGGCCGCGGCGCCTGAGGCGGCACTGTGCCCTGCAGGCGCTAACTCCAAATGTGATGGCCTCCCTCCTGGACCGCTGGCGCGTTGGGTTCACTGGCTTCAGCGCAAGCAACTGGTTCAAGTGGCTCCAAGGGTCTACGGCGCCACAGCAGCCGCCCATTCCCGACCCGCTGTGGGAACAGGTGCTGGCCGACTTCCCCTTCCTCGCAGCACGCCCCGCGCTGGAGCTTGAGCGCCTGCGGGACCTGACGCGCCGCTTCTTGCGCGACAAGGAATTTCACGGCCAGGGGCTGGTCATCACCGACCGGATCGCCCTGTCGATTGCGGCCCAGGCGGTGCTGCCCGTGCTGCATCTGGGCCTGCACTGGTATGACGATTTCGTTGGCATCGTGGTGCATCCGGGGCAGGTGGTTGCCCGGCGCAGCCAGACCGACGAGATCGGCGTCGTTCACGACTGGGACGAAGTGCTGGCCGGCGAGGCCATGGACCAGGGCCCGGTGATGCTGTCCTGGGACGATGTACGCGAGGCGGGCCAGCGGTCCACCGAGGGCTACAACGTCGTGATCCACGAGTTCGCGCACAAACTCGACATGCGGGACGGACAGCCAGACGGATGCCCGCCCCAGACCTCACGCGCAGCGCGTGTGCACTGGCAGGCGTGCATGCAGTCCGAATACAGCGCCTTTCGCGAGCAGGTGCTGGTGGCCGAGCGCTTCAGCGGTGAGCCGACCTGGCTGGACCCGTATGGGGCCCAGAGCGTCGAAGAATTTTTTGCAGTGGCCTGCGAGGCCTACTTCGTGAACCCAGTGCGATTTGCGCAGGAATTCCCGCGCCTTCAGACCTTGTTCGACGGCTTCTTCCGCGCGGGGGCTGCGCCGGGCTCCCTGCCCGGCGCCCCTCGGATCAGCGCATCAGGGCCTTGAGCGCGTTTTGCAGGCGGCGCGCCGCTTGCGGCTGGTGCGCGCTGGCCAGCACACGGGCGGCGTCCTGGCCCCAGGTCTGGGCCGGTGACGGGTCGTTGCGCCGTGTGAGCAGTTGCAGTTGCAGCATCCGGCGGGCCGGGAGTTGCTCGGCCGGCGTTGGCACCTCGGCCGCCATTTCCAGCCGCAGCAGGGCCTCACTGGCGTCGCCCGAAGGCCCGGAGGACACGGCCTGCACCCAGCCACCACGGACCGCCGGATTGACCGACTTGCCCAGGGCAGACTGTGCCGGCACCTGATCGCCCGCGCGCTGCTCCCACGCAGTGAGCAGCTGGACCAGGGCTTCGCCATGGGCCTGAGCCGCCAGCTTGCGCAGGGCGGCCTGAGCGTTCTCCACCGCATCGCGCTGGGCACGGAAGGCGGCATCGCCCAGGCGAGGACCGCGATCTTCGCGGGGGGCGCCAAAACGACCACCATCTCTCCCGCCATCACGTCCACCATCGCGTCCACCATCGCGGCCGCGGTCACCGAAGCGGCCACGGTCCTGACCACGTTCACCCGGTCGGCCCGGCCGGCCAGGGGCCTGGGGCTCGGACCGCTTCATCCCCGGACGGTCGTCACCCCGCATCGCGACCACCGGTCGCGGTGCGGGCTTGGGAGCGGGCGCGGGGGCCGCAGGCGCGGCATCGGCGGCTGCGCCCTCACTTGAATCACTTGGCGTGCTGCCCTCGGCCCCAGCGTCGCCACCACTGCCGGCAGTCTCAGCCGAGGGACTGGCCGCTCCGGATTCAGAAGCAGGGACAGGCGCAGCTGCAGGGGGTGCCTGTACGGCCGGCGCAGCCGCCAGATCGGCGCGTGCTTGGGCCTGTCCGCTGAGCGCAGCCTCGAGCGCGGCGAGGGTGTCGCGGATTCGCTTGGCATCGCCCGAGGCATTGGCCGCCTCCACCGCGCGGGAGGCTTCGAGTACCGCGCGATCACGGTCGCTCAGGGCGGCGCTGGCGCGCTCACGCTCCTGGCCCTTGCGGGAGAAGGCCTCGTCGATCGGCTGGCGGAACGCGTCCCACAGCTTCTGCTCCTGCCGCCGATCGAGCGGCACGGTGTGGACCTCCGCCTGCCAGCGTTGCTGCAGCGACTTGACCGCGTCAATGCGCAGTTGCGGCGCAGCGCCGAGGGCCTGCGCTTCCTCGACCAGCGCATGGCGTCGCGCCAGGCTCTGCTTCTGGGCTTCGGCCAGAGGGCCGTGCGCCGCGTGCATGGCTTGCTTCCATTGCGGTTGCAACTCGGCGAAGGCTTTCTCGCTCAGGTGACCGGCTTCGCGCCAACGGGAATCGAACTGATGCAGGGCACGGACCTGCGCTTTCCAGTCGGGGGCCGACGCGCTGGCGTGGGCGGTGGCCCAGGCCTGCAACTCCTCGATCAGGGCCAGTCGCTTGGCCCGCTGCTCGGCCGACTCGGCCTTGACCTTTTGCAGCCATTCCTCGACCACCGCATAGGCCCGGTTACAGGCCTCGTCAAAACGCTTCCACAGGCCGTGGTTGGGGGCTGCGCCCTTGTCCAGTTGCTTCCACTGTTCGCGCAGTTGCCGCAACTCGTCCTGCATCTTGCGGCCGCCAAAACGCGGCCGCCTTTGCACGGGCTGCGCCAGCGCCTTCGGTGCCGGGCGGCGGGCGCGGGTTTGTGGCTCTGCCTCGCCTTCTGGCGTGACGCCCTCAGATTCAGCAGCGTTTGCGGAAATGGCGTCTGGAGCGACGGCCTCGGGGGCTACGCCTTCGAGAGCTACGACTTCGGGAAGGTCTGCCGCAGGCGCAACGGCCTCTGACGAGGTTGCGTCGGGCGGCGTCACTTCGGCAGCGACGATCTCAGAGGTGATCGCCTCCGGGCTCGCCGTCTCCATGGCAAGGGCGGCGGCATCGGCTGCCTCGGGAGCCGGCGTTTGCGCCGGCAGGGAATCTGGCTGCGCAGCCTCGGGGACAAGCTGCCCCTCTGCCGCCTCTGCTGCCTTGGCAGGCTTGCGTCGGCCCGATGCGGGGGCGGCCCCCGGAACGACCTCGAACAGAGCCTCGGCCTTGTTCACCAATTCCTGGCGCAGTTGGTCCGTGCGCCAGCGCTGCCACCCTTCCAGTTCGCCAGCGGCGGCCAGCGCGGACTGGGCCTTCTGGTCCAGCGCCGAGTCAATCAGGCGGCCGTGGTCCTTCAGTGCCTGGCGCAGCGCGGCGGCGGCGCCGGTGCTGGCCTTGCCGTGGCCCTCGGCAACTTCCTTCTCAAGCCGCTCGAGAGCGGCCCCCACCGTCGCCTCGGCCTGAGCCTTGCGCTGGGGATCGACCGGCGGCTTCGGGGGACGAGGCGCCGCGCCCGCGCCGGGCTCGGTCGAATGGCCACGCCCTTGGCGCAATTCGTCGGCCCATACCGGCACCGGGGGCAAGGGCGCGGCGGAATCCGCCGCAGCCGCGACGGCCTGCGCCAACACCGTTTGAAAGGCCTCCCACACCACTTGCAACTGGCCGCGCGAAGCGTCGAGCTGAGGCGGAAAGCGCATGTCGATGCTGGGCCAGGCCGCGTCATCGACCAAGACCTGAGCCTGTGCCTGCCACGCTGGCACGTCAGTGCGCAGGGCGTCGGAAGCACCCAGGGCGTCTTTCCAGGACTTGGTGGACAGCACCTCGATGCGCTGGGCCAGCAATACGGCGGCCTCCCGCTGGACCTGCACCCGATGCTGCAAGTCCTCGATGGATTTGACCCGGTCGGCCAGCCGCACCTTGAGGCTGGCCAGCGGCTCCCGGCTCAAGGGGGCGCCGGCCTTGGCGGCGTCGCGCTGCCAAGCCATGGCGTCGGCGATATTGAGCTTGGCCTGTCCGAGCAGGCCCTCGCCGCGCGCAGCCCAGTCGGCACCGATCGCCTCCTGGTCACGGGCGCGCCGCAATTCGTCCAGTTTTTCCCGCAACAGCCGGGCCGCGCCCTTGTCACGGGCGCTGAGCTCCTTGAACACCTCCTGCAGGCGTTCGGGCGCAGGGTCAGTGGCAAGCCACTGGCGCAGGCGGGCGGCGCGCTCGCCGGAGGTCGGGGCGGTAAAGACGCCACCGGTCAGGCCATCAAGGGCCTGCAGTTGGGGGTTGGGAGACAAGGTGCTCACTGATCTGGAAATGAAAGCGTGGACCCTCTCCGGTCACCCAACGCAAAGCGCCGGGCCGGCTCAGGGCAAAGCGGGTATTTTCACCGCGAAACTGGGCAGGGAGCCCATCGGCCCCGTCTTCGCAGCCGTTGGCCCCCATTTTTCTTGGCATAAAGATACAGTTCTTTATCCTTGACCGGTTATTTGAGACCTTCCTAGAATCCGGCCGCCCCTGGCCTCCTGCGCCGGGCCTGCGCGATCATCCGGCTGCTACACGGCAGCAGGCACCGAAGGTGATGCGCTCGAAAAAAGGAAACGCCATGACCGCGTTCGAGAACTTCCGCGACGGGCTTCGCACCTTCGCCACCGATGTCGCCGAGGGCTTCTTCGAAATCACCCACAACGGGTTCGCCCTCTTGGGCGTGGTGGTGGTTTTTGTCGCTGCCGCAATCGCCTTCAAGCCGGAGTTGCGCAACCTGGGCGAAGTCCAGCTGATTACCTGGCTGCAGGCCCGCCAGGCAGATGCCATGGGCATCGTGGCCGACCTCACCGGAATCGAGCGGGCCACTGCGACCGACCCGCGAGAGCTTCCCAAACAGCAAGCCGCGCTTGCCTACTGGCTCAGCAAAAAATACCGGGTCGCCCCCGAGCCGATCAGCGCCCTGGTGGCTGAGTCTTATGACCTGGGCGCCAAGTACAAGCTGGACCCGACCCTGATCCTGGCGGTGATGGCCGTCGAGTCGGGCTTCAACCCCTTCGCCCAGAGCGCGGTGGGCGCTCAGGGTCTGATGCAGGTGATGACCAAGGTGCATGCCGACAAGTACGGGCTGTTCGGCGGCAAGCTGGCTGCCTTCGACCCGGTGAGCAACCTGCGGGTAGGCGTGAAGGTGCTGCAGGAGTGCATCACGCGCGGCGGATCTGTCGAGGGCGGCCTGCGCCTGTATGTCGGCGCAGGGCCGGAATCGGAGGACGGTGGCTATGTCGAGAAGGTTCTGGCCGAACATGAGAGGCTGCGCCAAGTGGCCGCTGGCCAGACAGTGCCGCTGGCGGCCCGCCCGCCCAGCCCCCCCGTGCCGCCGTTGTCCTGAGCAGACCGGATCGGCCCCGGCCCTGGGCTACACTTCGGGGGCACGCGACTGGCGATAGGCGCCGCATGCCCCTGGCGGGCCTGTCGGCGCCGACGTGGGTCACCACGGGGGAGCGTGCCCCGGCTCACGCCGGTTCAGCCGTTCGCCTGGGCAGCCCTGATCCGGCCAGACATGGACCGGGCGTCGCCTGCCGCCGCCCTGCCGACAACTCCGTCCGGACCCAGGGAGCCACCTCTTACAGGACTGCCGCCGTGTTCCACCGCAACCACCTCATCGAGCAAACCGATCCCGAACTGTTCGCCGCCATCCAGGCCGAGAACCGCCGCCAGGAAGAGCACATCGAGCTGATCGCCAGCGAGAACTACGCCTCCCCCGCCGTGATGGCGGCCCAGGGCACCCAGCTGACCAACAAGTACGCCGAGGGCTACCCCGGTAAGCGTTACTACGGCGGCTGCGAGAACGTCGACATCGCCGAGCAACTGGCCATCGACCGCGTCAAGCAACTGTTTGGCTCCGATGCCGCCAATGTGCAGCCGCACTGCGGCGCCTCGGCCAATGAGGCGGTGTTCCTGGCCTTCCTCAAGCCCGGCGACACCATCATGGGCATGAGCCTGGCCGAGGGCGGCCACCTGACCCACGGCATGCCGCTGAACATGTCGGGCAAGTGGTTCAACGTCGTCTCCTACGGCCTGAATGACAAGGAAGAAATCGACTATGACGCGATGGAGCGCAAGGCCCACGAGTCCAAGCCGAAGCTCATCATCGCCGGCGCCTCGGCCTACTCCCTGCGCATCGACTTCGAGCGTTTCGCCAAGGTGGCCCGTGATGTCGGCGCGATCTTCCTGGTCGACATGGCCCACTACGCCGGCCTGATTGCCGCCGGTGTCTACCCCAACCCGGTGCCGCATGCCGATGTGGTGACCTCGACCACCCACAAGAGCCTGCGCGGTCCGCGCGGCGGCATCATCTTGATGAAGGCCCAGCACGAGAAGGCCATCAACTCCGCCATCTTCCCGGGCCTGCAGGGCGGTCCGCTGATGCACGTCATTGCCGCCAAGGCGGTGGCCTTCAAGGAGGCGCTGGCGCCTGAGTTCAAGATCTACCAGCAGCAGGTGATCAGGAACGCCCAGACCGTGGCCGAGACCCTGACCCAGCGCGGCCTGCGCATCGTGAGCGCGCGCACCGAGAGCCATGTGATGCTGGTCGACCTGCGCGCCAAGGGCATCACCGGCAAGGAAGCCGAGGCAGTGCTGGGCAATGCGCACATGACCATCAACAAGAACGCCATTCCCAACGACCCTGAAAAGCCGATGGTCACCAGTGGCGTGCGCATCGGCACCCCGGCCATGACCACCCGTGGCTTCAAGGAAGAAGAGGCGCGCATGACGGCGAACCTGATCGCCGATGTGCTTGACAAGCCGCGCGACGAGGCCCACATCGCCGCGGTGCGCGAGAAGGTCCATGCGCTGACCAGCCGCTTCCCGGTTTACGGCTAAAGCCCTCGCCACTTGCATCGCCGGCGCCCAGGAGCAAACCCATGAAATGTCCCTTCTGCGGCAACGCCGAGACCCAGGTGGTCGAGACCCGCGTGGCCGAAGACGGGCTGTTCATCCGCCGGCGGCGCCAGTGCGCCCACTGCGAGAAGCGCTTTACCACCTACGAGCGGCCGGACGTTACCTTCCCTGCGGTGGTGAAAAAAGACGGACGGCGCATCGAGTTCGACCGCAGCAAGCTGGTGGGCTCGATGAACCTGGCCCTGCGCAAGCGGCCGGTGAGCACCGAGCAGGTCGACTCGGCCATCGAGCGCATCGAGGAAAAGCTGCTCAATATGGGGGTGCGTGAAGTGCCGTCCACCCGCATCGGCGAGTTGGTCATGCGTGAGCTCAAGCGCCTGGACAAGGTGGCCTATGTGCGCTTTGCCAGCGTCTACCGCAGCTTCGAAGACATCGACGAGTTCCGCACCCTGGTCGAGGAAGTGCGGCGCTGAGGCGGGGTGGGGCTGGCCTCTCGGATAGGTCTGGCCCTGCCTGGCCGGGCCAGGCCAGGCCTTCAGCGCCAGCAGCTTTCCGCCGTCATGCCAGACACCGGACTCGGGGCCCCGCGCTCCCCGAGCTGGTTGATGGTGAGCGCACCGCAGCCATCGGCCTTCGTAGGCGTCGCTGTGAGCGTGAACGAGGTGGCGTAGGCGGTGACAGCCAGCGTATAGCGGGCATCTGCCGCAGTGGACCCTGCGGGCGACCGACTCAGGCGATCGGGGAGGCTGGCGGAGGCATAGCTCGTATTGGCCGAGTAGTAACGCTCCATGTACTGGGCGGCCTCGAGCAAGACAGCCCGCGCCTCGGCCCGGTGGGCGCGCTGCACATGGCTGGTGTAGGCGGGGTAGGCGATGCCTGCCAGTAAGCCCACGATCGCCACGGCGATCATGAGCTCGATCAGGGAGAAGCCTCGCAGGCGGGACCTCAGCGAGCCCAAGGGTGAGTGATACATCGTCGCTCCGGTCAGAAAGGCGGCTGGAGAATGCGGCGCCAGGCCCGATCGCGCAGGGTCAGTACCGTCTTGAGGCAAGCCCCGATGGCGCCAGAGGCGCTGGTCAACAGGCCCATCCCGCTACAAGACCAGGTGGAGGGGGAGGTGGAGCCCGGGTTCGCCCCGCTTCCGGAACCGGAGGATGGTTGGGTCAGCCCAGAGGAGCGCGGACGCGCAAGGACCACATCAGCACCATCCGACTGCGTTGCATAGCCGACCACTCGAAGATCATCGCGTGTATCGACAATCCCATCCGAGTTCGTATCGAGCAATGGACGCTTGGGCGGTGGTAAACCGGAAAACAAGGGCAAGAGCAGATTGATACCCGACCCCGCTGCGCTGTCGGTGCAAGGGTCAGCCACTTTGGCGGGGGCCTCGGCTGCGATGAGCATCAGGTCGCCCTGCGACGACAGGGGCTGGATCGGCTGCAGCATGCGCAAGCCCTTTGGCAAAGCGGCACCGGTCAGGGAGAGACGCCAGCCCCGCTGCCGAGTCCAGTCGATCTCATCGCCGCTCACTGTGTAGAAAGCGGTGGACGCCGACGCGCCACTCACATCGACACTAATGAGGCTTCGCTCGGCAAGCTGGCTCGGAACCAGCGGCCGAGGCAGCCCCTCGCCGACTCTGTCCTCCACCATGTACAAGGCCTGCACGGTGGTGTCGGCCAAGTCGCCGGACGTCACCAGCCGTCCAGTCCCGAACATCAGCAAGCGGCCCGAGCCGCGAGGCTGCACAACCGGCGCTTGCAAGATGGGCTGTCCACTCTCAGTTTTAAACAGCGGCTGCCCGGCAAGTCCAACCACGAAATAGGACGGTGCCTGCTCGCTGAAGTCCAGCCGCCACAGCCGACCCGTGAGGTCCCCGGCGTAGACGCTCGTCACCTTGCCAGTGCCGTCCTTGACCAAGGCCACCCCCCCCAGGCCATTGGTCGCCCCCACGTCTGGCAGTTCGAGGGTGTGGACCACCCCACCCTCGAGTTCCACCACAAAGAGATGGGCACGTTCGGCTCCGCTGCCGTAACCATTGCCAAAAAGCGCCACCCACTTTCCGTTGGGCAGCATGCCGGCGGCCAGTGGCGCCAGCACATGGCCCAAGCGGGAATCCACCTCGCCGCGCAGCTCCCAGCGCGGACTCGAAGCCCCGAGTGCCAGCGGGTCGGTAATGTCGATGGCAAATACCGCGGCTGGGCCGGCACCCGTGGAGCCCAGCAAGTAATTACGCCAAGTCGCGGAGCCACCACCCGGCGGACTCACATGCACGTCGACTTCGCGGAGCGGGCCATCCACGTAATAGAGATGCCGCTCCGGCCCCTGGTTGTAGTCCAGGTTGCGCAGGTCATTGAGTTGCCCGGCCACCGCACGCGGCAGGTAGCCGAAGATCTCGCGGCCGGCGGGAGCCCCATCGTCCCCGGCTTTGTCCCGAAAGGCATGGAGCATGCCGGCGTTGCCGCCGATGTACACCACGCGCGGGCGGCTTGCCTTCGTATCGCGAAGGTAGCTGCCGTAGGTGATGCCAATGGTGGGCAGCCGCCGGAGAGAGGGGTCCTCCGCAGCGGCAGCGATCAGCGGGGTGCCGTTGATGAAGTCTCCGAGCAGGCCGCCGCGCACGCGCCAGCCCCCATCTTCTTCCAGCGTGCGACTCCCCCGGATGAAGTCGATCAGGGCAGCGTTTGCCTGCAAACCCATCGCATCGCGCAATGGCTGGCTGAGGAAGCTCCACTCGAACCTCACAGCACCGGGGCTGGTCTGTCCGTCGTCCCAGATGAAGAGACGTCGCTCCTGCCAGGGCGGAAGCGCCGCTTCGGCCCGCCACCTTTGAGTCCCGACGCGCCCTGTCGCGTCGATAGACAAGGCCTGCAGGTCGCCGCTCCAGTCACTGGGGCGGAAAGTGGGCAGATATTTCACGAAATCTGCGCCCTCTATTGAGCCTGCGGCCACCCCGCCCTGAATGCTGCCGCTTGGCGCCATCGAGGCCAGGGTTTGCCGCAAGGCCGCCCGCAATGCCGCCGAGTTGCTGGCACTGAAATACTGGCCGCGGCTATTGAGCGCGGCATGCCAGAGGTCATCGATTTTGTCGCGAGACCATGTTTTGGTGCCGGCCTGCAGCGCTGGCAGATCAGTCGCCGGATCGAGCTTTCCAATCACGCCCAGTCCCACAATGAAGTTGCTCACGGACTGCCAGGTAGCCTCATTGCCCGCAATAGGCTTGACCTTGTCAGGCAGGTCTGGCCGCAGATCCTTGGCCCAGAAATAAAGCGCGAAGTCCGCCAACTGGTCTCCCCAGTCGTCCCGATAGGGCCGGGCAGGCGTGTAGTGCCAATCACTTGAGGGCAGCGGCACATAGGGCCCCTCACCATCAACGTTGCCGGCATCCATGAGCCTCACAAACGAGTCGCGTAGGCGCTCGAGCATTCCGTCAATATCAGGCGGCAAAGTCCATTCGCCGTCGGTGACCAGCAGGTGATAAGCCCTCCGGCAAGCGAGTTGGCTGGTGCTTGAGGCAGTGCCGGGGGTTTCGCCCCAAGGTCCGCGGCTGTCCGAGGATGAAAAGTATGTCCCGACTTCCTGGACGGCCTCCCGCAGGGGTGTCGCAGCGGTCGCGTTAAGGCCATAGAGCCAGGAAACAAAATCCTCCCGACGGGCTTGGGAGAAATCGCGGACCCCCGAGACGATCATGCCGAACTTGCCAATTCCATCGACGTCCCCCCGCGGCTGGCCTAACCGTCCGTACCCCACTCGGACCTGGTTTGGTAACTGCGCCATCACCTCGCCCAGCACGGCCTTTGCCAAAAGTTGACGGGTTCGGTAGTACACGAACCAGTTCGCAAAATTCTGCTGCTCCTCCGCCTGGGTACAAATTGCGACAGCGCAGTCGCTGCGCGCCAGACTGCGCGGCAGACCCGAAGGACTATTGGCATCAAATTCATCGTAATTACCTGATAGCCTGGGGTCCAGGTAATTGCCACTCTCCCGTCGCAACCGGTAATAAAGACCTGGCGCGTAGGCCCGGCCCGATGTAACGAGTGAGCACACCATGGGAGCCCCCGCGCACCATCGCGCCTGAACGTCGTTGCGGGTGTCCTGGAGGTTGACGGTCTTGGCTCCAGGGGCAAGCGGATCGGTCACGGCAGCGGCGATTGAGGCATCCGGGTAACGCGTGCCATCGGCTTTTAGCCAGGGGCGATAGCGGATCTCCGGGTTGTAGTAAATCGGATTGGCGTCGGGTGAGCGCATGAAGCGCTGAGGCCAGTCGGTTGAGCCCCGATCCGCGCTCATCGTGGAAATGCCTGTTTCATCAGGTGCGAATTTCACGTTGACGCTCAGTGAGTTCAAGGGTGAAATCAGCCGGAAGGACCCCACCCTGACCTCCGCACCCACGTCCGTGACGTGTCGGAGCACCATTGAAGACGAATCATCCAGCGTGATCATCAAATTGGGTTTGACGGGCGGCAACACTTGGTTGAGGAGTGGCCACTGGGCTGGCGCGTCGGCGCTGGACTGGGACTGTGCCATTTGAGGCACCGCCAGCATGAGGCACAGGCCAACGGATGTGAGCTGTCGCCACGTCGCAGGATGCTTCAAAAGGCAAACCATCTGGAATCTCAATCAAAGTAAAGAAAAGACTGCAGCCACACCGTGCTGCCCGCGCTGAGGGCGGTGGACGATGCCGCCTGATACCCCGGGCTAAAGCCGCGTGCGGTCACCACCAAGGCCTCCTCGCCGCCGTTACCCACACTCAGACGCTCGACGAGGCATTGCGGCCTTGGGGCGCCGTTGCTTGGAAGCAGCGCTGCGTCTAATTCATAGAACGCGAGGTTGGTATTGCTGCCAGACGGCGCGGCCCAGGCGCTGCTCTGGTTCCAACGCAGGTTCGCCAGGGGCAGGGCGGAAAGGTCATCCACATCCTGCAATTGCGCAACGCGCTGGCCTTTGTCTTTGAGCAGCTGCGCTTCGCAATACCGCAAGGCGAACTCGGCCTGGCTCTGGGCGGCATGCTCTAGGCGTAGGTTGTTAGCGACCTTCTCCTGGGTGATGGCCCCCCGCATCGCCGCCGCTGCGGTGAGGCCGATCACCACCAGCAGGATGAGAACGACCACGAGGATCATTCCCCGATCACGCGCCGGAACGCGGCCCCTCGCGCGGCCTCTGGCGTGGCCCCTGTCGCGCGTCCATTCACGCGTCTTCCTCATGGCGCCACCCGATTTCGCAGCGCAACCGTGGTCGCATAGGCACGGCGCAGGTAGCCGTCTGAGGCTGTCTGCGCCGTGCCATCGCAGTCGGTGTAGCCATGCGTGGCCGTCTCCCCTTTGTCGAGCACAGGCTCGCCGCTGCGCATCAGGACGCACAGGTGCACGGCTACCACGTCGACCCAATTCGTGACGTGTATCGCGTCCACATAGCGCACGGGGCGCCGCTTATCAGGCTGGTCGATCAGCCACCCACTGGAAACTCCGTACGTGATCTGCAGGGTTTCGACGTTGGGGACCAGGGCCTGGCCGGTACCGCCTGCAGTCGCACAAGACAAGGTGAGATCTTTGACGTAGTAGCGATGGCTGGTGGGGAGACGGGTGTTGACATCCGCAGCCGCAGACGGGACGTTGCCCTGGTCGTCTTTCAACTCGAAGCCTTGGCAGCCGGTCAGCTTCTTGTCGGTGGAAAGGTCGACGCTGCCCTGGCTGGCCTCGAAATTGATTTCAATCGCATCGGACGCAGTGGCGGTGCTGGGGGTGCTGGGGGTGCTGGGGGTGCTGGGGGTGCTGGGGGTGCTGCTCGAGGGCTTGCAGGTCCCCGCCGCCACGTCCGCCGAGTTGTCGTCAAAGAGGGTCGAACACCCGAAGACGGGGCGCGAGAGCACCACGCTGTTGAGGGCGCTGAACTGGCTGGCGTTGATCAACACCGGATGGACATAGCCCGCCATCAGCAGGTCACGCCGAATGAGGGACAGCGCCAGCAGGGCATCGTCGGTCATGACGCTGGCCGCCCGCTGCTGGCGTCCGGCCACCACCATGCCGGCCGAAGACACGAAGACGGCGGCCAGCACGAGCAAGCCGAGCGCCATCGACACCATCAGCTCAAGGATCGAAAAGCCACGCTGCCCGCGCACCTGCCTCGCTCGAAAAGCGCCTTGCGTCATCGTTGCATCCGCCAACTCAAACAGCGCACGGTGTCGTCCGTCGGGGTGACCAATTGCAGCTCGTCTGGGCACTCACCGGCCGGGCGAAGGTCGACACCCGCCGATGCGCCCAAGACTGGATTGCGCCAGGCAATCCAGAGATCCAGCCATTGGCGCGTCGCGTCATTGGGGTCTGCGCTCACCTTGGTCAGAACCGCGCCCTCGGGCAAGAGCCGGGGGACGGCCAAGCGCCACCGGACCAAGTCGTCGGCCGCCAGTTGGGGGAGCGTGCAGGTGGCGGTGTCGCTGTTGCAGGACGGGTTGGGCAGCGCGGGCGCTGTCGCCTGGCTGCTGAACGTGGCGACATAGGCGTAGTGCGACAAGTCCTGCGCGCCGGTGGTGTTAGCGCGGATGCGTTCCATCAGGTCGTCGGCCAGCAAGGTGGCCACAGCACGGCGCTCGGTCACCCGGGTGTAGCGCAGGGAGGCCGCCTGCAGCCCCACCAGCGTCAGCAGGCCCAGGCTGGCAATGACCAGGGCGACCAGCAACTCGATCAGGCTCATGCCGCCTTGGGTTCCAGGTGATTTCAGCAACTCTTTGCTCCCGGAGCCGCCACCCGCAGCCGGCCGGCGGTGGACATGCATAACCAGCGGGCCTGGGTGCTATCCGCCTGCGGCGTGATGACGATGCGATCACTGGAGGACTTGCCCAGCCCGGTGGGCCGAAAGGTGAACTGGGTGTCAGAGGCTTGAATCGACTGGATTCCTGCCAGGCGCCCCTGGACACGCAGGGGCGATGAAGCAGGACTGGCGGGTGCGCTGGAGGAAGTGCTGGACGAACTGTTCGAGGAGCTGTTCGAGGAGCTGTTCGAGGAACTGCTGGAGGAACTGCCAGACGTTGTGGGCTGCGCGTAAATGATCCAGCCCGTCGTCCAGTCATCGTCCCCCGAGGTGGCGGCTGCCAAGCACTGCCCGGCGGTGGACGAATTGCAAATGGTGACAGAATGCCCTTGCCTGACCGCCTCCGAGCGGGCCAGCGCGAAGTCGCTCTCGATCGTGGCGATGGCCGCGGCCACCGCGCGCCGGGCCTGCATGGCCTGGAAGGAAGGAACGGCCAGTGACAACAGCAGGCCAGCCACCGCCACCGCGATGACGACTTCCAAGAGGCTCAAACCCAGCTGATGACGCATAGTTTTTTATTAAAGCCCATGCCCTCCGGATCTCGCACCCACACGACAGACAACTGCCAGCACTGGCGCCTCTGCCTGCTGAGCCAAGCTGGGCTCAGCGCGGCCTGAAGGTGACACCGGCGACCTCCATGTCTGACGCGACCATCCCCCTGCCCCCTCCGATGACGCGCGCCCTCGCGCTGGCGCACGAGTCGCTCTTCCTCTCCAGCCCCAACCCGCATGTGGGCTGCGTCATCACCTCAGCCGATGGCCGCACCCTGGGCGAAGGGTTCACCCAGGAGGCCGGCGGCCCGCATGCCGAGGTCATGGCCCTGCGCGATGCGCAGGCCCGAGGTCACGATGTGCGCGGCGCCACCGCCTGGGTGACGCTGGAGCCTTGCGCACACACTGGCCGCACAGGGCCCTGCTGCGACGCGCTGGCCGCAGCCGGCATCGGCAAGGTGGTGGCGGCGCTCGAAGACCCCAATCCCAAAGTCGCGGGCCAGGGCCTGGCGCGCCTGGCCGCCGCGGGCATTGCGGTGGAGGTCGGCCCTGGGGCCGAGGCCTCGCGCGAACTCAACATTGGCTTCTTCCAGCGCATGACGAAGGGCCTGCCCTGGGTGCGCCTCAAGATCGCGGCCTCGCTGGATGGCACCACCGCCCTGGCCAACGGCGCCAGCCAATGGATCACCGGCGAGGCCGCCCGCGCCGATGGCCATGCCTGGCGGGCCCGTGCCTGCGCCATCCTCACCGGCTCGGGCACGGTACGCGACGATGACCCGCGCCTGGACGTGCGCGGCATAGAAACGCCCCGCCAGCCCACGTTGGTGGTGGCCGACAGCCGCCTGGTGCTCTCGCCTGGCGCCGGTCTGTTCGAGCCCCAGCGACCCGTCTGGGTCTACACGGCGGTGACCGACGCGGCCCGCCACGCAGAACTGGCCGCACGCGGCGCCAGCATCACCGCCCTGGCCGATGCCCAGGGCAAGGTCGACCTCGAAGCCATGCTGCGCGATCTGGCACGGCGGGAGGTGAACGAGCTGCACGTCGAAGCCGGTCACCGCCTGAACGGCGCACTGCTGCGGGCAGGGCTGGCCGATGAGCTGCTGGTCTATCTGGCGCCGCGGCTCCTGGGCCCGGGGCGCGGCATGGCAGCGCTCGGCCCCTTGCAGGCGCTGGCCGAGGGCACAGACCTGGAGTTCGGCCCGGTGACACAGGTGGGCGCGGATTTGCGCCTGCTGGCACGGGTCCGCCGGCCGGCCTGAGGGCCGCGCCGCAGCCGGTTTGCCGCCCGATCTGTCCCTGCCGGGACCGCATTCAATGCCCGTGCCGGCGGCCGGGCCCCGAATCCCTGCGAAAATACGCGAATGTTCACCGGAATCATTACCGGCGTGGGGCGCATCGCCGCCGTCCACGACCTCGGAAGCTCTTCGCAGCATGGCAAGCGCCTCACCCTGGAGGCCCCGGCCGGCTACTTGGGGGACGTGGGCTTGGGAGACAGCATCGCCATCAACGGCGCCTGCATGACGGTCACCTCCCTGGACCTGCCTGCCTCCTGCTTCACCATCGATATTTCCGCCGAGTCCCTCGCCCGCACCGCGGGTCTGGCCGCTGCGGGCCCACCAGTCAATCTCGAAAAGGCGCTGCGCGCCCACGACCGTCTGGGTGGCCACATCGTCTCCGGCCATGTGGACGGCATCGGCCATGTCGCCAGCTTTGAGTCGGTGGGAGAAAGCCGCGAGCTGCGCATCCTCGCGCCGGCCAGCCTGGCCAAGTACCTGGCCTACAAGGGCTCGATCACCGTCAACGGGGTGAGCCTGACCGTCAACACCGTCACCGACAGTGCCGAGGGCTGCGAAGTATCGATCAACCTCATTCCCCATACGGTCGAGAACACCTCGCTACGCGTGCTCGCCGCTGGAAGCCCGGTCAACCTCGAGATCGACCTGATCGCCCGCTATGTCGAGCGCATGCTGGCCGGCACCTCGGCGGCCAACGCCGCCTGAAGACAAAAATATGAACGCACCCCATTCCCAGCTCACCCCGCCCCGGCCGGTGGCCATCTCGCCGGTCGAAGAAATCGTGGCCGACCTGCGGGCCGGGCGCATGGTCATTCTGGTCGACGAGGAAGACCGCGAGAACGAGGGTGACCTCGTCATCGCTGCCGACCATGTCAATGCCGACGCGATCAACTTCATGGCCAAGTACGGCCGCGGCCTGATCTGCCTGACCCTCACCCGGCCGCTGTGCGAGCGCCTGCAACTGCCGCCCATGGCGACGCGCAACGGCACCAAGATGGGCACCGCCTTCACCGTCTCGATCGAGGCGGCCGAGGGCGTGACCACCGGCATCTCCGCCGCCGACCGTGCCCGCACGGTGCAGGCCGCAGTCGCCCCGGGCGCGAAGGCCGACGACCTGGTACAGCCTGGCCACATCTTCCCGCTGCAGGCGGTTGACGGCGGCGTTCTCATGCGGGCCGGCCATACCGAGGCCGGTTGCGACCTGGCTGCGATGGCGGGCCTCACCCCCGCGTCGGTGATCTGCGAAATCATGAAGGACGACGGCACCATGGCCCGCCTGCCCGACCTGCAGGTGTTCGCCGCCGAGCACGGCCTCAAGATCGGCACCATCGTCGACCTGATCGAATACCGCAGCCGCCACGACAGCCTGGTCGAGAAAATTGGCGAGCGCCCTCTGCACACCGCCTGGGGCGAGTTCACCGCTCTGGCCTTCCGCGACAAGCCTAGCCAGGGCCTGCACCTGGCACTGGTGCGTGGCAGCTGGCATGCGCAGGACACCGTGCCGGTGCGGGTACACGAGCCGCTGTCGGTGCTGGACGCGCTGGAAACCGGGCGCTCCATGCACTCCTGGGCGCTGGACCAGGCGCTGGCCCATATCGCCCGGGAGGGCAGGGGCGTCGCAGTGCTGCTCAACGCCGGTGAGTCGTCGCAGCAACTGCTCGAGCAGTTCGAGGGCCGGGCCCGGGCTTCACAGGCGCCCCAACGCGGACGCATGGACCTGCGC
>CANFQF010000031.1 GCA_947449025.1 Comamonadaceae bacterium
CCCAGGCGATAGCCGTCCCAAATCTCGCGCTCCATGTCCTTGGGCTGGCAAAACAGGCGGCTTTTGCCGTCGCCGGTCAGCACCAGCCAGGCATTGGCCTCGGTGAAACCGGTGAGGTAGTAGAAGTAGCTGTCGTGCCGGTAGAGGTAGTCGCTGTCCCGGTTGCGTGGGCGTTCGGGCGCGGTGGGAATGAGGGCGATGCCCTGCGGACCCAGTTGGGCGGCGAGTCGGGCGCGGCGTTCGGCGTAGACGTGGGTGCTCATGGCATTTCAGGTCCGTGTTGCGTTGTGTCGTGGGTGGGGGTCAGCGGGTTCAGTGGGCGCCCGTCGATGCCCGCGTGGGGTCAGGGGCGGGCGCAGGCTCTGCGTTCAGGGCTGCCAGCCGCTCGGGCGTGCCCACGTCCGTCCAGGGCCCGTCCCAGCGCTCGGCGGTGATGCGTCCATTGTCCATGGCTTGCCGAAGCAGTGGTGCGAGCGGGGCCTTCAGGCCCTGCGGGTTACCCGCTGCCAGACCGGCAAACAAGGCGCGCTTGTACAGGCCCACGGTGGAAAAGGTCCAGCGCGGCGCGCCCTCGGGCACCTGGTTCAGGGCCCGGCCGTCGGCGGCCAGACCGAAGTCGCCCCGCGGGTTGTGCGGCGGGTTGGGCACCAGCCAGAGGTGGGCCAGTGCGTCGCTGGCTGCCAGGCGCTCGATGGCCGCGCGGGGGAAAGCAAAGCCAGGCATGTAGACGTCGCCCGCCACCACCCAGAACGTCTCGGCGAGCTGGGGCAGGGCGCGGGCGATGCCGCCGGCTGTCTCGAGCGCAGCGCCGAAGTCGCGGCCTTCGTGGGAATAGGAAAGACGGGGTCCGCCCGGCAGCCCGGCGCCGAAGGTGTCCTCGATCTGCTCCCCCAGCCAGGCCGTATTGACCACGGCCCGCTCGACACCGGCGCTGGCCAGAGCCTCGAGCGGCCACTGCATCAAGGGCTTGCCGTGCACCACCAGCAGCGGCTTGGGGGTGCGGTCGGTCAGGGGGCGCATGCGCTCGCCGCGGCCGGCGGCGAGCACCATCGCACAGGCGGGGGCCAGAGGGGTCGCAGCGGCTCGGGATGACATGGCAGCACTTTAGTCGACGTATCCACGCCTGAGCGGTCGGTAAAATGCGGTGTTTCCCGCCCCCCTCACCCTCATCCCGGAGTTCCCGCCCGATGGCCACCCCCCAACAAATGGCAAGCGCGATCCGCGCCTTGTCCATGGATGCCGTTCAACAAGCCAACTCGGGACACCCGGGCGCCCCCATGGGCATGGCCGATATCGCCGTGGCCCTGTGGGGCCGCCACCTCAAACACAACCCCAGCGACCCGCACTGGGCGGATCGGGACCGCTTCGTGCTGTCCAACGGCCACGGCTCGATGCTGATTTATTCGCTGCTGCATCTGACCGGCTACGACCTGCCGATGCAGGAGCTGAAGAACTTCCGACAGCTCCATAGCAAGACCGCCGGCCACCCCGAGGTGGGCATCACCCCCGGCGTGGAAACCACCACCGGCCCGCTGGGCCAGGGCATCACCAACGCGGTGGGCATGGCGCTGGCTGAAAAGCTCATGGCTGCCGAGTTCAACCAGCCCGGTCACACCATCGTCGACCACCACACCTATGTGTTTCTGGGCGACGGCTGCCTGATGGAAGGCATCAGCCACGAGGCCTGCGCTCTGGCCGGCGCCTGGAAGCTGAACAAACTGGTCGCGATTTACGACGACAACGGCATCTCCATCGACGGCCAGGTCGCCCCCTGGTTCATCGACGACACCGCCGCCCGCTTCAAGGCCTATGGCTGGAATGTCGTCGGCCCGGTCGACGGCCATGACGTCGATGCCGTCGACGCTGCCATTGCCAAGGCCCGCCAGTCGAGCGACAAGCCCACCTTCATCGTGGCCAAGACCCACATCGGAAAGGGCTCTCCCAACCGCGCCAACACCGCCAAGGCCCACGGCGAGCCGCTGGGAGCCGAGGAGATCAAGCTCACGCGCGAGTCCATCGGCTGGAATCAAGAGCCCTTCGTGATCCCGAAGGACATCTACGCCGCCTGGGACGCCAAGGCCGCCGGCAAGAAGAGCCAGGCCGAGTGGAAGCAGCGTTTCGCCGCCTATGCCAAGGCCCACCCGGAGCAGGCCGCTGAATTCGAGCGCCGCATGCGGGGCGAGCTGCCGCGCCAGTTCGCCCAGGTGGCGGTAGACGCCGCCATCGGTGCCCACACCAAGGCCGAGACCGTGGCCTCACGCAAGGCCTCGCAGATCGCGCTGGAAGCCTTCACCGCCGGCCTGCCCGAGATGCTCGGCGGCAGCGCCGACCTGACCGGCTCCAATCTGACCAACACCAAGAGCACCCCGGCCCTGCGCATGAACGCCGACGGCTCCGTCAAGCGTGACGATGCCGGCCAGATTGGCCGCCACATCAACTATGGCGTGCGCGAGTTCGGCATGGCCGCGGTCATGAACGGCGTGGCTCTGCACGGCGGTTACATCCCCTACGGCGGCACCTTCCTCACCTTCAGCGACTACAGCCGCAACGCCATCCGCATGGCGGCGCTGATGAAGCAGCGGGTGATTCATGTGTTCACCCACGACTCCATCGGCCTGGGCGAAGACGGCCCCACCCACCAGTCGATCGAGCACGCGGCCAGCCTGCGCCTGATCCCCGGCCTCGACGTCTGGCGCCCCGCCGACACCGCCGAGACGGCAGTGGCCTGGGCCGTGGCGCTGGAAAACAAACACCGCCCCACAGCGCTCTTGCTCTCGCGCCAGAACCTCCCCTACCTGCCCAAGGCGGGTCTGGAAGACATTCCCCGCGGCGCCTATGTGCTGGCCGAGCCCTCTGAAGTGGGCATGAAGCGCAAGGCCCAGGCGGTGATCATTGCGACCGGCTCCGAGGTGCAGCTGGCGCTTAAGGCGCAGGAGCAACTGGCCGCCAGCGGCATTGCGGTGCGAGTGGTCTCCATGCCCTCGACCACCACCTTCGACCGCCAGGACCGCGCCTACAAGGAAGAAGTGCTGCCGCGTGGCGTGCCGCGTATCGCTGTCGAGATGGGCGTCACCGATGGTTGGTGGAAGTACGGCTGCGCCGCGGTGGTCGGCATCGACACCTACGGCGAGTCGGCCCCTGCGCCGGTACTGTTCAAGCATTTCGGCTTCACCCCCGAGAACGTTGCGGACACCGTCCGCGCGGTGCTCGCGGGCTGAAGTAGGCCCTCTTTTTCAACTCCTCACGGGATCACGCACATGGCTCTCAAGATTGGTATCAACGGGTTCGGTCGCATTGGCCGCATGGTGTTTCGCGCCGCGGTGCAAAACTTCAAGGACATCGAAGTGGTCGGCATCAACGACCTGCTCGAGCCCGATTACCTGGCCTACATGCTCAAGTACGACAGCGTGCATGGCCGTTTCGAGGGTGAGGTTTCGGTCGATGGCAATACCCTGATCGTCAACGGCAAGAAGATCCGCCTGACCGCGGTCAAGGACCCGGCCGAACTGAAGTGGGGCGAGGTCGGCGCCGACATCGTGATCGAGGCCACCGGCATCTTTCTGGACAAGGCCGGCGCGCAAAAGCACCTGGACGCTGGCGCCAAGAAGGTCATCATGTCCGCGCCTTCCAAGGACGACACCCCGATGTTCGTCTACGGCGTCAATCACGACACGTACAAGGGCGAGGCCATCATCTCCAACGCCTCCTGCACCACCAACTGCCTGGCCCCCCTGGCCAAGGTGCTGCATGACAAGTGGGGCATCAAGCGCGGCCTTATGACCACTGTGCACGCCGCCACCGCCACGCAAAAAACGGTCGACGGCCCCTCCAACAAAGATTGGCGCGGCGGCCGCGGCATCCTGGAGAACATCATTCCGTCGAGCACCGGTGCGGCCAAGGCCGTCGGCGTGGTGCTGCCCTCGCTCAAGGGCAAGCTGACCGGCATGTCCTTCCGCGTGCCCACCTCTGACGTGTCGGTGGTCGACCTGACCGTGGAGTTGTCCAAGGAAGCCTCGTACAAGGACATCTGCGCCGAGTTCAAGGCCCAGTCCGAAGGCGCGCTCAAGGGCGTGCTGGGCTACACCGAGGACAAGGTGGTGGCCACCGACTTCCGTGGTGACTCGCGCACCTCCATCTTCGACGCCGAGGCCGGCATTGCCCTGGACAGCACCTTCGTCAAGCTTGTGAGCTGGTACGACAACGAGTGGGGCTACTCCAACAAGGTGCTCGAGATGGCCCGCGTGGTGGGCCGCTGATCGCGGACCCAGCGGACACAGGAAAGGCGCCGCAAGGCGCCTTTCTTTTTGGCGATCTAGCCCCGAGCCTTAGGACGAGGCTTGTCTGCGCAGACGGTGCGTCAGCGCGTCGAGCCCACTCGACGCAGCTAGGCGCTTGAACGCCGACTCGGTGGCTCAGTGATGGTGGTGGCCGTGCGCGCCGTGCGCATGCCCGTGGGCGACTTCCTCGCCCGACGCCATGCGTACTTCGGTCACGGCGATCGTGACGCGCAGGGTGCGGCCCGCCAGCGGGTGGTTGCCGTCGAGGAGGACCTGGTCGCCCTTGATCTTCACCACAGTGAAGTACTGCGGCTCGCCGGCCGGTCCCGGCAGCTCCAGTTCGCCGCCCACTTTCACGCCCGGAGGGAAGTCGCGCTTGGCGATCGTGCGCACCAAGGCAGGGTCGATCTCGCCGAAGCCGTCCTGCGGGGCGAGGACCAAGTTCACCTGCTCGCCGGCGCTCTTGCCTTCCAGCGCCTGCTCAATGGCAGGCAGGGTGTTGCCATGGCCGCCGTGCAGGTAGGAGACCGGCTCCTTGCTGTCCTGGATCAACTGGCCCTTGTCATCGGCCACGCGCAGGCGCATGGTCACCACGGTGTCTTTTTCGATCTTCATACCCGCAATTGTGCCCCGGGCGGCTACAGTGTCGCCCCATGACCGATCACGCTATGCCCGCCGCCGACAGCACGCCGGCCGCCGCCGAAACCCCTCCCAACGACAACTCACGTGGCCGCCGAGGCCAGGGCCGTGACGCGGACCGGGCCAGTGGCAATGGCGCCAGCGCCAGCGGAGCCAAAGACCGCGAGGGCGGCAGAGGTGCTGGAAAAGCCGGCAGGGCGGGTGACAGGGGCGGCAGGGGTGGCAAGGGTGGTGGTCGCCCGGTGCCCCGCCCGGTGCATCCCCTGCTTGTGCAACTGGCCGACCTGCACCCGCGCCTGTTTGGCCCGCGGCCCCGCCCGCTCAAATTGGGCATCTTCGAGGACCTGGTTGCCGCGCACGGCGAGGCCCTGGTCCCCGGCGAACTCAAGCTCGCCCTGGGCCAGCATGTGCGCAGCAGCCGCTACCTGCAGGCAGTTGCCGAGGGCCACCCACGCTGCGGCCTCGATGGCGAGCCGGTGCAGTCGGCCGCGCCCGAGCATGTGCTGCATGCGGTGATGGAGATCTGGCGCCGTCGTCAGGGGCGCGACCCGCAGGCGGCCCGGGCCTGGGCCCTGGGCTGCATTGCCCACGCCTTGGAGCCGGTGCACACCGCCGGTCAGGACCGCGCCGATTGGTTGGCCCAGGTGCGCACGCAGGATCCGCAGGCCCTGGCCTTGGTGGACGAGGCCTGGTCCGAGCTGGCTGCCTTTGCGGCCAAGCGCGAGGCCCTGCGGCGCGCCTACGAGGCCAGCGGCCAATCCGTGGAGGCCTTTGCCGACATGTACGGGATGGACTTGGGCCAGGTGAAGGACGCGCTGGCCAACTAGGAGACTCTTATGGCCCCGCCCCTCGCGATCACTCCTCGCGTTCTGCCGCTGGCACGAAGGCGTCGCAGTGGAAGTCGCCTGGCGAGAGGCCGGCCGCCATGAAGCCACTGCGGGCTGCCTCAATCAGCCCCGGCGCGCCGCAGGCGTAGACGGCTTGACCCGCCATCGTTGGGTGATCCTCCAGAACCGCCGCATGGACGTAGCCCGTTCGGCCCTGCCAGCCGTCGCCTGGCTGCGGGTCCGATACCACCGGCACCCAGCGCAGGCTGGGACGCTGTTCCATCCATTGCCGGGCCACTGCCGCGGGATAGAGCTGTGCAGGGGTACGCGCACCGAAATACACCGTGATTGGCCGCTGCACCTTGCGCCGAAGCAGGTCCTCGACCATCGACTGCACCGGTGCGAAGCCGGTGCCACCAGCGACGAAGAGGAGCGCTTGCTCCGAATCGCGCACAAAGAACTCGCCCAGCGGCATCCGGACCTGAACCGCATCGCCCGGCTGTAGCGGTCCAAAGACCAGGTCTGAAAACCGCCCCCCGGGCAGTTGGCGCACATGCAACTCCACGCCGTCGTTGGCTTGCGGCGGATTAGCCATGGAAAAGCAGCGCTCCGCGCCATCGGGCAACAACACCTTGAGGTATTGGCCTGCGCGGAACTTGGCGCGCACGCCGGCCGGAAAGCGCAGCTTGAGGACGGCAACGTCGTGCGCCGGGCGATCGATGCGCAGCACCTTGGCCGCCAGCGGCTTGCGCGACTTCGGGTCGACCGGGGCGATCTCGCGCGGCGCGAGGGTCAGGTCCGACCGGGGCCGCGCGCGACAGAGCTTGACCGCGCGCGCAGGACCGCAATGCAGCGCGCCCTCCCCCTGGCGTCCGGGCAGCACGAAGTCCCCGGCGGTGATCTCGCCTTCGCAGCTGCCGCAGGCGCCGGCCCGGCAGGAGGCGGGCAGCTGCCACCCTGCGCGCTCGGCGGCACTGACCAGGTTGTCGTTAGCGCCGCAGTCGAACGCCGGCCCGCCCTCCACGCGGATGCGAAAAGCGCTCAAAGCGGAATGGCCAGCAGGGTGTCGAACACGGAGCTGTCGCACACCACTACCCGGCGCGCGATGCGCAGTTCGCCATCGGCGCCCTGGACGAATTCATCCTCGTAGCTGCCTGTCACGAACAGCTCGCTGGGCTTGCGGCGGGTGATGCGATAGACCGCAAAGGGCGTGCGAGCCTTCACCACCCCGCCCTCGGCCTGCACCGTCGCTGGCAAGGAGACGATGTGGCGGTAGCGGTGGCTCTCGAAAATATTGGCCTCGCGCAGTCCCGAGACGCGGTCCTGCAGCATGCCCTTGCTGTCGCAGTAGACGATCCCCGCCTGCAGGCCGCGGACGTGGTTGTCGTGCGAGGTGACCACGTAGAGGCAATCGTCGGTGAAGAACTCCGGCCATTCCTCCAGCCGGTCGTCGTCGATGGCCTGCGCGTAGCGTGCCTGCAGCAGGCTCACGGCCAGGTGCACTTCCAAGTGCGCTTGCAGTTGCTTCATCTCAGACATCCATGTGCTTGCGCCATGCGCGCCAGAAACCGCGTACCGAGGCCTCGGTCGCGCGGGTGTCGGTAGAGACCGAGGCCTCGCCTCCCATCTGCACCAGGGCGCTGCCCTCACCAGCCGTAGCCACGCCGCGCTGCACGAAGCCGCCCACGCAGCCGTCCTCCATCGAGACCAGGCCTGCCGGCCCCACAAGGTTCAACTGCTTGAGGCGGGCGCGGCGTTGCTCGGGCGTGTCATCCCGGAAGCCGAAGTAAGTCCAGTTCAGCTCGGTCTCTTCTTGACCCTTGGGCAGAACCTGGCGCACGACAAAGGAGTTGTAGACCTGTCCCAGCACGAACCCGGGGAAGACCGAGAGGATCTGCAGCGTGATGCCGTCGCCGATCTCGTCATGACCATCCAGGAAGCTCGGGTCCTTCAGGCGATAGCTGCTTTTCTCGCTGCGAATGCCCTGGTCGCGGTACTCGCTGCCGTGCTTTTCGCCGGGGATCACCATCGAGTAGCTCACATGGTTGCCGCCGTCCTCCGAGACGATCAGGCCACCCTTTTGAGTGAGGCGGTTGACGTCAAAGGTGGTGAGGAACAGGTGTAGCAAGCTCGCGTGGTAGCTGTCCTTCACGTTCTCGAAGTACAGCTTCCAGTTGTTCGGGAGCTTCTGGGTGAAGCGGCCCAGCACCTCCACCTCGCCCTTGCCCAAGATGCGGCGGATGCGCGCGAGCACCGCCTCGCCGATGTAGGCCTCGATGTCGGGCACGTCGTCGGAGAAGCTGGCGAACACCAGGCCGCAGGTGGTGGCGACCCGCAGCTTGCGCGGTGAATGGTCCTCTTTGCAAAAGCCCTCGGGCATTCCGCCCTTGCCGCCCACTCCGGCCTCGAAGGCCACGCCCTTGAGCGTGCCTTGTAGGTCATAGGACCAGGCGTGGTAGACGCAGGTGAACTGTTCGGTGTTGCCCGCGTTCTCCAGGCAGATCAGTGCGCCGCGGTGGGAGCAGCGGTTCTCGAAGGCGTAGAGCTCGCCGTCTTGGTCGCGTGCGACCACCACCGGCGTCTCGCCGATGAAGGTGTTGACGAAATCGCCCAAGTTCGCCACTTCGGCCTCTAGGCACAGGTAGCTCCAGGTGTCGCCCTGATACACGCGCGCCTGCTCCTGGCGGTAAACGTCCGGGTCCTGGTAGGCCCAGTAGGGGATGCGGGTGATCCCCTCCTCGGGCCAGAGGCGCCGCTTCAGACCGCTGGTGTCGATGGTGGCTGTCTGCATCGTCACTCCGGCTGCACGTTGGCCTTCTGGATCACGTCGCGCCAGCGGGTGGTTTCGTTGGCCAGGAAGCGGCCCAGCTCGGCCTGCGAGTCGCCCACCGGCTCGGCGCCGAGCTCCAGGAACTTGCTGCGCACGTCGGGCATGCGCAGCACCTCTGCGACGTCTTTCTGAATACGGGCGGTGAGCGCCGCTGGGGTGCCGGGCGGAGCCACCATGGCAACGAAGGTGCTGCTGTAAAAGCCCTTGAGTCCGACTTCGTCGGCGGTGGGGATCTCGGGCAGCGTGGCCAGGCGCTTGGGTGCGGCTACCGCGAGGGCCCGGATGCGGCCCGCCTTGTAGGGTTGGGTCGAGGAGGTGACATTGTCGAACATGATGTCGATCTGCCCCCCCATCAGGTCGGTCAGCGCTGGCGCGGTGCCTTTGTAGGGCACATGCACGAGGTCGGTGCCCGTCATCTGCTCGAACATCGCTGCGGTCAGGTGCGAGGTGGTGCCCACGCCCTGCGAGCCGAAGCTGAGCTTGCCGGCTTCCTTTTTGGCCAGGGCCACCAATTCCTGCGCGTTGGCAGCCGGGAGCGTCGGGCGTGTCACGAGCAAATTGGGCATGGTGGCCAGCATGGTCACGGGGACAAACTTCTGCGGGTCGAAGGGCAGCTTGCGCACCAACGAAGGCGCCACCACCAGCGGTCCGGGCGCGCTCACCAGCAGGGTATGGCCATCGGGCTCAGCGCGGAAGGCGAAGTCAGCGCCGCTATTGCCGCCGGCACCCACTCGGTTTTCCACCACCACCGGCTGCCCCCACTTGGCTTGCAGCTTCTCCGCCATGATCCGCGGCAGGGCATCGGTGGTGCCGCCGGCGGGGAAGGGCACGATCAATTTCACTGGCTTGGTGGGCCAGGATTGCGCTGCGGCGCTGGTGGCCAGCACCGCGAGGGCCAGGCCCGCCGCAAGGGTCTTGATGGAAGTGGTCATGCTGCTTGTCTCCTGTGTGTCCTGCTTGGAAGTGCGCGATGCGAACTTCGGGGAGTTTAGGATTGGCTCATTAAATTTCCCCAGGGACGTGTCGTGAATTCCAATTTGTCCGCAATGCGAACACTCGTTGCGGTCTGGCGATGAAGCTGGACCGGCGCGACTTCGTCGCCTCCCTGGAGCACGGCCTGGGGGTCATCGAGGCCTTTGACGCCCGCCACCCGCGTCTGACGCTGACCGAAGTCGCCGCGCGTACCGGTATGAGCCGCGCCAGCGCACGGCGCTATCTGCTCACGCTCACCAAGCTGGGGTATGCCGACTACGACGGCAAGTACTTCTCGCTCGACCTGCGGGTATTGCGCCTGGGCTATGGCCTGTTGTCGGCGGCGCCTCTGCCCCGCAAGGCGCAGCCCGTGCTGGACACCGTGAGCGCCGAGACGGGAGAGACCGCCTCGGTGGCGGTGCTCGACGAGACGGCGGCGGTCTTCATGGGCCGCTCGCAAAGTCGCAAGGTGTTCTCCCCCGTGGTGGGCGTGGGCACGCGGCTGCCGGCGTTTTGCTTGTCCACCGGCCGGGTGCTGTTAGCGGGACTGTCGGACGCGCAAGTGCGTATGCGACTGGGTCATACCGACTTGCGCGCCTTCACCAGCAAGACCGTGACGGATGTCGACGCCATCCTGGATATCGTCCAGCGCGCGCGCGCAGACGGTTACGCAGTGAGCGACGAGGAGTACGAGATCGGGCTGCGCTCGATTGCCGTGCCAGTGCCCACGGCCACCGGCGGCCCGACCGAGGTTGCGATGACGGTGAGTGTGCACGCCTCGCAAGTGAGTGCCGGTGAGATGGCGGATCGCCTGCTTCCGGTTTTGCGCCGGGGCGCCGAAGCGCTGGCCAAGCTGCTCTGAGGACGCGGTGGTGCCCTGGGGGCCTCGGAGGCGCTGGCGCGCCTCCGCCTGTGCGCCTCAGATTTGCAAATGCTTGCCGACGATGCCGGCCAGTTCGAACATCGTCACCTGGGGCTTGCCGAACACGGCCTCAAGCTTGGCGTCGGCGTTGATCGCGCGCTTATTGGTCGCATCCTGCAGGCCATTGGCCTTGATGTAGTCCCACAGCTTCTTGATCACCTCGGTGCGGGCCACTGCCTCGGGGCCGATGACCGCCGCCAGCGCGGCGCTGGGGGTGAGCCCTGCACCTGCCTTGCGTGGCGCCTTGGGCTTGGCGGCCTTCTTGGCCGCCGGGGCTTTTGTCGCCGCGGCTTTGCCGGCAGCCGCCTTTTTGGCGGGCGCTGCCTTGCTCGCCGCCACCTTGCCAAACGGGGTGCGCGCGGGTGCGCCGGCCGCCGTCTTGCGCGGCGGGAACTTGCTCGCGCGCGGTTCGAACTCGAAGTTCACTTTGCCCGCCTCCGCGTCCCAGGCCAGGAAGGCCTTGAAGGCGCGGCGCGTGCGCATGGAGACGAACTTGTCCAGCAGGTCGGTCTTGCCGGTTGCCAGCAGCTTTTCCATCTGAGCGCGCTCGACCGGCTGCTGCAGGATGATCTGGCCGCTCTTGAAGTCGCAGGTGGGCGTGGCTTGGGCGGCAGTCGGCACGCCCTTTTCGCACACATAGTTCTTGCCAAACTCGAACACCCGCGCGCCGCACTTGGGGCAGGGCCCCAGCGGCTCCATGGCGCCAAAGTCCACCAGTTCACCGGTCTCGGCAGGGTCGGCCTCGTCGCCGAAATCGAATTCGAGCTTCCAGTTCTTGTCTTCGTCGCTGAATTTCAGCGCAATCTCGGCGACGAAGGGCCAGCCGGCCTTGGAGCGAAAGCCCTCGAGCGGGCCAATCTTTTTGTCACGCATGAACTGCTCGACCTCGGCCGGCTCGAAGGCGCGGCCAGCGGGCATCTTGGTGAAGGAAAAGCCGCAACTGTCTTGGCCGTCACCGCGCTTGCCGGCGCAGGCATAGCGGCGGTAGTTTTCCTTCACCACGCCACCACAGTTGGGGCAGGGGCTGTGTAGCGTGGCGTAGTCGCCAGGCACGGTATCGCGGTCGTACTCCTTGGCCTTCTTCACGATGCGTTCGGTCATCGCGGCGATGTCCTGCATGAAGGCTTCGCGCGAGAGTGCGCCCTTTTCCATCTGCGCCAGCTGGTACTCCCAGTTGCCTGTGAGTTCGGGCCGGGACAGTTCTTCGACGCCCAGGCCTCGCAGCAAGGTCATGAGCTGGAAGGACTTGGCCGTCGGGATCAGGTCGCGGCCCTCGCGCAGCATGTACTTCTCATTGATCAGGCCTTCAATGATGGCCGCGCGCGTCGCTGGCGTGCCCAGGCCTTTTTCCTGCATGGCCTCTCGCAGCTCTTCGTCTTCCACCATCTTGCCGGCGCCTTCCATGGCGCCGAGCAAGGTGGCTTCGTTGTAGCGGGCGGGCGGCCGGGTCTTGAGGCCCTTGGCCTCGACTTGCGCCACCGG
Source organism: Comamonadaceae bacterium (assembly GCA_947449025.1). Taxonomy (GTDB): domain Bacteria; phylum Pseudomonadota; class Gammaproteobacteria; order Burkholderiales; family Burkholderiaceae_C; genus Ramlibacter. The sequence continues at coordinate 11,950 of CANFQF010000031.1, forward strand.
CACCTGCTCGCCAGGCTGAACCGCAGCGAGCATCTTGCTGTTTTCGTCACCTTCCTCGTCGGCTTCCTTGCCCCAGATCGCCTGCCATCCCGGCTTGACCAGCACCTTGCCCACGCTCTTGAAGCTGTGGCCCGCGGCCGTGCTGATGCGGGTGGTCACCATGAACTCGGCGCTGGGGAAGAAGACCGAGAGGAAGCGCTTGACCACCAAGTCATAGAGCTTTTGCTCGGCCTCCGACAGACCGCTGGGCGCCTGCAGGGTGGGGATGATGGCGAAGTGGTCCGACACCTTCTTGTTGTCGAAGATGCGCTTGTTCGGCTTCACAAAGCCACCCTCGAGTGCCTGGCGTGCGAACGGCGCCAGATGGGCCATACCCGACTGGGCCAGCATCTGCATCGTCTCCTTGACCGGGCCGACATAGTCCTCGGGCAGGTGACGCGAGTCGGTACGCGGGTAGGTCAGGGCCTTGTGGCGCTCGTAGAGGCTTTGCGCCAGTGCCAAAGTGGTCTTGGCTGAAAAGCCGAAGCGTCCGTTGGCTTCGCGTTGCAGCGAGGTCAGGTCGAACAGTCCCGGCGAGGCCTCGGTCTTGGGGATCGACTCCTCGGTGACGGTGGCCTTTTGGCCGCGCACAGCGTCGGCGATGGCCAGGGCCTCCTGCGCGGTCCAGGTGCGGTCGGCCTTTTTCTCGGCGTCTTCGTCGTTCTTCTTCCACTGGGGGTCGAACCACTTGCCTGCGTAGGGGCCGGCGGCGGCGTCGAACTGGGCGTGGATTTCCCAGTAGTCGCGGCTCACGAACTTGCGGATTTGCTCCTCGCGCTCGACCACCACCGCCAGGGTGGGTGTCTGCACCCGGCCCACGGTGGTGAGGAAAAAGCCGCCGTCGCGTGAGTTGAATGCGGTGAAGGCGCGGGTACCGTTGATGCCCACCAGCCAGTCGGCTTCGGAGCGCGAGCGGGCGGCGTCGGCCAGGCCGGCCATCTGCTGCTCGCTGCGAAGCTGCTCGAAGCCCTTGCGGATCGCGTCGGGGGTCATCGACTGCAGCCACAGGCGCTTGACCGGCTTTCGTGCGGCCTTGGCGCGGCCCGCTGCGGCATCGTCATTGCCAAAGGCGTACTGCTCGATCAGGCGGAAGATCAGTTCACCCTCGCGGCCGGCGTCGCAGGCGTTGATCAGATCGCTCACGTCCTTGCGCTTGGCCTGCTTGACCACCGCATTGAGCCGGGTCTTGGTCTTGTCTACCGGCTTGAGGTCGAAATAGGGCGGGATCACCGGCAAGTGGGTGAAGCTCCACTTGCCGCGTTTGATGTCGTACTTCTCCGGCGCCTGGATCTCGACCAGGTGGCCGACGGCGCTGGTGACCACGTAGCGCTCGTTCTCGAAGTACTCGTCGTGCTTGTCGAACTTGCCCGCCACCGGCGTGAGGGCGCGGACGATGTCCTGGGCCACGGAGGGCTTTTCGGCGATGACCAGTGTCTTGCTCATATGTGTCTGCAGGGGGCCCCGCGCTGTTGCCAGCCCGGGCCCTCAGGTTGTTTCTACAATCGGGCCTCTCGCGCGTGCGCACGCACACGCGCGCACATGCACTCTTCAACTTAACAGGTTTTCAGGCCATGCCCACCAAAAAGCCGGCTCCGGGCCGGGCCAAGCCGCCCGCCGACACCGCCGCCACCACAGCAGCAGCGGCAGGCAGACGAATCCAGGTCCGCCGCTCGGGTGTCCACGGCCGAGGCGTTTTCGCCCTGCAGGATATCGCCGAAGGCGAGCCCATCATCGAGTACGTTGGCGAGATCATCACTTGGAAGGAGGCCCTGCGTCGCCATCCGCATGATCCGAGCGACCCCAACCACACCTTCTACTTCCACATCGATGACGGCCGCGTGATTGACGCCCTCTACGGCGGCAACTCCTCGCGCTGGATCAACCACAGCTGTGACCCCAGCTGTGAGGCCGACGAGGATGAGGGCCGGGTGTTCATCAAGGCGCTGCGCAACATCCACGCTGGCGAGGAGCTCAGCTACGACTACGGCCTGATCATCGACGCGCCCTACACCAAGAAGCTAAAGGCAGAGTACCCCTGCTGGTGTGGTGCGGCCAGCTGCCGCGGCACCTTGCTGGCGGGCGAGGGCAAAAAAGAAAAGAAGAGCAAAAAGAGCAGCAAAGGGAAAGCCAAGGGCACCAAGGGCGAGGCTAAAAAGGCCGACAAAAAGGTCGACAAGAAGGCCAACAAGAAAGCCAACAAGAAGGGCGCCGGTTCCAAGGGCCAAGCTGGGGAGTCAGCCCTTTCCACCCCCTCCCATTGAGCAGGACGCCAGGCACGATGCGATGGCCTGCCGAAGCGATCTGGGAGACGGTGGCGCCCAAGCTGGCGGGTTTCACCGTCGAGGTCCTGCCCGAAATCGGCTCGACCAACACCGAGCTCATGCAACGGGCGCGGACGGGACGCACCGAGCCCCTGCTCCTGGTTGCCGAGCGGCAGACCGCCGGCCGCGGACGGCTGGGTCGCCAATGGCACAGCCTGGCCGAAGCGGGCCGTGCGGCCGATACCCTGGCTGGCGGCGGGCCTGATCTGCCCGCCCTCACCTTCTCATTGGGCCTGGCGCTGGCCCCACGCGATTGGTCTGGCCTGTCGCTCGCGGTGGGCCTGGCCTTGGCCCAGGCGCTGGACCCCGCAGGCGAGCGCATCAGCCTCAAATGGCCCAACGATCTCTGGGTGCAGGGCCGCAAGCTGGCGGGCATCCTGGTCGAGACGGCGGCCTTTCCCGAGCCGGCGCGCCAGCTGGATCGGCCGCTGCTGCCCCACGCCGGTGTCCCGCGTCGGGAGGGCGGCGAGGGCGCTGCCGGCCGCTATACCGTGGTGGGCGTTGGCATCAACCTGGCCCCGCCGGCGGCCGCAGGTTTGTCCACCCCGCCCGCGGCCTTGCGGGAATGGTGGCCGCAGGCCCAGGCGGGCCAGGTGCTCGGCCTGGTGCTGCCGGCCCTGGTAGATGCTTTGCTGGCGTTCGAGCAGGAGGGCTTTGCACCCCTGCAAGCCCCCTACGCCGCACGCGACCTGCTGCGCGAGCAGCCCCTGCGCCTGTCCGACGGCACCGAGGGCCGTGGCGCGGGCGTGGACGCATCGGGCGCACTGCTGCTGGACACGGCGGCCGGGATCCAGATCGTGACCAGCGCCGAGGTCAGTGTGCGGCCTTTGGGAGGCGGCTGATGGCGCTGCGCCGCTTCGTGCTCTTGCTGCTGGCCGGCAACCTGGCTTGGCTGGCCTGGGCCCATGGCTGGCTCGCGCCCTGGGGCCTGGGGCCCGAGCAACAGGCCGAGCCCCAGCGCGTAGAGGCCCAACGCCACGCCGACAAGCTGCGGGTTCTCACCGCCGCCGAAGCGGCCCGGCTGGCTGAACTCAGTGCCTCCGCGCCCGTGCGCCAGTGCCTGATCACCTCCCCCCTGGATGACACCGCCGTGGGCAGCTTGCGCCGGGCCCTTGCGAGCTGGCCCAACGGCAGTTGGAGCCTGGACACTGCGGCCGAGGCGGGCCGCTGGATCGTCTACATGGGTAAGTACCCCGACAACCGGGCCCTGGAGCGCAAGCGCGCCGAGTTGCGCGGACGCGGTGTGGTGTTCGAGGCGGTCTCCAACCCGGCGCTGGAGCCCGGTCTGTCGCTTGGGGGCTTTCCCAGCCAGGACGCGGCCAACGCCCAGCTCGAGGCCCTGGCGGCCCGCGGTGTGCGTACCGCCCGGGTGGTCCTGGAGCGGCCCGAGCTGCGCGGCTTGGCGCTGCGCCTTCCGGCGGTTGATGACGTCCTGCGTGCGCGGCTGGCCGAGCTGCAGCCAGCACTCGGCAGCCAAGCCCTACGCCCCTGTCGCTGAGGGCGATGTGGGTGGGGTTTGACCCCGGCGGCACTTGGCTTGGCGCCGATGCGGCCCGCCTTGTGCGCAGGCCCGGCCGCGTCAGGCCCCGGGCTGGTCCTTCAGGCGAAAGCGCAGGCTGATGCGTGTCCCCGGCAGCGGCCCCGCCGCGTGCGCGGCCTCCACCTGGATTTCGGCGTAGTGCTGACGGGCGATTTCCCGCACGATGGACAGCCCCAGGCCCGAGCCATCGACGTTGGTGCCCAGGGCCCGGTAGAAGGGCTGGAAGACCAGCTCCCGTTCGCCGGGCGGGATGCCGGGACCGGTGTCCTCCACCTGCAGCACCAGCACCTGGCCGAAGGGGTCGGCCAGCACACGGGCGGTGACGATGCCTGGCTGCTGCGCGCTGGAAGGCGTGTAGTTCAGTGCGTTGTCGACCAGGTTGCTCACTGCCTCCTTGATCAGCGTGCGGTTGCCCCGCAGCACGACGCCCGCTGACTCGGGCGTGGCGCCGTCGTAGCCCAGGTCGAGGCTTTTGTCCATGGCGCGTGGCAGTGCCTCGCGCACCACTTCCATCGTGATCTCGGCGAGGTTGCAGTCCTGCAGTACGGCCGGCCGGCCGCTGCCCTCGGCCCGGGCCAGCGCCAGCAGCTGGTTCACCGTGTGCGTGGCCCGAATGCTGGCCCGGCCGATCTGCTTGAGCGACTGCTTGAGCTCCTCGGCGTCATTGCCCTCGCGCTGCGCCAAATCCGCCTGCATGCGCAGGCCGGCCAGCGGTGTCTTGAGTTGATGCGCGGCATCGGCCAGGAAGCGTTTTTGCGCCGCAATCGAGTCCTTTAGCCGGGTCAGGAGGTCGTTGACCGAGGAGACCAAGGGCGCCACCTCCATCGGAACCGCGCTGTCGTCCAGCGGCGAAAGGTCATCGGGCTTGCGCGCGCGGATGCGCTCTTCCAGCCGGGACAGCGGCTGGATGCCGCGGACCAGTGCCAGCCAGACCAGCAGCACCGCCAGCGGCAGGATGACGAACTGCGGGAGCATCACGCCCTTGATGATCTCGGTGGCCAGCACCGAGCGCTTTTCCCGGGTTTCGGCCACTTGCACCTGCACCAGGGCCGGCCGTGGCTGCCCGGTGTCGAGCTGCACCCAGGTGTAGGCCACCCGTACCTCCAGGCCGCGCATCTCGTCGTCGCGCAAATGGACCTCGGCGGGTGTTGGCGTCTCGTCCGAGGGAGGTGGCGGCAGATCGCGGTCTCCGCTGAGCAGCTCACCGCCGGCGGCCATCACCTGGTAGTAGACCTGGTCGGCATCATCGGCGCGCAGGATCTCCCGTGCCGGTCCGGGCAGATTGAAGCTGGGCCGACCCTGGTGCACGGTCACCAGTTGGGAGAGTGCCTGCACGTTGTATTCGAGCGCCCGGTCGAAGGGCTTGCCGGCGATGTTCTGCGCGACCAGCCAGGTCAGGGCCAGGCTCACCGGCCACAGCAGCAGCAGTGGGGTGAGCATCCAGTCCAGGATCTCGCCGAACAGCGAGCGCTGCTCGCGCTGAAAGATGCGCATGGGGAACTTGCTGGCGCTACGAGATCAGGGCGGAACTCAGCCCGGGATCTTCTCGAGGCAATAGCCGAGTCCGCGCACGGTGGCGATGCGGATCGGCCCCTTTTCGATCTTCTTGCGCAGGCGGTGGATGTAGACCTCGATCGCGTTGTTCGAGACTTCCTCTCCCCATTCACACAGACGTTCGACCAACTGGTCCTTGCTCACCAGCCGGCCGGCGCGCTGTAGCAACACCTCCAGCAGGCCGAGTTCGCGGGCCGAGAGTTCGACCATGCGGCCGTCGATCGTGGCCACCCGGCCGGCCTGGTCGTAGATCAGCGGGCCGTGCTTGATCGTGCTGCTGGTGCCGCCCATGCCGCGCCGGGTCAGGGCGCGCACCCGTGCCTCCAACTCCTGCAGCGAGAAGGGCTTGGCCATGTAGTCGTCGGCGCCCAGGTCCAGGCCCTTGACCCGCTCCTCGACGCTGTCGGCGGCAGTGAGGATCAAGACGGGCAGCGCAGACCCGCGGGCGCGCAGGCGCCGCAGCACCTCGAGGCCGTGCATGCGAGGCAGGCCCAGGTCGAGGATGATGAGGTCGAACTCGTTGTTCGTCATCAGCGCCGCGTCGGCCTCGGCGCCGCTGGCCACATGGTCCACCGCCGCGCCGGAGGCGCGCAGGCTTCGAAGCAGGCCGTCGGCCAGAACCTGGTCGTCTTCGGCAATCAGGATGCGCATCTTTGTCTCCTTCGGCTCGAATCGCCCGCTGCCAGCGTGCGGCCCTGTGTCAGCCCGATTCTAGAGGGCCACCCGGGCCCGCCAGGCGAGCGCCGTACGGCGTTGGCCAGTCGATGGCAGGGGGTGGGAGGCGCCTTCAGGCCGCTGGTCCCGCATAGGCCTCCAGGCCCATGGCCACCACGGTGGCAATCTCTTGGCCCACCTCGGCGCGGAACTCCGCTTCGGCCTGGGCCACCGCTTTGCGAAAGGCCGCCAGCCAGGCCAGGCCGGTGGGCGTGAAGCACACCAGGCGCGCGCGGCCATCGCGCGAGTCGGGCACACGGGTGACCAGATCCCAGGCTTCGCACTGCGACACCAGATCGGCCATCGCCTGCTTGCTCATGCCGGCTGCTTGCGCCAGTTCGGTGAGGCGCGAGCCTTTCAGCGAGAGGTGACGGGTGATATGGACATGGGCCGCCCCGACCTGGGCCCGCGCGGCCAGGTTGGACAAGGCCAGAGGTACGTCCAGGTCATGGGCCATCAGGTACAGCACCCGATCGTCGAAGCGACGCATGGCGTGGCCCAGCAGGCGGCCCAGGTGGTCGAGGCGCCAGCCTTCATCGGACGAATCCGACGCGGCGACCGCAGGGGAGGGAGGCGTTTCAGACATGCCTGGATACTAGCTTTTTAGTCAGGCAAACTGACCAAAAAAAGACTTCCAATCCAGATACAACTCGCTAAAGTACTGATCACGCATCCAGCCTGTAGTTCGAGACAGCTTCTTTCCGGCGCTCGACGCAGATGGTTAACAGATCCGTAACCGATTGATTCACAAGGAGATTCTCATGGACGTTCAAGTCAAGGGTAGCAAGATCGGCAGCGCCGACAGCGAAAAGTCCAAGGCCCTGCAGGCCGCCCTGGCCCAGATCGAGAAGCAGTTCGGCAAGGGCACCATCATGCGCTTGGGCGAGGGCGAGAAGATCGAGGACATCCAGGTCGTCTCCACCGGCTCGCTGGGCCTGGACATCGCCCTGGGCGTGGGCGGCCTGCCCCGCGGCCGGGTGATCGAGATCTACGGCCCCGAGTCCTCGGGCAAGACCACCCTGACCCTGCAGGTCATCGCCGAAATGCAAAAACAGGCCGGTACCTGCGCCTTCGTCGACGCCGAGCACGCGCTGGACGTGCAGTACGCGCAAAAGCTCGGCGTGAACCTGCCCGACCTGCTGATCTCCCAACCCGACACCGGCGAGCAAGCGCTCGAAATCGTCGACAGCCTGGTTCGCTCCGGCGCGGTCGACCTGATCGTGGTTGACTCGGTGGCCGCACTCACCCCCAAGGCGGAAATCGAGGGCGAAATGGGCGACTCCCTGCCCGGCCTGCAAGCCCGCCTCATGAGCCAGGCCCTGCGCAAGTTGACCGCCACCATCAAGAAGACCAACTGCATGGTCATCTTCATCAACCAGATTCGCATGAAGATCGGCGTGATGTTCGGCAGCCCCGAAACCACCACCGGCGGCAACGCGCTCAAGTTCTACGCCTCGGTCCGCCTGGACATCCGCCGCACCGGCACCATCAAGAAGGGCGAGGAGGCGATTGGCAACGAGACCAAGGTCAAGGTCGTCAAGAACAAGGTGGCGCCCCCGTTCAAGACGGCCGAGTTCGACATCCTTTTCGGCGAGGGCATTTCCCGCGAGGGCGAGGTGATCGATATGGGCGTCAACGCCCGCATCATCGACAAGTCGGGCGCCTGGTACGCCTACAGCGGCGAAAAGATCGGCCAGGGCCGCGACAACGCCCGCGAATTTTTGCGTGAGAATCCCGCGCTCTCCCGCGAGATCGAAAACAAGATCCGCGAGTCGCTGGACATCGCCCTGCTGCCCGCCGCCGTCGAAGGCGAAGACGCCAAGTAATCTCCTGTGCCCGGCCCGCGCTGATGCCAATCGGCGGGGTCGGGTTTTTTCATTTTTCACGCGCCATGTCCGCAGGCTCTCGCTCCTTCGGCGCCAGGCCGCCCCAAGACGGGCCGCCCGGCGAGGCGGCGCTGCTGCCCCCGGGCGATGTAACGCCCACGCGCAAGCCAGGGTTCACGTTGTCCCTCAAGGGCCGGGCCCTGCGCCTGCTGTCCAACCGCGAGCACTCCCGCAAGGAGCTCGAGCGCAAGCTTGCGCCGCATGAAGAGACGCCGGGCGAGCTGCAAAAGGCACTCGACGAGCTGCAGGCCAAGGGCTTCATCAGCGACGAGCGCGCCGCCGAGTCGGTGATTCACCGCCGCGCGTCGCGTCTTGGCATGGGCCGGCTCAAGCAGGAGCTGCAGGCCAAAGGCCTGGATGCCAGTCTGGTCTCGCAGGCGATGGAAACCCTCAAGGGTACGGAGGTCGAGCGGGCCCGCGAGGTCTGGCGCCGGCGTTTTGCCGATCAGCCCCCGCGCGACGCAGCCGAGCGCGCCAAGCAGTCACGCTTTCTGGCCGCGCGAGGTTTTGGCGGCGAGGTCATTCGCAAGGTGCTCGCTGGCGGCTCTGGCGGCGCTAGCGACGACGTTTGAGCCCTCAGACCCCCAGCATCAGCTTGAGGTTCTGCACCGCCGCGCCGCTGGCGCCTTTGCCCAGGTTGTCCAGACGGGCCACGGCCACCGCCTGGCCGTAGTCGGGATTGCCGTAGACGCGCAACTCCATTTTGTTGGTGTCCTGCAGTGCCAGCGCGTCGAGCTTGCCGCTGTCGGTGGCCGGCTCCACGGTCACCCATTCGCTGCCGGCGTAGTGCGCAGCCAAGGCCGCGTGCAGGTCTTGCGCGCTCGGTTTTCCAGGCAGCAGGTCTAGGTGCAGCGGCAACTGCACCAGCATGCCCTGGCGGAAGTTGCCTACCGATGGCGTGAAGATGGGCCGGCGCGACAGGCCGGTGTACTTCATGATTTCGGGCAGGTGCTTGTGCGACAGGCCCAGCGCATAGAGCTCGAAGGCCGGCGCGCGCCCCGCCTCGTAGTCTTCAATCATGGTGCGGCCGCCACCGGAGTAGCCCGAAACCGAGGGCAGGGCCAGCGGGAAGTCGGGCGGCACCAGGCCGGCGTCGACCAGCGGGCGCAACAGGGCGATGGCGCCGGTCGCATAGCAGCCGGGGTTGCTCACTCGGCGTGCGGTACGCACCGCTTCGGCCTGGCCCGGGGCCAGCTCCGGAAAGCCATAGACCCATCCATCCGCCGTGCGGTGCGCGGTAGAAGCGTCGATGATGCGCGGCCCATGGCCTAGGGCCTTGTCGATCGCGTCGACCATCGCGGCCGTCTCGCGGGCGGCATCGTCATGCAGGCACAGGATCACCAGGTCCACACCGGCGATCAATTCGCGCTTGGCCTCGGGGTCCTTGCGTCGCGCCGGGTCGATGCTCACCACCTCCACCGAGGGCATGTGCGCGAGGCGCTCGCGTATCTGGAGGCCGGTGGTACCGGCTTCGCCGTCGATGAAGACTTTGGACATGGGCAAAGCTCTTGTGAATGCGGGCCCCGTGTAAGCGCCACGGAAGATGAGCCGCGCAGGATTGGTGCTGTGCAGCATGATACAGTCGTCGGCTGCTATCCGGCACCCGACACCCGGCCTGTTTCCCTCTTCGCCGGGCACCCCCGACAAGTTTCTCAAGAGAGACATCCGCATGAAGATTCACGAGTACCAGGGCAAGGAGATCTTGCGCAGCTTTGGCGTGCCCGTCCCGCGTGGCGTTCCCGCTTTCACGGTGCAGGAGGCGGTGGAAGCCGCGCAAAAGCTTGGCGGCCCCGTGTGGGTGGTCAAGGCCCAGATCCACGCCGGCGGCCGCGGCAAGGGCGGCGGTGTGAAGGTCGCCAAGTCGATCGATGACGTCAAGCGACTGGCTGGCGAGATCCTGGGCATGCAGCTCAAGACCCACCAGACGGGCCCCGAGGGCCAGAAGGTGCGCCGCCTCTACATCGAAGATGGCGCCGACATTCAAAAAGAGTATTACCTGTCTGTGGTCACCGACCGCGCCACGCAGAAGGTCGCCTTCATCGCCTCTAGCGAAGGCGGCATGGACATCGAGGAAGTGGCCCACTCCACCCCCGAGAAAATCATTACGGTCTTCGTGGACCCCCTCGCCGGTCTGACTGCCGCACAGGGCCAGGAGATCGCCAAGGGCATCGGCATGCCTGCCGACTCCGTCGCCCAGTTCATCGACGTGTGCCAGAAGCTCTACACCTGCTACATGGACACCGATGCCTCGCTGGTCGAGATCAACCCCCTGAACCGCGACGGCAAGGGCAACATCATCGCCCTGGACGCCAAGTTCAACTTTGACTCCAACGCGCTGTTTCGCCACCCCGACATCGTCGCCCTGCGTGACCTCGATGAAGAGGACCCCGCCGAAATCGAGGCCTCCAAGTTCGACCTGGCCTACATCAGCCTCGACGGCAACATCGGCTGCCTGGTGAACGGCGCGGGTCTGGCCATGGCGACCATGGACACCATCAAGCTGTTCGGCGCCGAGCCGGCCAACTTCCTCGACGTGGGCGGCGGCGCCACCCCCGAGAAGGTGACCGAAGCCTTCAAGATCATGCTCAAGAACCCCAAGGTCAAGGCCATTTTGGTCAACATCTTCGGCGGCATCATGAAGTGCGACACCATCGCCACCGGCGTCATCACGGCCTGCAAGGCGGTCAACCTTTCCGTGCCGCTGGTCGTGCGCATGAAGGGCACGAACGAGGAACTGGGCAAGAAGATGCTGGCCGAATCGGGCCTTCCCATCATCAGCGCCGACTCCATGGCCGAAGCCGCGCAAAAAGTCGTGGCTGCGCTCAAGTAAGCCCGGAAGGAATCCACATGTCGATCTACATCAACAAAGACACCAAGGTCATCACCCAGGGCATCACGGGCAAGACCGGCCAATTCCACACCGAAAAGTGCCAGGAATACGCCAACGGCAAGAACTGCTTCGTCGCGGGCGTGAACCCCAAGAAGGCCGGCGAGAAGATCTTCAACATCCCGATCTACGCCTCGGTCAAGGAAGCCGCTTCGCAAACCGGCGCCACCGTCTCGGTGATCTACGTGCCCCCCGCGGGCGCGGCCGCCGCCATCTGGGAAGCTGTCGAAGCCGACCTCGACCTGGCCATCTGCATCACCGAAGGCATTCCGGTCAAGGACATGCTCGAAGTGCGCAACAAGATGAAGGCCAAGGAAGCCGCCGGTGGCAAGCGCACCCTGCTGCTGGGCCCCAACTGCCCGGGTCTCATCACCCCCGACGAGATCAAGATCGGCATCATGCCGGGCCACATTCACAAGAAGGGCCGCATCGGCGTCGTCTCGCGCTCCGGCACGCTGACCTATGAAGCCGTGGCGCAGCTCACCGACCTGGGCATCGGCCAGTCGAGCGCCGTGGGCATTGGCGGCGACCCGATCAACGGCCTCAAGCACATCGACGTGATGAAGGCCTTCAACGACGACCCGGACACCGACGCCGTCATCATGATCGGCGAGATCGGCGGCCCCGACGAGGCCGACGCTGCTCGCTGGTGCAAGGCCAACATGAAGAAGCCGATCGTCGGCTTCATCGCCGGCGTCACCGCCCCTCCCGGCAAGCGCATGGGCCACGCCGGCGCGCTGATCTCTGGCGGCGCCGACACCGCGGACGCCAAGCTCGCGATCATGGAAGAGTGCGGGTTCACGATCACCCGCAACCCCTCTGAAATGGGGCGTCTGCTGAAGTCGCTCCTGTAATACACAGGTTTTTGCGGGGCATTGTGGGCAACCACAACGCAGGGCCGTTTGTCCTCGGTGACAATCGGCCCTTTCCAATTCTTACGGCGCTGAAAGAATTCGGCGCCCTACCCGCATGGAAGCCCTTGCCTCCCCCTCCTTCTGGATCGCCGTCGGCCAGATCATCCTGATCGACATCCTGCTCGGTGGCGACAACGCCGTCGTCATTGCCCTGGCCTGCCGGGGCTTGCCTCCCCAGCAGCGCCGAATGGGCATTATTTACGGGACGGCAGGCGCGATCATCCTGCGGGTGGTGCTCATCGCATTCGCTCTGGCGCTGCTGTCGGTGCCTTACCTGAAGCTGGTGGGCGCCATCTTGCTGGTCTGGATCGGGGTGAAATTGCTCCTGCCTCAGGAGGAGGAAGGCCATGGCGACGTCCAGTCCTCAGACAAGCTCTGGGGTGCAGTCAAGACCGTGATCGTGGCCGACCTCGTGATGAGCGTTGACAACGTGCTGGCCATCGCCGGTGCCGCCGAGAGCGCCGGCCAGCATCAACTGGGCCTGGTCATCTTTGGTCTGCTCGTGAGCATTCCGATCATCGTGGCCGGATCCCAGATCGTCCTCAAATTGATGGACCGTTTCCCGGTGATCATCACCCTGGGCGGCATGCTGTTGGGCTGGATCGCCGGCCAGATGGCCTACACCGATCCGGCGATCAAGCCGCTGGTCCCGGCCGACAAGGCATGGGAGTACGGGGCGGCCCTGGTGGGGGCGCTCCTGGTGCTGGCAGTCGGCAAGTTTGGGCAGCGCAAGCGCGACGCGCAGGGCCAGGCACCGGTCTGAGTCCCTGGGCGGCCCCCACCCGCCGCCTTGATCCAGCTTGCCCGCCGCTGTCGGCTCTGTTAACTTTCGTGTGACTATTCGTTCTGCGTCGGATGCCCGGCGCGGTTCGCGTTGTTGCCGATGCGCCCTTGGGGTTCTGTCGGCAGCGGCACAGCACGGGGGAGTAGGGCTTGGCAAGTGCGGGAATCCGAGCGGGATGGCGTGTCCGCCTGGGCGCGGACGCGGCCTTGGCCTTGGCGCTTGCCTTGTTGGTGGCCGGGCTGCACCTGTCCACAGACGCCATCGCCTCGCTGGAACGCCGCCTGTTCGATGCGGCCAGTACCTGGGCCACCCCGACGCCCTCCGACCGCATCGTGATCGTCGCGGTCGACGACGCCAGCATCGCCCGCCTTGGACGCTGGCCCTGGTCGCGTGATGTCCACGCCCAACTTATCGACCGCATCGCCGAAGCCCGGCCCCGGGCCATCGTCCACACCACTTTGTTCCTTGAGCCCCAGGCGGACCGGGGCTTGGCCTATATCCGCCGGCTCCATGAGGCGGCGACCCAGGCCGGGTCTGCGGCCCTGCCTCTGGCACGAATCGCAGCCGAGGCCGAGGTGGCGCTGGATGCCGATGCGCGTCTGGCGGCGAGCCTCGCCCGTGCCGGCAATGTGCTCCTTCCGGCCGTGTTCACCCTGGGCCAACCGGCAGGACCCAGCGACACCCCCCTCCCGGACTACTTCGCCCAGGGCGTCCGGCCCGCAGGCTTTGAGGGTGCGCAATCGGTACCTGCCGCCCTGCGCGGCCAATTTCCCATCGGCTCCCTGGGCGTTGCGGCGGCCGGTGTGGGGCACCTGAACCTCCTGCCCGACGCCGACGGAGTGACTCGCAGCGATCCGTTGCTGCTGAGGCTTGATGACCATGTCGTCCCCTCCCTGGCTTTGCTGGCCGCTGCTCGCGCGCTGCGGCTTGGCCCCGGTGCCTGGGGCCCGGCGTCTGGGCCGGCACCCGGACCTGCGCTCCGCCTCGGCAAAATGCAAGTGCCCACTGACGGCAAATTCACTGTCCTGCCTCAGTTCTACCCTCATGCGGGAGACCGGTCTGCGTTCCCCGTCGAATCCGTCCACGAGGTCCTGGCGGGGCGGGTGCCCGCTGCGCGTTTTGCCGACCGCATCGTCGTCATCGGTGCTACCGCCGCCGGAGTCGGCGTGCCAATTGCCGTGCCCGGGCACACGGCCCTGTCTCCCCCGGAGCGACTGGCCCACGTCATTTCGAGCCTTCTGGGAGGGCATGGGTTTGTGCAAATGCAGGGGGGAGCCCTGCTGACCTGGGCACTGGCGCTGGCGGTCCTCGCCTACCTGGCCTGGGGTTTGCCGCGCCTCGGAGCGGGTGCGGGTGCCGTGACGACGGGCCTGTGCCTTGCCGGCCTGCTCCTGGGCGAATGGTTGTTGCTGGCGGCTGCCGGTCTCTGGCTGCCCCTGGTCTTTCCGGCCGTGCTCCTGCTGCTCGGGCATTTGGCCCTGACCACCCGGCGCTTCCTGCTCACGGAAGCGGGCAAGCGCCAGGCCGATGACGAGTCCGCCGAGGCCCACCGCCAGATGGGGCTTGCCTTGCTCGGGCAGGGCCAGCCGGACCAGGCCTTTGACCGTTTTCGGCGCGTGCCTCTGGGCCCCCAGGTGATGGACAACCTCTACCAGTTGGCTCTGGACTTCGAGCGACGCCGGCAATTCAACAAGGCGGAATCGGTCTATGCCCATATGGCCACCTACGACCCCGGATACGCCGACGTGCCTCAGCGGCGTGCGCGCGCACGGCGGGCCGCAGATGCGGTGATGCTGGGGCGTGGCGCCACCCACCCCGGTGGCACCCTGGTCCTGGACGACCCGACGCTGGAATTGCCCACGCTGGGGCGCTACCGGCTGGACAAAGTCCTGGGGCAGGGGGCCATGGGCATGGTCTACCTGGGCCACGACCCCAAGATCGGCCGTTCCGTCGCCATCAAGACGCTGGCCCTGGGCGAGACCTTCGAAGGGGACGCGCTGACCGAGGCGCGCGAGCGCTTCTTCCGCGAGGCCGAGACCGCCGGCCGTCTGGCGCACCCGGGCATCGTCACCATCCATGACGCGGGCGAAGAGCAGGACTTGGCCTATATCGCCATGGAGTACGTGCCCGGGCATGACCTGTCGGCGCACACCCGGCCGGGGGAGCTGCTGCCGGCCCGCCA
>CANFQF010000032.1 GCA_947449025.1 Comamonadaceae bacterium
CATGGCTTCGTGCCTATTCGGCTCATGCCTGCGCCAAGCCGGGAGGCGCTCGGAAGCCTGCTACAATTTGCGCTCTTTACGAGACCCAGGCGCGTAGCTCAGCTGGTTAGAGCACCACCTTGACATGGTGGGGGTCGTTGGTTCGAGTCCAATCGCGCCTACCAATAAAAAAGCACTGACGGCCCCCTTCGGGGCCGTTTTTGTTGGTGTGTGCCGAACTGTTTGCCAGCGCTCTTTGGGCCGAACAAGACCGGGCCGGTCGCGGTTGCGCCCGCATGTGGCTCGATCAGTCTCTCTGCGACCTCCTTGGTCAACCCGCTTACCATCGAGGCCATGAGATTTGCATCAAACCGGGCCGTGCTGCCCGCTGCCCTCTTTTTTGGGGCAGCCATGACGCTGCCGGCGCTGGCTGCAGTGCAGGACTACGATGGCAAGTGGCAGGCCAAGGTCAGTTGCTCGAAGCATCTGCTGGCCGCCAACCTCCAGGGATTCGCCGCGACTTTGACGGTCACCGTGGTCGACGGCAAGTTCACTGAGACGGTCGTCCAAAAAGCCGCCACAAGCTCAGACACCACCGCCTGGTCAGGCCGGCTAAGAGCCGGTAACGCCAGCATCGACGCCGTGGGCAAGCGCACCGATGGCGCTGAGTGGTATTACGACCTTCAGGGCAAGCCGCTTGGCCCGGGCTCGGTGACCGCCAAGGGGCCGATGACGAACAGGGAGGGGGTCAAACTCCGCGATTGCGACATCGAGCTGGTCTCCACCGAGCCAGCCGCACGCAGCCTGCTGGCGCAGTCCCCCAAGCCGCTGCCGGCAGCGTCCCAGGCGGCGCCGGCACTCCTGGCGCAAGCCATTTCGCCACCTCCCGCACCGGTCACAGCTTCCGCTTCTGCTGCACCAAGCGCACCTGCAGCACCGGCCGCCACGCCCCAGGCGGCTGCGCCTGCAACGGGCAGCAGTTTGCCCCCCTGTAGGTCCAGCAACATCCGTCATAACTGCACTGCGGAGGTTGGCCTGCCCAATGGTGAGCGCTATGTCGGCGAATTCCGCAACAACCGGCCCGAAGGGAAGGGACGCTACACCTACGCCAACGGTGAGTACGTGGGCAGCTTCAAAAACGGCACCATGGAGGGAGAGGGCGTGGAGACGCTGCCCAATGGCAGTCGCTATGAGGGCCAGTATCAAAACGGCAAGTTCGACGGACGCGGCGTTGCCACTTTCAAGGACGGTAGCAAATACGAAGGGGAATTCCGTGGCGGGGTGCGCCAGGGGTTTGGCACCTACACCCTGGCCAACGGCAAGACCGAATCGGGCCGCTGGGAAAACAACCGGCTCGTGGCTGCCGGCGCGATGCCAGCCGTGCCGATTCCCAAGGGCCCCGGCGTCCATACCCTGGACAACGGCATCCCGCCTGTAGTGGGTCGGCCCCAGAGTCCCGACTACACGGTGGGCACGCTGGTCAGCAGGCTGCCCGATTGCCAAGGCCCCGAAGAATCTTGGACCCAATGTTTTGGCACGACGGTCAAGAACGAGAAAACCTACGAGGGCGAGTTCGTCAACGGCAAGCTCGAAGGCATTGGCAAGGTCACGCAGAAAAACCAGGCCGTCCTGATCGGTCAATGGAAGAACGGGCTGATGGAAGGCCGGGGCGAAATCGTATTTCCCAAGCGGCCTTCAGACCCCCAGCGCGAGCACTACATCGGCAACTTCAAGTCCGACAAGCCCTCCGGTGCCGGGGTCTACACCTACCGGACCGGGACGGTCTACACCGGCAACTTCGTGGAGGGCAAGGAAGAAGGGCAAGGCACCAAGCGCCACGAGGATGGCTCGGTCTATACCGGTTCGTTCAAGAACGACAACCGGGATGGGAAGGGTGTCCTGAAGTATTACGACGCGTCGGTGTACGAAGGAGACTTCAAGGACGACCAGCCTCATGGCCAGGGTGTGTTCTCGCTCAGCGCCAACACCTGCCGTGTCCCTGGCTCCTATTGCTACAACAAAGGCCCGGCGCAGTTTGCCGGCCGGTTTGTGTCCATGGACATTCCCGAACCCAACTTAAGCGGGCCGGTCTTCATCATCAAGGCGGTCAATCGCGATCTCAACCTCATCGAGGCCACCTACACCCAGGGTCGGATTTTGGCGACCGACAAATTCAGGATCACGAACCAGAACGGAGTTCGCCAGTCGGGGGTGTATTCAGCGGGGCAGTTCAAGATCGACGGCCCCACCATTCAGTGGTCGGCCTTCTACCAGCGCTGCTCCGATGGCTGCATGAAGATGCTTGACTTGGAAACCCGCAAGCAGTGCCTGGTAGCCTGCTACGTGAACGACAAATAGGCCCCGGCCCTCACTGGCCTGACCGGTCCGGGCTGCGCATGAGGGTCAGGTCGGTCACCACGCCCATGTCCAGGGCCGTGACCGACACGGTGCTGCAACCCAAGGGGCGGTTGGACTCCCGCCCCTGGCAAAAGAAGGTCTTGTCAGCGCGGAACGGCGTGCGCGTGTCGGGATGCATGAAAGCAACCATGCCGGCATTGAGCTCGATCGAGATCCAGCGGCCCACAAGTTCGGGGTCGGCCTTGCCGTCCGAATATTTGTGAATCCACTGCGCCAGGTTCAAGCGATCGACCAGGCGCTGATTGAGTCTGCCGGATGCGTCGTAGTGGCCGTGAAAGCCGACGAAGGTTTGCTCGAGCGCGTAGTCGTTGGAAAAACGCCGCTCCTTGCCACCCAGGAACATGCGCGAGCACGATGAAACGCAATGGCCCGACACCACGGTGGACAGCCCGAGTTCGCGAATTCGCTCGCCGATCCGGTAGCCCGAGATCACATGGCCGCCCCAGGAGTTGCGCAAAACCACGGTCTTGACCCCAGGGTTCTGGGCCAGGGCAGTCTCGAAGCGCTGGATGTCGCCCTCGATCACCGGGCCGGACAGGACGAGGGCGGTTTCCGTGACGCTCACCTCCATCGATGAGGCCAACTGGGGCCAGATGATGCCGATGGTGCAGGTGGCAGCCAGGAGGAAGGGAGAAAGCCTGAGGTGAGTGTGCTCGCGCTTCATGGACTGTGGCCTGTATTGCCCCGCCAGCCCCCCGATCCAATTCGGGATTGGTGGCGGCTCTTTCCTGGATTTTCGGATTGGCTGGGGCGTCGGTATCGATCCGCGCCAAGAATAGCCGCATTGCCGGCATCTTCGACCACCCGGGTTGCGCGGGTCGCGGTGCGCCCCTGGTGGATGGCCTGGTGGGTGGCCTGGTAATTGCTCGATGACCGGGTGCGCTCGCAAGCCCTGGTCCATTGAAAAAAAAGTCCGCTCCCAAGCCAACGCAAGAGGCCTTGCGCATCGTTGTGGTGGTGCCTGACCTGGACGTTCAGGACCCCGAAGACGATCACGCCATCTCGCAAGCCGAGCGCTCCAGGGCGCTGAGGATCGGCCTGCTCGAGAGCGGCTTCAACCTGATCGCCTCGCTGCCGGCCGATGTGTTTTTGGCCGACCGCATCAGTCAACTTCAGCCCGACCTCATCGTGGTGGATGCCGAGTCGGAGGCGCGCGACGCTCTGGAGCATGTGGTGTTTGCCACCCGCGACGAGCGCCGGCCGATCGTGCTGTTTACCGACGACAGTGACACCTCCCATGTGCGCGATGCCGTGGCCGTGGGCGTGTGCGCCTATATCGTCGATGGACTATCAAGCAAGCGTATCCGGCCCATTTTGGATGTAGCCATGGCGCGCTTCGAGTACGAGGAGCGCCTGAGGGACGAGCGCGACGATGCGCGCAACGCCCTGCAAGAGCGCACCCTGGTCGACCGCGCCAAGGCCTTGCTCATGGATCGCCAGGGCCTGAGCGAACAACAGGCCTTCGCGAAACTGCGCAAGATCGCGATGGACAAGGGCCTGAAGATGTCCGAGATCGCGCAGCGCACCCTGGACATGGCCGACCTGCTGTCCTGAATTGGGGAGCGCAAATTGGTGCGGCGGTTTGCTAATGCGCCGCCTTGGTGCAGTTTGGCGTGTCCAGCCCCCCGATTTCTTGGCACACCAATTGCAAGATCAGATCATCGAGCCAACGGTGGCTCACGGACAAAGGCGTCCCCATCCCTGCATCTGCGATGCGGGTGATGAGGACGCTTTTGTCGTTTCTGACCTGTCCTTTTTTATTGGAGTGATGTCATGACGAAACTTCTGGAGACCCCCATGAGTCGGCGCAACGTTCTGCAAGCCGCCACCGCTGGCGCACTCACCATCGCACCCGCCCTGCGTGCCGCGGTGTATGCCCAGGGCTCGGACAAGCCCGAGAAGGAAGAAGTCAAGATCGGCTTCATCGCTCTGACCGATTGCGCGAGCGTGGTCATGGCCTCGGTCCTCGGTCTGGACAAAAAATACGGCGTCAAGATCGTCCCGACCAAGGAGGCCAGCTGGGCCGGTGTCCGGGACAAATTGGTGAATGGCGAACTGGACTTTGCCCATGCCCTTTACGGCCTGGTCTACGGCGTGCACATGGGCGCAGCCGGTCCCAAGAAAGACATGGCGGTTCTGATGAATCTGAACCAGAACGGGCAGGGCATCACGCTGTCGAAAAAGCTCGCCGAGAAAGGCGCGGTCGACGCTGCCAGCCTGGCCAAGCTGATGGCCACCGACAAGCGCGAATACACCTTTGCCCAGACCTTTCCCACGGGCACCCATGCTATGTGGCTCTACTACTGGCTGGCCAGCGTGGGGGTGAACCCGCTCAAGGACGCCAAGGTGATTACCGTGCCGCCGCCGCAGATGGTGGCCAATATGCGCGTGGGCAATATGGACGGCTACTGCGTGGGCGAGCCCTGGGGCCATCGCGCCATTGCCGATGGCATCGGCATCACTGCAGCCACCACCCAGGACATCTGGCGTGACCATCCCGAAAAAGTGCTGGGCACCAGCGCTGAATTCGTCAAAAAGTATCCCAATACCGCGCGTGCAGTGACCGCCGCCATCCTGGAAGCGGGCAAGTGGATTGATTCGGGCCTGCAAAACAAGTTGAAGATGGCCGAAACCATCGCCGACAAGGCCTATGTGAACACCAGTGTCGATGTGATCAACCAACGCATTCTGGGCCGATATCAAAACGGCTTGGGCAAGACCTGGGACGACCCCAACCACATGAAGTTTTTCAACGACGGAACGGCCAACTTCCCCTACCTGTCCGATGGCATGTGGTTCCTCACCCAGCACAAGCGCTGGGGCCTGCTGAAGGACCACCCCGACTACCTGAAGGTCGCCAAGGAAATCAACCAGATCGACCTGTTCAAGCAGGCCGCGGCCGCCAGCAAGACGCCGGTGCCCAAGAGCGAAATGCGCAGCAGCAAGTTGATGGATGGCGTGGTCTGGGACGGGAAGGACCCGAAGAAGTACGCCGACAGCTTCAGCATTCACGCTTGAAGGTGCTGTATGCCCACGCTCGTGAGAAGCCTCTTGTCCCGCGTGGTGCCGCCCTTGCTGGGGCTGGCGCTGCTGGTGGGGATCTGGTCGCTGGTGTCTGTCACCAGCACGAATAATTTCCCCAACCCGACCGAGACCTTCTGGCAGGCCGTCAAGGTGTTTGGCAATCCGTTCTACAGCAACGGACCCAACGACCAGGGCGTGGGCTGGAATGTGTGGAGCTCACTCAAGCGCGTGGCGCTTGGGTTCGGCCTGGCCGCCGTGGTGGGCATTCCCTTGGGGTTTCTGATCGGGCGCTTTGAATTTTTGTCGCGGATGTTCAATCCGCTGATCAGCCTGCTGCGCCCCGTGTCGCCCCTGGCCTGGTTGCCCATTGGCTTGCTGGTATTTAAGGGCGCCAACCCGGCGGCCATCTGGACCATCTTCATCTGCTCGATCTGGCCCATGGTGATCAATACCGCGGTCGGTGTCCAGCGGGTCCCGCAGGACTACATGAACGTGGCCCGGGTTCTGAACCTCTCGGAGTGGAAGATTCTCACCACGATCTTGTTCCCCGCAGTCTTGCCCTACATGCTCACCGGCGTGCGCCTGGCGGTCGGGACGGCCTGGCTCGTCATCGTTGCCGCAGAAATGCTCACCGGGGGCGTGGGCATCGGATTCTGGGTCTGGGACGAGTGGAACAACCTAAATGTGAAGAACATCATCATCGCCATCTTCGTGATTGGCATCGTGGGGCTGCTTCTGGAGTTGGCCCTGGTCAAGCTGGCGACGGCCTTCACATTTGAGGAGGTGCAGTCATGAGCCTCTCCCTGACCAGCAAATACCTCGAAATCCAGGGCGTCGCCCAGACTTTCAAGACGGCCAAAGGTGACTTTCCGGCCCTGAGAAACATCGAGCTCACGGTCGGCAAGGGTGAGTTCGTCACCCTGATCGGGCACTCGGGTTGCGGCAAGTCCACCTTGCTCAATCTGATTGCAGGTCTGACCCGGCCCACCGAGGGCAATTTGATTTGCGCCAACCGCGAGATTACGGGCCCGGGCCCGGAGCGCGCCGTGGTCTTTCAGAACCACTCGCTCCTTCCCTGGCTCACCTGCTTTGAAAACGTGTACCTCGGTGTCGAGCGGGTATTTGGCCAAAGCAGCGTGGTGGACGGCCGAACCCGTGAGAACAAGGCGCAGTTGACCGCCCGAACCCATGCCGCCCTGGAGTTGGTTGGCCTCAGTCACGCCGCGTTCAAGCGGCCGGGTGAGATCTCGGGCGGCATGAAGCAGCGGGTGGGCATTGCCCGGGCCCTGGCCATGGCGCCGCAGGTCTTGCTGATGGACGAGCCTTTTGGTGCGCTGGACGCGCTCACCCGCGCCAAGCTGCAAGACGAACTTCTGGACATCGTGGCCACCACGCACAGCACGGTGGTGATGGTGACCCACGATGTTGACGAAGCGGTGCTGCTGTCCGACAAGATCGTGATGATGACCAACGGGCCCGCCGCCACCATTGGCGAGGTGCTGGCGATCGACTTGCCCCGGCCCCGCTCACGCGTGCAGCTTGCCGACGACCCGGCTTATCTCGGTTATCGAAAAGCCGTAATCGACTTCTTGTACACGCGCCAGGCGCATGTCGAAAAGCACTGAGGAGCCTCGCATGACGAACAAGCTCAAGCTGGTGATGGTGGGCAACGGCATGGCCGGTGTACGCACCCTGGAAGAATTGCTCAAACTCACGCCAGACCTGTATGACGTGACCGTCTTCGGCGCTGAACCCCACCCGAACTACAACCGCATCCTGTTGTCGCCGGTGCTGGCCGGCGAGCAAACGCTGGATGAAATCGTCCTCAACTCCTTTGACTGGTACAGCGAGAACGGCATCACCTTGCACACCGGCTGGACGGTGACCGAGGTGGATCGGGTGCAGCGCATGGTTCACGCCGAGAACGCGGCGGGCGAGCGCCAAAGTACCCCCTATGACCGCCTGATCCTGGCCACCGGCTCCAATCCCTTCATCCTTCCGGTCCCGGGCCGCGACCTGGAGGGCGTGCTGGCCTATCGCGACATTGCCGATACCCAGGCCATGATCGATGCCGCCAGCCGCTATCCGCACGCCGTGGTGATTGGCGGCGGCCTGCTGGGCCTGGAGGCCGCCAACGGCCTCATGAAGCGCGGGATGCAGGTGACGGTGGTGCATGCCGCGGAGTGGCTGATGGAGCGCCAGTTGGACAAGGTCGCCGGGCAGCTGCTTCAGCGCTCGCTCGAGGCGCGGGGCATGCAGTTCCGGATGCAGGCCTTCACCGAGCAATTGCTGGCGGGTAGCGATGGCCGCGTCGGCTCTGTGCGGTTCAAGGACGGATCGCAGGTCAGTGCCGACCTGGTGGTCATGGCCGTGGGGATCCGGCCCAATACCGCCCTGGCTGAAAAAATGCGCCTGCATTGCGAGCGTGGCATCGTCGTCACCGACACCCTGCAAACCGTCACCGACCCGCGCATTTATGCGGTGGGTGAGTGCGCCTCTCACCGCGGCATCGCCTATGGTCTGGTGGCGCCCCTGTTCGAGCAGGGCAAGGTGCTGGCCAACCATCTAGCCGAGTTCGGGATCGGGCGCTACACCGGCTCTCTGACCTCGACCAAGCTCAAGGTGACCGGCATCGACTTGTTCAGTGCCGGCGACTTCATGGGTAGCAGTGACGGCAGCACCGAAGACATCGTGCTGAGCGATCCCCACGAGGGCGTCTACAAGAAGCTGGTGATCCGCAACGACCAATTGGTGGGTGCCTGCCTCTATGGCGATACAGTGGACGGCAGCTGGTACTTCAAGCTGCTGCGCGATGGCCGCAGCGTTGCTGATATCCGCGACAAGCTGATGTTTGGCGAATCGAACATCGGTGATGTGGGCCATGAAGGCCACAGCAAGGCCGCCAGCATGGCCGACGACGCCGAGGTCTGCGGCTGCAATGGCGTGAAGAAGGGCGCAATTTGCAAGGCCATCAAGGACAAAGGCCTGTTCACCCTGGATGAAGTGCGAAAGCACACCAAGGCCAGCGCCTCCTGCGGCTCCTGCACCGGGCTCGTCGAGCAGATCCTGATGTTCACCGCGGGCGGGGATTATTCGGCCACGCCCAAGAAGAAGGCCATTTGCGGCTGCTCCGACCACAGCCACCAGGAAGTGCGCGATGCAATTCGTGACCACAAGCTCCTGACCAATCAGGCTGTCTTCGAGTTCCTGAACTGGAAAAAGCCCGAGGGCGCAAACGCCAAGGCGACCGGGTGTGCCACCTGCCGCCCCGCGATCAACTACTACCGTTTGAGCTCCTGGCCCAAAGAGGCAGTGGATGACCCGCAAAGCCGCCTCATCAACGAGCGCAGCCACGCCAACATTCAAAAGGACGGCACCTACAGCGTGATTCCCCGCATGTGGGGCGGTGAGACCACCGCTGACGAATTGCGTCGCATCGCCGATGTGGTCGACAAGTACAAGATCCCGACCGTCAAGGTCACCGGGGGGCAGCGCATCGACTTGCTGGGTGTGAAGAAGGAAGACCTGATCAATGTCTGGAAAGACATAGGCATGCCCAGCGGCCACGCCTATGCCAAGGCCTTGCGCACCGTCAAGACCTGCGTGGGCAGCGAGTGGTGCCGCATGGGCACCCAGGACAGCACCCAAATGGGCAAGGACCTCGAGAAAGCCATGTGGCGCATGTACGCGCCGCACAAGGTGAAGTTCGCCGTCTCGGGCTGCCCGCGCAACTGCGCGGAGGCCGGGATCAAGGACGTTGGCATCATCGGTGTCGACAGCGGCTGGGAGATGTACATCGCCGGTAACGGCGGCATCAAGACCGAGGTGGCGGAGTTCTTTGTGAAGGTCAAGACCGCCGAGGAGGTGATGGAATACACCGGCGCCTTCATGCAGTTGTACCGCGAAGAGGGCTGGTACCTCGAGCGCACGGTGCACTACGTCAAGCGCGTGGGCATGGACTACGTGAAGAAGAAGATCCTGGAAGACGAGGCAGGGCGCAAGGCCTTGTGGGCCCGCCTGCAGTTTGCGCTGGAGGGTGAGCCCGACCCGTGGTTCGAATTCGGCAAGGCGCAGGTCGACACGCGTCAGTTCGACGCCATCACCGTCTAAGGGAAGCAGACCATGCATGAGTGGAAGGTCATTTGCAAAATCGACGACATTCCGCCCCTGGGCGCGCGCCGAATCAAGCGTGACAAGGGCGTGGAAGTGGCGGTATTTCGCAATGCCGAGGACAAGGTGTTTGCGCTTTTGGACCAATGCCCGCACAAACGCGGCCCCTTGAGCCAAGGCCTGGTATTCGGCGAAACCGTGGTGTGCCCACTGCACAACTGGCAGATTGGCCTGGCCGATGGCTGCGCCAGCGCGCCGGACGAAGGGTGCACCCCGCGCTTTTCGGTGCGTGTGGAAAACGACGAAGTGGCGCTGGACCTGCACGAGCTCAAGACCTTGGCCGTGGACGGCTGATCCCCGCGGGCCGCCATGCAAGAGACGCGTTCGACTTGCCCTTACTGCGGTGTGGGCTGCGGGGTCATCATTGAGTCGAGAGAGGGCCAGATCACCGGTGTGCGCGGCGACCCGGCGCATCCCGCCAATTTCGGGCGTCTGTGCAGCAAGGGGTCTTCCTTGCATCTCACCGCCAGCCCGCCAGTCGCTGCCCAGACGCGGCTGCTGCAGCCAATGCGTCGGGCCGAGCGGGGAGGGCGCTTGCAGCCGGTCTCGTGGGACGATGCCATGCAAACCGCCAGCCTAACCCTGGCCAGCATCGTCAGGGTGCACGGGCCGGACGCGCTGGGCTTTTATGTCTCGGGCCAGCTCCTGACCGAAGACTATTACGTGTTCAACAAGCTGGCCAAGGGCTTGCTCGGGACCAACAACATCGACACCAACTCCCGCCTGTGTATGAGCAGCGCGGTGGCGGGCTACAAGCTGACCCTCGGCGCGGATGCGCCCCCGGCCTGCTACGACGATGTGGCGCACACCGATTGCCTGCTGATCGCCGGCAGCAATGCGGCCTACGCTCACCCGGTCTTGTTCCGGCGCATTGAGGAGGCGAAGGAGAGGAATCCGAATCTGCGGATCATCGTGATCGATCCCCGTCGCACCGACACGGCCAGCTTCGCCGACCTGCACCTGGCCCTGCAGCCTGGCACCGATGTGGCACTGTTCCATGGCATGTTGCACCTCATGTTGGCCGAGGGATGGGTCGACCATAGGTACATCCAGGCGCATACCGACGGGTTTGACGCGCTGTCTGCCCTGGTGGCCGACTACACCCCCGAGCAGGTGGCGGCAATCTGTGGCATCACGCCCGATCAGCTGTTGCAGGCCACCCGCTGGTTTGCCACGTCGCCTGCGTCGCTCAGTCTCTATTGCCAGGGGCTCAACCAATCGAGCAGTGGCACCGCCAAGAACGCCGCCCTCATCAACCTGCACCTGGCCACGGGACAGATTGGCCGCGCAGGGGCAGGGCCGTTTTCGCTCACGGGTCAGCCCAATGCCATGGGCGGCCGCGAGGTGGGCGGCATGGCCAACTTGATCAGCGCGCACCGGGATATGCGCCGGCCCGAGCATCGGGCTGAAGTGGCGGCCTTATGGGGCATTGCGGACGTTCCGTCCCAGCCCGGGAAGACGGCCGTCGAGATGTTTGAAGCCGCTGCCGACGGCGAGATCAAGGCCTTGTGGATCGCCTGCACCAACCCGGCGCAGTCCATGCCGCACCAGAGCATGGTGAGGCGGGCCCTGGAGCGGGCGGAGTTTGTGGTGGTCCAGGAGTCCTTCGCCAGCTCTGAAACCTGTGACTATGGTGACCTGCTTTTGCCTGCGACCACCTGGGGCGAGAAAGACGGCACCGTGACCAACAGTGAACGCCGTATCAGCCGGGTTCATGCGGCGGTTCCTGCGCCGGGTCTTGCCAGGCACGATTGGCAGATCGTGGTCGATCTCGCGACGCGCCTGGCTAGGGAGCCCGGCATCGCCACGCACAAAGAGGGCCTGCGAATGGCCTATGCAAGGCCCGAAGAAATTTGGCGTGAGCACCGCGAGTCCACCCGGGGCCGGGACCTTGACATCACAGGTCTGAGCTATGCCCAGCTCGATCGGGCGCCCGAGCAATGGCCCATGCCCGAAGGTGCGGACCATGGACGTGTGCGCCTTTACGAAGACGGGGTTTATCCCACCGAAACAGGTCGGGCCCGATTTGCGGCGTTGCCCTACCAGCCGACGTCAGAGACGCGGGAGTCTCGCTTTCCCTTCTCGCTCACGACGGGGCGCTTGCGGGACCAGTGGCATGGCATGACCCGTACCGGCGTCGTGGGCAAACTCTTTGGCCATGTCCCCGAGCCTGTGGTCCAAATCCATCCGCAGGATATGGAGCGCTTGGGGTGTGCTGCCGGCAGCCTGGTGCATGTCACCAGCAAGCGCGGCTCGATTGTCTTGCCCGTCCAGCCCAGTGCGGACATCGGCGCGAATCAGGCGTTCATCGCCATGCATTGGGGTTCGGCCTACCTGAGCGGCCGCGATCACCAGAACGGACCGCTGGCCGGCGTCAACGCACTCACCACATCGGCCTATTGCGCCCACTCCAAACAGCCAGAACTCAAGCATGCTGCCGTGAAGGTTCTCAAGGCCGAACTGCCCTGGACCCTGCTCGCCCTGGCGTGGCTGCCAGAGTCACAGGCGCAAACGGTCTTGCAAAGCCTGCGCGCCCACATGACGCAGTTTGAATTTGCAAGCTGTGTGCCATTTGGCCCGAGCCCTGAGGCAGGCCCCGCCCGCCAGGGGGTGATGCTGCGCGCCGCCTGCAGCCAGGTCCCTGATATGGCTCTGGTGCAGGAGATCGAAGGCCTGTTCGGTCTGGGTGGCGGTGACACGCTGCGCTATCTGGACGCCAAGCGGTGCCATGTGCGCAGCATGCGCTTGCAGCGACCGTCTTCTGGTCAAGCCGACGAGGGACAACTCGATGCTTTCCTGATCGCGGGCGACACCAGCGCCGAGCATTGGCTCAAGGCCTTGCTTCAGGGAGCGTCCTCGACCCGAGCTTATGGTCGTCGGCTCTTGATGACCGGCAGCAAGCCCCCCGTCGCCCTGGTCGATGGCGGCGCCACCGTGTGCAGCTGCGTGGGCGTGAAAGACCTGGCCATTCGCAGCCACCTGCAGGCCTGCCAGGGCGACGGCTCACAGCGCCTGGCGTCGCTCCAGAGCGCGCTCGGCTGCGGAACCCAATGCGGCTCCTGCGTGCCGGAGCTGCGCCGCATCATTCAAAGCACCGCAGCGCCAGCTTGACCGGCCTCCCCGGGCGTGCCGCGCCGCAGGCAGGCGCAAGGTTGGCCCCTTATTGAAGGCTGCCGCGCCCCTCTTTGGCGTGAAAGGCCTGCGCGGTTTCCCAGGCCACCGTCTGCAGATGGGTGGCGACGGCTGGCGGCAGGCCAGCGGTGTACTTGTTGCCCACTGGGTTTTGCTTGTACACCGAGGCCATTACCGTGCAGGCGCCCAGGTAGGTTCCCATGAGGGTGGGGTGGCGCTTGTCCGCGATGATCAGGCTGAGGTCCGGCCGCAGGGCGACCGATTTGGCGAAGGCGAGGCCGGCAGGCACCACCAAGGCGTTGTTCAATTTGCCAGCCTTCACATATTCATCGGCCAGCTGCTCGGTCATCTCGGGCTTGTTGGAGTAGGCCCAGGACATGAACAGAATCGGCTCTGCGCCGTTCTTGCGCACGGTCTCGCTGTGCTTCTTGGCGTAGTCGTAGAACAGCGGCTTGAGCTGCGGGTGGATGGGGCACTGGCTGCAATCCATCATCAGGGTGGCATCAAACTGCCGACCTGGTGCATTGAAGCTGACCTCGTTGTCACCCACGAAAGAATAGCTGCCCACGGCATTGGGCTTGAAGTAGGCCTCCATGTCGTGCCAGTTCAGGCCCGAGCCACCAATAGTGGCCGAGGTGGCCCGGTAGCCCTTGCCGCCAGCGGAACTAAGCAACTGACCCACATGGCCGTGCATGGAGTTGTTGTAGTAGAAGAAGCTGTTGCCGACCCACAGCATGGATTTGACTTCGGTGACCTTGGGGTAGGTCTTGGCGGCCTCGCCGGGCCACAGGCTCATGATGCTGGCGCAGCCGGCCAAGGTGGCGGAGACGAGGGCGACTCCGAAGAGTCGAGCTATGAATGAATAAGGCATGGCGTGCTTTCCTGGTGAGGCTTAGGTGTGGAGGGTATGGATAAACTGCGAGAGGCCCTGATTCGACGCGAGAACGGCGTGACCCAGTTTCAGGTTCCACCAGTCTTCCGAGCCGTGTGCCAGGCGCCATTCGTGCAGGCGCCGTGTATACAGATGCAGGTCATATTCAGCAGTGACCCCGATCGCGCCGTGCAGTGCATGGGCCGTATTGGCCACGCTGACAGCGGCTTCGCTCGCTCGTGATTTGGCTGCTGCGGCAGACATCAGGCTCGGGCTTGGCCCCTCGCCCTGAAAGGCCGCCTGCGCCGCACTGCTGGAGGCAACCACCTGCTGCGCCATGACGCTGAGTTGATGCTGCACCGCCTGGTATTTGCCCAGAGGCCGGCCAAATTGCTCGCGCCCGTTGCAATACTCAAGCGTCATTTCAAAAACACGCCCCATCGCGCCGGCGATCAAGGCCGCGTGAATCGCGGCCCCCCATGCATCCAACTCGCCGCTGTCCGGGCCCAGGTCTGCGCCTATTGCATGGCCTTTGTTCCAACTGAGCGTGGCGGTATGCCGGCCCGGCGCGCCGTAGTCTCTGCGCTCGGCGTTACGAGTGTCCAAAAGCCTGCGGCGTCCTTTGTGTGCCAGAACCACATGCGATGCCTGCAGTCCGTGGGGAACCAGCGGGCAGATCAGGGAGCCGTCATTCACCTCAGTGACACCGGGCGCTATAGAGATCAGACCTGTGGGAAGTTTGCTTCCCTCACCTGCTAGCGCCCGAGCGGCCATAGACTGCGCCAATGGCAGCGGCAGTGCGTGGCGGCCGATCGCCAGGAGGACAGGGTAGAACTCGCTCAGGGACAGACCCCCCCCGCCTTCGGATTCGGGTGCAAGCAGGTCCACAAAGCCTGCGCTTTCAACGCTTTCCCACAAGTCGAGTCCTGAGGCGCCCTCCTCAATGGACCTCACCACCGCCGGTGTGCAGTGGTCTTTCAAAATCGCCTCAAGAGCCTCAGCAAACATCGTGATTCCTTCAGCGCAAGCCAAGTCCGCGGGCGATCATGCCGCGCAGAATTTCACGCGTTCCGCCGCGCAATGAAAACGTGGGAGCGATCTGGCTCAGATAGGCCATGGTGCGCAGCAACTCGGGGTCGGGCAATGCGTTGGGGTCTGCACCGAGCACGCCCTCCAGCAGGGCCGGCACCGACTGTTCGAACTCAGTACCCAAATCCTTGACCAGTGCGGCCTCTACAACGGGGCTATCGCCTTGAACCAGGCGTGCCGTCACTGCGATGGACATATGACGGAGGGCCGAGAGGTGGGACACGAAGCGCCCGATCAAGGCCGCCTGCGCGCCGCTGGCACTGCCGCTGCCGCCCTTGGCCCGCAGACAGGTCATCCAGTGCTCGAGCAGAACGACACTCGAATAAATGCGCTCAGGGCCGCTGCGCTCGAAGGCAAGTTCCGCGGTGACCTGCTCCCAGCCCGCGCCTTCCTGTCCAATCAGCGCATCGTCGGATAAAAAGACATTGTCGAAGCTCACCTCACTGAAGTGCGCATCTCCCGACAGGTCGCGGATGGGGCGAACCGTGACACCCGGAAGCGACAGGTCAATGATGAATTGAGACAAGCCCTTTTGCCGATCGCTCGGCGTTCCCTGCGACCGGACCAGCGCAATCATGTAGTGGCAGTGGTGCGCGTAGGTAGTCCAGATCTTTCGGCCATTGAGCCGCCAGCCACTTCCTTCGCGCGTGACCCGGGTCAACACGCTGGCCAGGTCAGAGCCGGCATTGGGCTCACTCATGCCAATGCAGAAGAAGGCCTCCGCCGCGCATATCTTGGGCAGGTAGTGACGGCGCTGGGCGTCCGTGCCGTACTTCAGAATGAGGGGACCACTTTGGCGGTCTGCAATCCAATGCGCAGCAACCGGTGCGCCGGCGCAGAGCAGTTCCTCCACGAGAACAAAGCGGGAAAAAGCGTCCAGAGACGCACCGCCATATTCGGCTGGCAGCGTGACACCGACCCAACCGCGCTTGGCCAGTTCACGGCTAAATTGCGGGTCAAATCCCATCCACGATCGGGCTCTGACATCAGCGGGCTGGGAGGGTTGGTGTTCACGCAGGAAAGCCTGCACATCGCGCCGGTAGGCCTGGGTTGACGTGGGGAGGGCGGCATAGTTGAAGGCGCCGAGCAAGTTGCTCATGCCGCGGCCCCTCGGCCCATCAGGGCCTGGCGGAGCGGAGCGAAGCCGCTCTTGGGCAGGTCTTCAACGGCCTTCCGCAAGGCCGCGCCATAGCTCGGAAGGCGCCCGGCCTCTTTCCACAACTGGGCGCACCAGTCGTCAATGGACGACCAGTCGATCGTCAGTTGGTCGCCGCCATCGCGCAACTCGCCCTGAATCGTCTTGCCCTCGGTCGTCGTGATGCGGATGCGGCAACTGAGTGTGCCCAGATCATCGGCTGATTGCACATCGCTCACGGCAATGATGCGGCTGCCTTCTGCGGACAAGGGGCGAACGAAGGCAGCAAAGTCGAAGTGGCCGTTTTCGAGCACCGAAGACACGCAAAAGCGCGCGCTCATGAGCCGGTCCGAGAAAGACTTGTAGACAGGCCCGGCGTTCAGGGTGCCCGGGTAGTTCATCTCGAACGCGTTCATCTCGACAAGCACAGACTGGACACGCTGACCTTCCAAGGCCGGAGCGAGGCGCTCGGACAACAGCACCACGGGTTGGCAGATGCCACTGACCGGATAGCGTTTGAGTACCGTCTTGAGGATGGACGCTTCGGCGTCAAAGTCCGCCGCAATGGTGTCGAATGCCGGCACCTGCCCGAGCAGGGCAGGGTAGAAGCCGCTGGGTCCGTCCAGCGCATGGGTGCCTCCGCGCACCCCCGCATCAGTCAGCTGGGCGCAGAGAATGGCTTGCGATGCGCCATTGCCGACATGCAACTGGTACTCGTCGCTTCCGTCACGCCAGCACTGGGTGGTTCCAAACGCCGATTGGGAAGCCAGTGCGATCGTATTGGCAATCCCCGCGGCATCTTGTCCGCGCAGGCGCGCAACCGCGGCGGCTGCGCCCATGGCGGAATACAGGCTGGTCGAGCGCAAGCCTCGGGGTGTGCCCAGGGGCGAGAACTGGGCCGACAGGCCGGTGGCGCAGGCATAGCCGGTGGCCATGGCTTCGAGGAAAGCCTGCCCCGAGACTTGGGGGCTGCTCTCCGCTTGTGCCAGAAGCGCCGGAAGAATCACCGTGGCCAGATGCAGATTGCCGATCGGGTGAAAGTCGTCTTGCGTCCGGGCATGCATCAGGGCTGCGTTGTAGAACGCGGCGTCGCGTGCGCTGGGCGTTTCGCCGCCATCGAGCAGCAGGTATCCTGCGCCTGATGTCGGCTGGGGCATGCGCATGGCGGACCGCCCTGCAACGCCAACGGCTAGGTTCGCAAGCACGCACAGCAGAAGCTTTTTTTGCGCTTTGTCGCCCAAGGCATCCCAGCGGATGGAATGGATGCTTTCGCCTATCGGGTCGATCATGTGCTTGCCTCCGTGGCCTTGGCTGCGCCGATGGTTTCGATGGCCAGTGGTGGCTTGAGCGCACTTTTCTGGATTTTTCCGGCTGCATTCTTGGGCAACTCAGTGACCAGGTAGATGCGCTTGGGCCGCTTGAACCCCAGCTCCGCGCGCAGAAAATCCACCATCGGGCCGGCCGAACCGGTGAGACCCGGCCGAAGCGCCACATAGGCCACAACGGCCTGGCCCCATTCCTCGTCGGCTTCGCCGCACACAGCGGCTTCAAGAACGCCATCGAAGCGATAGATGACGTCCTCCACTTCGCGCGGCGCAATATTGAAGCCGCCGCTGATGATCATTTCATCTTTGCGGCCCAGCAGATAGACATAGCCATGCTCGTCGATGCGGCCCATGTCCTTGGTGCGCAGCCAGCCGTCTTGCATCGCCTGCGCGGTGAGGTCGGGGCGCTTCCAGTAGCCGGTCATGAGGTGGGGGCCGCGCAAGGCAACTTCGCCGATTCCGCCCGGACTCACGTCCTTCATGTCATCGTCGACCACGCGCATTTGCACCGTCGCCCAGGGCCGGCCGGCGGACAGCAGCCGCTGCGGGTGCGGTTGATCGAGCCGATGCTCGTTCCCGTGCAGGACCGACAGGGTCACCGGGCACTCGCTCTGGCCGTAGATCTGGACCAGACGTCCCGGGCCAAAAATCTCGATCGCCTGGCGAAGCGGCTCCGCCGGCATCGGGCTGGCCCCATAGACCAGTGCCCGCAAGTGGGGGAGCTTCATCTGGTCCAGGCCGGGAACGCGCAAGATGCGCTGCAGCATCGTGGGAATGAGCTTGATCACCTCAATCTGATGGACCGCCGCCAGGCGAATCACTTCTGCGGGATCAAACTGCCGCATGATGATGCTGCAGCCGCCCTTCATTGCCTGTGGCAACACGAAAAACCCTGCGCCATGGCTCAAAGGTTGCATGAGCAAGATCTTTTCGCCGATCTCCAGCGGGCCGATCTCCATGAGAAGGTTCCACGATACATGGAGCATGGCGCGGTGCGACAACATCACGCCTTTGGGGCGGCCGGTCGTGCCCGAGGTGTAGAAAAGGCAGTAAAGGTCTTCGCCGTCGATTTGCCTACCCGGTGCATTGCTGGCGCCAGACAGCAGGAATTGTTCAAAGTCGACGCAGGGTGAGGTTGGGGCCACCCCTTCCGGGTCTCGCAGGCGAAGCTCCACGAGCGGCGCCTCGGCCAGCACCGTGGCCATCGCCTCGTCAAACGAAGAGCCCCACACCATGCAACGTGCGTCACTGTCCGCAACGATGTATTGCGCTTCGCGGGGCGTCAGGCGCGGGTTGAGTGACACGCGAACGAGGCCGGCCTTGGCCAGGGCGTAGTCCAACTCAATGCAGCGAATCGAGTTCTCCAGCCAAGTGGCCACCCGGTCGCCTTGCGCGAGTCCATGGGCGAGCAGCGCATTGGCCAATCGGTTGCTGCGTTCTTCGAGCTCGGCGAAGGTGAGAACCTCGTCGCCGCAGCGCACCGCCTCCCGATCGGCATAGAGCAATGCCGCCCGGTGCAATTGGTCGGCGACGTTCATGCTGCGCCCTCTGCAATGGCGTAGGCAAAGCCGACGCGGCCGTCAGACCTTGGGAGAAGCGTGAATTGAAGTGGCATTCCCGCCTTCAAGGCGGTGCCTGGAGCGGCCGCGATCGGAGCGAATGTCGCGGGTCCCTGTTCGGTCTTGATCATGCCAATGAAGTAAGGCGCCTCGAATCCGTCGAGAGAATGGAAGACCTCTGAGGATTCACCCAAGGTGGCGCGCTGGCCAATGCAGACGGCTTCGAGGTCTCGGCCTGCGCAGCGCGGACAGGCGGAAACTTGAAGCAGCACCACTTGCGCGCACTGGCGGCAGTGGGTGCCGCGCAGGCCCGGGCCGCCGGGCAGCTCGCCTTCAAGGACGAAGAGATGGGGGTTGGTCTTTTGCATCAGAAAAATTCCCTCAGGCCGTGCGTTCGAGGATGTGGACAGCGCTCACCGCGGGGTCTTCGCCGATCCAGCCCCCAGAGTTGTGGGCAAGTGCCAGGCGTGCGCCAGGCACCTGGCGCGCTCCGGCATCGCCGCGCAATTGCAGGGTGAGTTCGAGCAATTGCGCCACCCCGGTGGCTCCGACCGGGTGCCCCCGGGAGTTGAGCCCTCCGCTGGGGTTGACTGGCAGGCGTCCACCCAGGGCGCTTGCACGTTCGGCCACAAACTTGGCCACTTCACCGTCCTCGCAGAAGCGAAGCTCGCGGTAATGCATCAGTTCGGCGGGTGACACAGCGTCGTGCACTTCGGCCAGATCCAGATCCGAAGGGCCGATGCCCGCCTGCGCATACGCCTTGTCCGCCGCCAAGGTGGGGCCAGGCAGCGCACCGGGCGCCAAACGCCAGGGGGAAGAGGTGAGGGCGCTGGCGCGGACACGCACGCCGCCACGCCCCGGTTGGCTGGAGATCACCAGAGCGGCCGCACCGTCCGAGATGGCGCTGCACATGAGCAGGCGAATCGGGTCGGCAATCATGCGCGAGGCCCGTACCTGTTCCATGCTGATCGGCTTGCGGTACTGGGCGATGGGGTTGCTCACCGCATGGTCGTGGTTCTTCATCGTGATCCACTCAAACGCCTCGGCGCCGACATCTTCCTCCGCCATCATCTCGCGTACGCGAATGGCATCCACCGCAGAAAACTGCATGCCGATATTGCCCATCACCTCGGTGTCGGCTGAATTGGCCAATGCAGCGAGGGTCCGGCCGGTGTCATTGACGAACATTTTTTCGGCGCCGACAACCAGCACGGTGTCGTAGTTGCCACTGGCGATGCCCATGCAGGCGAGGTGGACCGCTGTACTTCCGCTGGCACACGCGTTTTCGACGTTCATGACGGGGATGGCCCCCAGGCCGATGCCCCGCAGCCATGTTTCTCCGCGAATGGATTCCTGCCCATTGAGAAGGCCGCTGTACGCGTTGGCGCACAAGGCCGCATCAATGCCGGAAATGCCAATGCCAGCATCGTCCAGCGCGGCCAAGGCCGCTGTTGCTGCGAGTGTCTTGAGCGACTTGTCTGGAAAGCGACCGAAGGGATGAAACCCCACGCCGTTGATGTAAACGTGGCGGCCCTTCATTGTTCTTCTCCGTAGTCCCGATCGAGCTTCACGCTCGACTCGATAAATTTCACAATTTCAGTGAGCGATGTGCCTGGCGTGAAGACGCCCGGCACACCCATGCCGTTCAACTCGGCGCGCGCTGGGTCCGGGACGATGCCGCCCACCACCAGCACCACATCTTCAACCTCGAGTGCCTTCAAGGCCTCCAGGACCCGTCGTGTCAAAGGCACCACCGCGCCAGACAGGATGGACAGCCCGAGGACGTCCGCGTCCTCCTCGAGAACGATGCGTGCGATGTCCTCTGGCGTGCGGCGCAATCCGGCATAGATCACCTCCATGCCGGCATCGCGCAAGGCCTGGGCAATGACCTTGACGCCGCGGTCATGGCCGTCCAGACCGACTTTGGTGAGCACCACGCGGATGGGGCGCTGCCCCGCCGCCAGCGCGGCGTGGCCAAGGACTTGAGCCTGCTTTTCCATCAGAACCTCTCCGATTCAGGAACATAAACGCCGAACACATCGCGCCATACATCGGCAATTTCGCCAATGGTGGCGTAGACCTTCACGCACTCAACGATGGCCGGCATGACATTGCGGCCCGCAGCGCAGGCCTCGTGCAGATTGGCCAGGGTTCTACGGACCTCGTCGCCATCGCGTTTCGCGCGCACGGCGGCCAGCTTGGCCACCTGACGCTCCGCTGCGCCTGGATCGAGCTTGAAGGTGGGCACGGGCTGGCTTTCCTCGGACTGGAACCGATTGACACCCACCACGACCTGTTCGCCGCTCTCGATCGCGCAGGCTTCCCGGTAGGCCCCCTTGGAGATTGCGCGCTTGTAGTAGCCCTCGCGAACGGCTGCGAGCGCGCCACCCATCTCGTCGACCTTGCGGATGATTGCTTCGATCTCACGCTCGTAGGTCAGCGTGAGATGCTCGACGAAATAGGACCCGCCGAGCGGATCGACGGTATCGGGGATGCCACTTTCGTAGCCGATGATCTGGTTGGCGCGGATCGAGGTGCGCGCGGCCTCCTGGGTCGGAATGCCCAGGGCCTCGTCAAACGAAGCCGTGCGCGTTTGCTCGCATCCGCCCAGGATCTGCGCCAGCGCTTGCAGGGTGATGCGGGCGATGTTGTTCAGTGGCTGCTGCGCAGTCAATGGGCGTCCGGAGGTTGCTGCGTGCAGGCGGAAGTGCTGGGCGCGCTCGGTGGTTCCGCCAAAGCGCTCGCGGACCAGCCGGGTCCAGACCTTGCGCACGGCGCGGTACTTGGCCACCTCCTCGAAGAAATCCATCTCGGTGCAAAAGTGCAACTCGAGAACATGTCCGAAGTCGTCGATCTTCAAACCGCGCGCCAGGCAGCTCTCGACGTAGGTAATGGCATTGCAAATGGTGAAGGCGGCTTCCTGGATACAGCTTGCCCCTGCCTGCTTCATGTGGGAGCCAGAGACCGAGATCGGCAGCCATTCGGGCGCGGCCGTTTGGCAGTACTCGATCATGTCGGTGGTGAGCTTGACCGCCGACTCGATCGGCAGAAACTGCGTTCCCCGCGCGACGTACTCTTTGATGGGGTCGTTTTGCAGCTGCACGATGCAGTCGCCGGTCTTGGTGCCCCGCTTTTCATACAGGGCCAAAAGCCAGGCACAGACGATGGGGCCGATGGCATTGGCGGTGGAAAAGATGTGGCCGACCTTCTCCAGAGGGATGCCGTCGAAAACCCGTTCCACATCGTCGAGTGAGGTCAGCGCCACGCCGATCTGGCCCACTTCGTCGCGTGCCATCGGGTGGTCAGAGTCATACCCGATCTGTGTCGGCAAATCCAGTGCAATCGAGATGCCGCCCGTGCTCCCCTGCGACATCAGAAAGCGATAGCGCTCGTTGGCCTCTTCTGCCGAGCCAAACCCGGCGTACATCTCCGTCTTCCAGAGCTCGCGGCGGTAACCGGCCGGGTTGAAGCCCCGGGTCCAGGGTGCTTGCCCCGGAAAGCCGACATCGTTTTGGTAGTTCCAACCCTCTTTCTCGAGATGCTCGGGCGTGTAGAGGGTTTGGACGGTGACGCCGTTGGGCGTGACGAAAGAAGGCTTGCGGGTCTGCCGCAGCTCGTCCTGGTTCATGTCAAACCAGGCGTCGTAGTGGGTGGCCGCAGGCCGGGCGGGCCGGGCGGGTCGGTGGTGGGCCATGCTTTGTCCTGTCGCGGGCGGGTGAAGTTATTCGGGGGTAATTCCGGCGGCGGGAATGAGCTTGGCCATACGGGCGAAGTCGGCGCGGTGGATGGCGCCGAATTCTTCCGTGCCATATTGGCGCGGGACGAATCCGGTTTCTGTGATGCGCGCCTGAACGTCGGGCCTTCCCATGATCTTGACGATCTCATTGCTCAGGCGCTGCACCACTTCGCGCGGTGTCTTCGCGGGAACAAAAAAGCCCGCCCAGGTTTCGTGCTCCATGGGCAATCCAGCTTCGGCCATGGTGGGAACTTCGCGCGAGAGCGGGTTGCGATTCTTGCTTGTGACGGCAAGGGGACGCAGCTTGCCACCGCGAATGAGGGCCATGCTGGTGCCGAGCGGCTCGCATACCAACTGGATTCGGTCGGCGGCCAGGTCGGTGAGCGACTGCGGGGTTCCCTTGTACGGAACCTTGGTGATGTTGATGCCGGCGGCCGTGTTGAACATTTCGCCGCAGAGCAAGGCGGCGCTCGAGCCGAAGCCATAACTGAGCTTGCCCGGATTGGCCTTTGCCGCAGCGATCAGGTCCTTGAGGGTGTTCATGTTCGAGGAGGCCGGGACCACCATGGCGAAGTCAATCGTTCCCAGCATGGCCAGGGGAGAAAAATCCTTAAGGGGGTCGGTGGTGGCGCTCTTGTACAAGAAGTTGTTGGCCGCCATCGTGGTGGATGATCCAACGACGATCGTGTACCCGTCGGGTGCTGCCTTGGCTGCTTCGGCAACGCCGACCACACCGTTTGCGCCGATCTTGTTTTCGATGACGACCGGCTGCCCCAGTGCTTCTCCGAGGTACTGGGCGACGACGCGCGCAGCCACATCCGTGCCACCGCCTGGCGCCAGTGGGACGATCATCTTGATCGATTTGTTAGGCCACGCAGCCGTCTGGGCATGCAAGACCGGCGTGATCGCGAAGGCCGCCGCAAGCACTGAAAAAATCCGGATGAATTGGAAGCGTTTCATGTGTGTCTCCTGGCTCGGTTCTTATTTGTTCACTGCGAAATTGGCATCCTTGACCGTCTTCCCCCAGCGGGCGGTGTCGGCAACGATACGTTTGGCAAACTGGTCCTGGGTATCCGGCAGCGGATCGTAGGAAAGATCGGCAAGCCGCTGGCGAGCCTCTGGTGTTGCAAAGACCCGATTCACTTCCCTGTGCAGTTGGTCGACGATGGCTTTGGGTGTACCGGGGGGCGCGAAGACACCGATCCAGGTCTCGACCTGGTAGTCCTTGACGCCGGCTTCTTGGAGGGTCGGCAATTCAGGGAAAACTCCCGAGCGAGTGCCCGAGGTGACCGCAAGAGGGCGGATCTTCCCGGCCTTGAAGTGCTGGACACCCAGGAACGGGTCGAAGATCACTTCGACCTCTTTGCCCAATATCGCGGTTACCTGGGGAGCCGTGCCCTTGTAGGGAATGGCCTGCATATCCGTCCCTGTGAGGAGTTTGAACATCTCCCCAGCCAGATGCGTGAAGGTCGAGCCTGCCGCGTAATTGAGCTTGCCTGGGTTAGCCTTGAGGTAGGCAACCAGTTCCTGCACGTTGTTGACCGGCAAACTCGGGTGCACTCCCAGAACGCATCCCACGCGGGCGATATTGGCGACGGGGATCAGGTCCTTGATCGGATCAAAGGGCAATTTGGCGTAGAGCGCCGGGTTCATCACGATGGGGCTGGAGGGCACGACGCCAATCGTGTAGCCGTCGGCGGGCGACTTGGCGATCATGTCGGTGCCCAAGATGCCATCGGCCCCTTGGCGGTTGTCCACCACAAATCCCTGCCCGGTACTTTTTGACATGCTCTCGGAGAGGATCCGAGCCAGGATGTCGGTGCCAGATCCCGCAGAAAACGGAACGACGAATTTCACCGGGCGTGCGGGCCAGGCCGCC
Source organism: Comamonadaceae bacterium (assembly GCA_947449025.1). GTDB lineage: Bacteria > Pseudomonadota > Gammaproteobacteria > Burkholderiales > Burkholderiaceae_C > Ramlibacter. Next base: position 24,318 of record CANFQF010000032.1, read on the forward strand.
TGCTGCGCTCGCACTGTTTGCGGGAGCAAGGTCGCGGCGAGGCTGGCGGCCGCAAATTGAAGACCACGGCGGCGGATGTTATCGGTTGGGCTTTTCATGGTTTGTCTCCTTTAATGACACTCGGGCTGGGGTGAAACACAAGAGGGATCACGGACGAAACTCATTGACTTGCTGCGACGCAATAGGTGAGGCCAGAACCGCATCGGCCAGTTGGCGCGCGATGGCAAGCGGATCCGCCTTGTCCTGAGCGAGTTGCGATCGAAGGCGTTGATCAAGCCCTAGTTGATCGGTTCGCTCACGCAGGCGACGCTGGACTACCTCGTTGAAATAGGCCTGCATTCGTCGCAGGACATGCTCTTGATTGAGCTTCTCAAAGCGACCGGTCTGATCGAGAAAATCCCTGTGTGCGTGAAGCCATGTACACAGCGTGTCAATCCCCTGGTCCTTGATTGCAATGGTGGTGGTCACGGGCGGATGCCATACAGGCAGATCGCCCGCAATCTCATTGACACCCTCGGTCAGATGCGCAGTTTTTTCGGACAACTGGAGTGCCTGGCTCAGGGATGCTTGAACGTCTTGCGCACCGGGCCGGTCAGCCTTGTTGACGACCATCACGTTGGCCACTTCCATCACGCCGGCCTTCTGAGCTTGCACATCGTCACCGAGCCCCGGTGCTGCGACCAGAACGATGGAGTGGGCAACTTGCAAAATTCCAAGCTCAGACTGGCCAGCCCCCACCGTCTCGACGATCACCGTCTTGCAGCCAGCGGCAGCGGCTACGCGCACCAGGTCGGCGACACAGGTGGCCAGACCCCCTTGCCCCCCCCGTGTGGCCACACTTCGGAAGAAGACGTTCGGATCCTGCTGGCCGCTGCTGTCACGTAGACGGTCGCCCAGCAGGGCGCCACCTGAGATGGGGCTTGTCGGGTCTACTGCCAATACCGCCACAGACTCTCCGGCGGCAGCGAGGCGTCTTGCCAGATGGGGGACCAGCGAACTCTTTCCTGCGCCACCGACGCCGGTAATCCCGATCACCCAGGGTTGCGGCGCATGCGCATAGACCTCCTCCAGCAGGGCGCTGGCTTGCGGCGCATCGCTCTCAACCCAGGAAATCGCCCGCGAAAGCGCACGTCGGCGGCCTGCGCAGAGATCCTCAAAGAGTTTTTGGCTGAGGACAGTCACCAGGCGGACTCCAGCAACTGCAGAACTTCGGCTTCGCTTGCCAGGCGAGGATTGAAATAAAGACCTCGGTCGGACATGGCGTGTTGGGCCAGGCGCGGGAGCATGGCGTGATCCAGCCCGGTGTCACGAAGCCGTGCAGGCAAGCCCAGACGTTGCTGCAGTCGGGCGACCGATTCAACAGCGCTCAGAGCCGCCTGCTCGGCCGGCAGGTCATGCGCCTTGGGATCGAATGCGCTTGCAGCCATTGCAAGTGGGTCGCGAGCTGCCTCTAGGTTGAACCGCATCGCGTGCGGCAAGAAAACGGCGTTGGCCATGCCGTGCGACAAGCCACCCATGGAACCCAGGCCGTGGCACAGCCCGTGGTGGATGCCAACCCGCGCATTGCTGATCACGAGGCCACTCAAATAGGCGCCGATCAAGGCCTGCTCCCGAGCAGCAACATCGGCCGGCGAGTCCACAACCCGCGGCAAGGCCTTGCTCAAATAGCGGATCGACTGCAAGGCCAGGGCCTCTGAGGCCGGGTTGCGAACGCGGGAGTACATGCCCTCGATGGAATGCGCCAGGGCATTCATGCCAGTGCTGGCAAATACGTCCGCTGGCACATCCGTGCATACGGCAGCATCGAGGACGATCAACCGTGGTACGACGCCCGGGTCCCAGAACACGAGCTTGTGGCCGTCGTCGTTGCGAATCCCCAGGCCTGGGGTGACCTCGGCCGCCGACAAGGTGGTTGGAATGGCGACGATGGGCAACTTGGGATTCGTCAGGACTTGCTGGACGTAGCGGTCCGGCGGGTAGAAAACGTTGGCGTGATCCGCCAAACGGCCACCTTCTGCCAGCAAGATGGCCGCCGCCTTGGCGCTGTCCGAGGCGCTGCCGCCGCCCACAGCCAAAAAGCCATCGACCGCGTTCGCTCGGGCGTGCTCGGCCATGGCGCCAATTACGTCAACGCCAGAGTGCTGTGGGATGCCCGTCCAACTGGCGACGATCTGTGAGCCCAGGGCCTGGCGAACTGCCTTTGCGGCTTCACTGTCTGCAGATCGGGTGCCGCTGACTAGCATCCAGCGCTTGGCTCCGATCTGTTGCAGTTCGTCTGGCAGGCTGTCGACCCCGCCAGGCCGACAGATCAGGCGGGTCCGGCTAAATTGGAGTTGAAATCCGGGCGGAATGTTCATGGCGCTTTGTCTGTTTGATTCAGTCCACGCTGCGCAGGGATTTCAGGTGACGGGTCACCGCGTCCCGCAG
>CANFQF010000033.1 GCA_947449025.1 Comamonadaceae bacterium
CTGGGCCGCGGAGCTGCCGGCCGCTGCCAGCAGGGTATGGCGCAGCGCGCCCCCCCCTGAGATGGCGCTGATGCCCAGTTTCATCAGGCTCGATACCAGGGGGATCAGGGCGCCGCGGAAGGTCAGGTGGTCCATGGCGCGGTACAGCCGTTGCCTAGCCCGGGCGTGGCAGGGGGGTGCGGGGGACGGCACTGCGGCATGGGCCAAGTCCGCCCGTGAGCGGTCGGCCCGTGATGGGTCGGCGCCTTGCCGTAGGGGGGCGGTGGGCAAGGGGCCGCCCGCTGCGCCCACCCCCTCTTGGGCCAACGCGGACCTGGGTTGCGGGTCAAAGTGCGAGAAGCTGCGGCGATGGAGTGGCGGTGTTCGGTCCATGGGGTCTCGTCCTCAGCCCATGGATCCCGGCAGGATGCCAGGGGGTCGGGGTCGATCGGACAGTTGAGTCCCCCATGTTGGCGGGAGCTGGGCCCACAGGGGCTTGGTACGGCGCTGCTGGTCAGGCTGCAGCCAGCAGCGCCCGGCGGTACTGAACCGCTTCGGCAATGTGCTGCGGCATCACTGTTTCGCTGCCATCGAGGTCGGCGATGGTGCGGGCGACGCGCAGAGCGCGATGCGTCGCCCGGCCGCTCCAGCCCAGGCGCTGGGCGACCGCCTCCAGCTGGCGGCGGCCGGCATCGCTGAGTCCGGCCAGGCGCAGCAGGGCCTCGCCCGACAGGGTATGGTTGGCTTGGCCTTGCCGGTCAAGCGCCAGTTGCCGCGCCAGCTGGCAGCGGCCGCGGACGACCGCACTCGTCTCGCCGGGGACGGCATCGAGCAGTGCTTGGGGAGCGAGCGCCGGGACCTCCACGTGCAGGTCAATTCGGTCAAGCAGTGGCCCGCTGATCCTGCCCTGGTAACGGGCGACTTGCTCTGGCGTACAGCGGCAGGCCCGCCGGCTGTCCCCGCGCCAGCCGCAGGGGCAGGGGTTCATCGCCGCGACGAGCTGAAAGCGCGCCGGGAAGCTGGCCCGGTGGGCGGCCCTGGCGATGGTGATCCGGCCCGTCTCCAAGGGCTCGCGCAAAGCCTCCAGTGCGCTGCGCGGGAATTCAGGGAGCTCGTCCAGGAACAGCACCCCGTGATGGGCCAGTGTGATCTCGCCGGGTCGGGGGGGTGAGCCCCCTCCGACCAGGGCGACTGCGCTGGCTGAATGGTGTGGGCTGCTGCGCGGGCGTTGGCCCCAGCGTGCGGGATCGAATCGGCCGCACAGGCCGGCAATGGCAGCGACCTCCAGGGCCTCGTGGAGCGGCATCGGAGGCAGCAGGCCGGACAGGCGCTCAGCCAGCATGGATTTGCCGGCCCCCGGTGGCCCGACCAGCAACAGGCCGTGCCCTCCGGCAGCGGCGATTTCCAGCGCACGCCGGGCGGCGGCCTGGCCACGAACATCGGCGAGGTCGGGGCCGTCGGCGCAGACCTGGGGCTCGCGCGGCGCCATGCGGCACCAGCCGGTGCCGCTGTCAAGGTCGCCTGCTGCCAACCCGGCTTGGGCTCCGTCGGCGCTCTCGCCCGCCGGCCGAAGCTGGTAGACCACGTCGACCAGATGCCGCGCCCGCCAGACCTGGGCGCCCGGCACCAGGGCGGCCTCTTCGGCGCTGCCGGGAGGGAGCACCAGGCGAGTGGGCCGATCTCTCCGTGAAGTTGCGCCCTCCGAACGGGTGTCTGGCACCTCTGCCGCTGGCATCCCAGTGTCCGGCGGATGCGCTTGCATCTCGCCCGCCAGGGCCAGACTCATGGCCATGGCACCACGAACTGGCTGGAGATCCCCAGAGAGTGAGAGCTCACCTGCGAACTCATACTCGGCCACTTTGCGGGGGTCTAGCTGGCCGTTGGCGAGCAAAATCCCGACGGCAATCGGCAGGTCAAACCGGCCCGAATCCTTGGGCAGGTCGGCCGGAGCCAGATTGACCGTGATGCGCTTGTTGTGCGGGAACTCGAGGCCGCAGGTTAGCAAGGCGGACCGCACACGCTCCCGGGACTCCTTGACTTCCGTGTCGGCCAGTCCGACCAAATGGAAAGCCGGAAGCCCCGGTGCCAGGTGCACCTCGACGGTTACTGGCCGGGCCTCCAGACCCAGCAACGCGCGGCTGCGCACCAACGCCAGGCTCATGACCGGATCCCCCTTCCGGGCCATGCTAGCAACAGGTGTAGCCAAACGTGCGACCGTGCACCCAGCTGGTGCGCCACTGGGCTTGCCGCTTGCCCCGTGCACCTTATCGGAGCCCTGGCTGCGGTCGCCGCCTTGTTCGGCGCTCTGCAGACTCGGTGGCACGGCTTCTGCTTAACCGTATCGTCACACTTTCATTTCACAGCGTCCAAGGAGAAGTTTCATGCAAATCAAATCCACCATCATTCTGGCTACTTTGGTCATGGGCGCCGCCGCCCAAGCCCAGACCGCAGCCCCCGCGGCCCCCAAGGCGCCTGAGCCCGACTTCACCCTGAGCTACAACGCCGGGGTCGTCACGGACTACCGCTACCGCGGCATCTCGCAAACCCGTCTGCTGCCCGCGGCACAGGGCGGCGTGGACTTTGCCCACAAGAACGGCTTCTACCTGGGCGCTTGGGCCTCGACCATCAAGTGGATCAAGGACAACAGCTCGGCGGGCTTCCCGGTGAAAGGCCCGGTCGAACTCGATATTTACGGCGGCTACAAGTTCAGTCTTGGCGACGTTGGCGTTGATGTGGGCGCGCTGGGTTACCAGTACGTGGGCAACAACCTGATCAAAACCAACGGCGGCGGAACCTACGACAACGCCAACACGACGGAGCTCTATACCGCCCTCTCCTACAGCGTGGTGACCTTCAAGAGCTCCTACAGCATGACCAACCTGTTCGGCAATCTGAACAGCAAGGGGAGCCAGTACTACGACCTGACCGCCAACTTTGACCTCGGCAGTGGCTTCACCCTGACCCCGCACCTGGGCCGTCAGATCGTGGCCAACTCGGGCGCCCTCAGCTACACCGACTATTCGGTCACGCTGGCCAAGGACCTCGGCCAGGGCTTCTCCCTGTCCGCCATGGTCGTATCCACCAACGCCAAGCCCGCAGGCTACACCTGGGGCGGCAAGGAAGTCGGCAAGGCCGGTGCCGTGCTCGGCGCCAAGTACTCCTTCTAATTTCCACCTCGCGAGGGACACCATGAAACTGGTCACCGCCATCATCAAGCCATTCAAGCTCGACGAGGTCCGCGAGGCTCTCTCGGGCATCGGTGTGCAGGGCATCACCGTCACCGAGGTCAAGGGCTTTGGCCGCCAAAAAGGGCACACCGAGCTCTATCGCGGCGCCGAGTACGTCGTTGACTTCCTTCCCAAGGTCAAGATCGAGGCCGCCGTCTCCGAGGAGCTGGTCGACCGCGTCATCGAAGCCATCGAAGGCGCCGCCCGCACCGGCAAGATCGGCGACGGAAAGATTTTCGTCTACGACGTCGAGCAAGTCGTCCGCATCCGCACCGGTGAGACCGGCAAGGAAGCCCTCTGAGCAGCAGACACGGAGAACACAAGCCATGAAAAAATTTCTCATCTGCCTGGCCCTCGGGCTCGGCCTTCTGACCGGAGGCGGTGCCGCGCTGGCGCAGCCTGCCTCCGCCCCGGCTGCTGCACCTGCCGCCGAAGCGCCCGCCGCTGCGGCTTCTGCCGCGCCTGCGGCCGAGGCCGCCGCTGCACCCACCCCCAACAAGGGTGACACCGCATTCATGACGATCTCCACCGTGTTGGTGATCCTCATGACCATCCCCGGCCTGGCCCTGTTCTACGGTGGCCTGGTGCGAAGCAAGAACATGTTGTCGGTGCTGATGCAGGTCTTCGTGATCACATCGCTGATTTATGTGCTCTGGGTCGTCTACGGCTACAGCGTGGCGTTCACGGGAGGCTCACCTTTCATGGGCAGTCTGGACAAGCTGTTCCTCAAGGGCATCACGCCGGACTCGGTCGCTGCCACCTTCAGCAAGGGCGTAGTGATTCCGGAGCTGACCTTCGTCGCCTTCCAGGCCACCTTCGCTGCCATCACGTGTGCACTGATCGTCGGCGCCTTTGCCGAGCGCATCAAGTTCTCCGCGGTGCTGCTGTTCGTCGTCCTGTGGTTCACGTTCAGCTATCTGCCGATCGCACACATGGTCTGGTACTGGGACGGCCCGGACGCCATCACCGACGCTGCCTCGCTGGACAAGGTCACCGCTGCTGCGGGCTGGCTGTGGGCCAAGGGCGCGCTGGACTTCGCCGGCGGTACCGTGGTGCACATCAACGCCGGTGTGGCGGGCCTGGTGGGCGCCTACGTAGTGGGCAAGCGCATTGGCTACGGCAAGGAATCCATGACCCCGCACAGCCTGACCCTGACCATGGTCGGTGCCTCGCTGCTGTGGGTGGGCTGGTTCGGCTTCAACGCCGGCTCCAACCTGGAAGCCAACGGCGTCGCGGCCCTGGCCTTCATCAATACCCTGGTGGCGACTGCTGCTGCCACCCTGGCCTGGATTGCCGGCGAGGCACTGACCAAGGGCAAGGCTTCCATGCTGGGCGCTGCTTCTGGCGCGGTGGCTGGCCTGGTGGCCATCACCCCGGCCTGCGGCTTCGTCGGCCCGATGGGTGCCATCATCATCGGTCTGCTGTCTGGCCTGGTCTGCCTGTGGGGCGTCGGTGGTCTCAAGCGCCTGCTGGGTGCCGACGACTCGCTGGATGTCTTCGGCGTGCACGGTGTGGGCGGCATTCTGGGTGCACTCCTGACCGGCGTGTTTGCTTCCCCCTCACTGGGCGGCACCGGCATCTGCAACTACGTGACCAACAAGTGCGGCGACGTGGCCGACTTCCCCGGCATCACCGCCCAGGTCTGGATTCAGGCCCAGGCAGTGCTGACCACGGTGGTGTGGTCTGCGGTGGTGGCCTTCGTTGCCTACAAGATCGTTGACCTGGTCATCGGCCTGCGTGTCACCGAAGAGGAAGAGCGCGAAGGTCTGGATATTTCCAGCCACGGCGAGACCGCCTACCACCGTTGATACGGTCAAGGCTCGGCGGGCAGCGCAAGAACCAGCGCTTGGCCCTCGAGCCTCAGGTCCAGGCCCTCGCTGTGGGCCAGGGCCAGCAACTCGGTCCATCCGAGACGCCGGTAAGCCGGCTCGCAGGGCGAGCCGGCTTTTTCATTGGGGCGATCGGTCGTGGGCTCTGCCGACAGGCGCAATGAGATGCCCGCTCGCGTGCCAGGAAGCGTGCCCGGTGCCGTCACCGCCTCCAGCAACAGGGTCCCGGGCGCTGCGGCCTGATCGCTCAGCCACAGCAGACAGCCGGGCAGCATGAGTTGCAGTGCCGCTCTTGGCACCGGGCGCTCAGACAGGCCCGCCTCGATGCGTGACGCCAGGGTGAAGCCCTCGAAGCCCAAGGGCGTGGAGAGCAGGGACAGGGTATGTTCCACCACGTCTGCCAGTGGCAGGCGGGCCTGCCGGTCGGGTGAGAGCCAGCCGACCAGGTCCAGCCCGCATTGCGCGGCCGTGCGTGCATAGCCCACCAAGCGCAAGGCGCTGTCCCGGATAGGCGCCAGCTCAGGTGTCGGTTCGGCCAGCCGCCGCTCCAGCACGCTGGCCGCCATGGCGATCGGTTGCAGCGGCGCGGCCGCTTCGTGGCGCAGCGCGGGAGAGAGCCGGCGCAGCAGGGCATAGCGCGCGGCCTCAGCACGCAGCGCTTGCGGCCCTGCTTCAGGGGTCTGGCTGGGGGTGTCGGGCATCAGCGCCCAGGAGAGTGGTCCATCGTCGGGGTTCATGGTCCGATGCTAGGAACTTGTCCTTGCTCGCGCCTGTGCACAATGCCACCAACTCGCATGAAATCCCTGAATTGGACGCCCCTGACTCCTGAGGCCGATGCCCTGGGCGAGTCGCCGTTCTGGCACCCGCAGGAGTCAGCGCTGTACTGGGTGGACATTCCAGGGCGCGCCCTGCGCCGGGCCCTTGTCGCGACCGGCGCCCACGAGCGCTGGCCCTTGCCGTCCGAGCCTGGATGCATCGCGCCGATGAAGGGCGGCGGCTTGTTGCTGGCCCTGCGCGAGGGCTTGTTTCGCGCCGAGCATTGGGGCGCTGCGCTTGATCTGCTCGCTCCCGCGCCCTATGACTCCGCCACCACCCGCTTCAATGACGGCCGGGCCGATCTTGAAGGACGGCTGTGGGTCGGCACCCTCTACGAGCCGCGCGACAAGCCCGAGGCCGCGCTCTATTGCTTTGACCCGGCGGGTCGGCCCCGCCTGCAGCGCGTGGCCGGTGGCGCGACCACCGGGAATGGCCTGGCCTTTTCACCGGACGGGCGCACGCTTTACTGGTCAGACACGCCGGGTCACGTGATCCGCGCTTGGGACCGCGACCCAAGCACCGGCGCGATCACCCACCCGCGCGAATTTCACCGTTTTGCCGCCAAGCCGCAGGGATGGTCCGCCAGCGGCGACCCGGCGCGGGATGCAGCTCGCTACGGTGGCCGACCCGACGGCGCCGCGGTTGATGCCCAGGGCCACTACTGGGTGGCCATGTTCGAGGGCGGCCGCCTGCTGCGGCTCGCACCGGATGGCAGGGTGGTCGGCGATTGGCCCCTGCCGGTGCGCTGCCCCACAATGCCGTGCTTCGGCGGCGAGGACCTGCGCACCCTCTACCTCACGACCGCGCGCCAAGCCCGCTCCGCCGACGAACTGGCGGCTTGCCCCCTGTCGGGCCACGTCCTGTGGACACGCGTCGAGGTGCCGGGCTTGCCAGTCAACTTCTGCGCCGACCCGGCGCCTGAGTCCGCTTTGGGCCCAGCGCCAGAGTCCGCCCCCGGGTTGGCGGGCGGGCCCGCTCAGGGGCCATTGCCCGGCTCCACGGCCCGTCCCGGGCGGGGCGAATAACATCGAGGCCATCATGTCGGTCACCCTCCCGCCTACTGCACCCTCGCCCGTCGTCGCGCCCTCTGCGCCCGAGTCGGGCGCGGCCTTGGCGCAAATAGCCGAGCGCATTCGCGATGCCGCGAGCCGGGGCCAGCCGCTTCGCATTCGCGGCGGCGGTAGCAAGGACTTTTACGGCGAGCCAGCCCAGGACGGCGAGACGCTCTCGACCGCAGCTCTCACAGGCATCGTGAGTTATGAGCCCAGCGAGCTCGTGGTGACCGTGCGCGCTGGCACGCCGCTGGCCCAGCTTGAGGCGCTGCTGGCCGCCCAGGGCCAGTGCCTGCCCTTTGAGCCGCCGCACTTCGGCGGTAGCGCGACGGTGGGCGGCATGGTGGCTGCCGGCCTGTCGGGCCCGGCCCGCGCCAGTGTTGGCTCGGTGCGTGATTTCGTGCTGGGCGCGACGCTGATCAACGGCCGTGGGCAGCTGCTGGTCTTCGGCGGACAGGTGATGAAGAACGTGGCGGGCTACGACGTCTCGCGGCTCCTGGCCGGGTCCATGGGGACGCTCGGCCTGATTGCCGAGGTCAGCCTCAAGGTTCTGCCGGTCGCCCCGGCAGAGGCCACGCTGCGCTTCGAGGTGGGCCAGGACCAGGCCTTGCGCCGCTTGAACGAATGGGGCGGGCAGAGCTTGCCCCTGAACGCCAGCGCCTGGGTCGACGACGCGGGCGTGCCGACCCTCTATCTGCGCCTGCGTGGCGCCGTCGCCGCCGTGGCCGCGGCCTGCCAGCGCCTGGGCGGTGAGCGCCTGGGCGATGTGACCGCCGACTGGACCGCCTCGCGCGACCTGTGCCTGCCCTGGTTCGCGGCGCGCGGCGACCGTGACCTGTGGCGTTTGTCGGTGCCGCAGACCGCGCCCGTGCTGACGCTGCCCGATACCCCGTACATCGAGTGGCATGGCGGCCAACGCTGGGTGCGCGCCCTGCCAGCCGATGGCGAGGCCTTGCGCCGCGCCGCCCAGGCGGCAGGTGGCCACGCGACCCTTTTCATTGCCGGTGGTTCGGACGCCGCCGCGCGCACAGGACGCCTGGCCCCACTGGCCCCGCCACTGGAACGCATCCACCACGACCTCAAGCGCGAGTTCGACCCCGCCGGCATCCTCAACCCTGGCCGCCTCTACCCCGGCCTTTGAGCTCCCATGCAGACACGTCTCGCCCCCGAGTTCCAGGACCATCCCGACGGCCGCGAGGCCGAGGCCATCCTGCGCAAGTGCGTGCACTGTGGCTTTTGCACCGCCACCTGCCCGACCTACCAGATCTTTGGCGACGAGCTCGACGGCCCGCGCGGACGCATTTACCTGATCAAGCAGGTGCTCGAAGGCGAAGCGCCGACGGAAAAGACCCAGCTGCACCTGGACCGTTGCCTCACCTGCCGCAACTGCGAGACCACCTGTCCCAGCGGCGTGCAATATGGCCATCTGGTCGACATCGGACGCCGCATCGTCGAGGAACGAGTCCCGCGCAGCCCGACCCAGCGCGCGCTGCGCTGGGCACTCAAGGAGGGACTGCCCTCGCCCTTGTTCGCGCCTGCCATGAAGCTTGGTCAGGCGATGCGCGGCTTGCTGCCGGCGGGCCTTCAGGCCAAGGTGCCAGTTGCCCGACCCGCAGGCGCTCTGCCCACGCGCACCCATGCGCGCCAGGTGCTGATGCTCGAAGGCTGTGTCCAGCCGGCAATGGCGCCCAACATCAACGCGGCGACCCGGCGCGTGCTCGACGCGGCCGGCATCCAGGCGTTGATCGCACCCGGCGCCGGTTGCTGCGGCGCGGTGAAGTTCCATCTCAACGACCAAGACGGCGGGCGCGCCCAAATGCGCGCCAACATCGACGCTTGGTGGCCCTTTCTGGAGTCCGGCCAGGTGGAGGCGCTGGTGATCAACGCGTCCGGCTGCGGCGTCACCGTCAAGGAGTACGGCCATCTGCTGCAAGACGATCCTGCCTACGCCGACAAGGCGCACCGCGTCAGCGCGCTGGCCCGCGACCTGAGCGAGCTACTGCCCGACCTGGTGCCCGCGCTCGCAGGCCGGGTCAAGCCACCCGCCGACCTGATCGCCTACCACCCGCCCTGCACCCTTCAGCACGGGATGAAGTTGCGCGGTGGCGTCGAGCAGCACCTGGGCGCGCTCGGTTTCCGCTTGCAGGTGGCGGCCAACGAATCGCACCTGTGCTGCGGCTCGGCCGGCACCTACTCGGTGTTGCAGCCCGAGACAGCGACCCAGCTGCGCGATCGCAAGCTCGGCCACTTGGGCGCGCTCAAGCCGCAGGCCATCATCTCGGCCAATATTGGGTGCATCACCCACCTGCAATCAGGCACCGCGACACCCGTGCGGCATTGGGTGGAGTTGCTCGATGAGGCACTGGACCCGTCCTGAGCCAGACTCAGACGAACTCAGGCGCAGTGATACGGCCTCAGACCGGACTCACGCGGCCGCTTGCTGCGCCAGCGCAGCCTCGATATCCGCACGGATCGCGTCCGGGCCGGTGGTCGGCGGATAGCGTCGGATCACCCGCCCGTCGCGACCGACAAGGAACTTGGTGAAATTCCACTTGATCGCCTGCGTACCGAGCAGGCCGGGGGCCTCGGCCTTGAGCCATCGGTACAGGGGTATGGCTTCCTCGCCATTGACCGCTACCTTCTCCATGAGTGGGAAGCTCACCCCGAATCGGGTTTCGCAGAAGGTGGTGATCTCGGAGTGGCTGCCCGGCTCCTGGGACCCGAACTGGTTGCAGGGAAACCCCATCACCACCAAGCCCTGACCGGCATAGTCGCGGTGCAGTTGTTCGAGGCCGGCGTACTGCGGCGTGAAGCCGCAGGCGCTGGCGGTATTGACGACCAGCAGCACCTGGTTGCGCCAGGCCTCCAGGGGCTGCTCCTGGCCGTCGATCTGGCGGACGGTGAAGTCGTAGATGGTGTTTGTGTTCATCGTCATAAGCCGCTCATTGTGTCGCCTGCCGGGGCCGGGCGGGCAGGCAAGCCCACAAAGCTGCCAGCAGGATGAGGCCAGCGCCCAGTGCGATGCGCGGGCTGAAATCCGCCGCACCCAAGGCCACCGAGGAGAAGCTGGCGAACACCACCTCCGACAGCATGATCAGCGCGGTCGCCGCCGCCGGCAGCCGGGCGGCGCCATATTGCAGGGCGATATTGCCGCCCAGGAAGGCCAGCCCGAGCATGAGCGCCAGCAGCAGTCCGGTCGCTGGCACAAGGGGCGGCGGTAGCAGACCCGCTCCCCATCCCGCCGCTGCGGCGGCGCTGGCCATCACCAGGCCGCCAACAAACATGCCCGTCACCCGCGCCCAAGGCGGGACCTGATCGAGCTTGCGCAGCAGCACATTGGTGTAGGCGAAGCAAAAGCCAGCGGCCAGGGCCAGCCAGTCGGCCGCGCCCTGGGGCAAGGGCCAGCCGCCGTTGCCTGGGTCGAGCACCACGGCCACCCCGGTCAAGGCCAGGGCCAGGCGCAGCAGGCCAGCCGGAGTCGGGCGCTCGCCGAGCAGCGGCCACGCCAGCAGCAGCGACCAGGCCGGCATCAGGTAGAACAGCAGCACCACGCGGACCACGTCACCGATGGAGACCGCCCAGTTGAAGCCGATATTGGTTAGGCCGGCGACGACTGCCAGCAGCCACAAGGCGGGGTGCCCCGCGCACTCCTTCAGGGTCTGCGGCCGGAAGGCCAGCATCACGATGAGAGAAAGAAGGTAGACGCTGCCGGTGGCCCACAGTGGATGCAAGCCCAGGGCTTGAAGCTCGCGAAAGGGCCACCAGGACAGCCCCCAGACCAGGGCGTTGAGCACCAGGGCAGCGGCCGCTCGCCCGTTACCGCCCTCAACCATGGGTGGTGTCGTGCCGCGCGATGTCGAGGAGGTGGTCGACCTCGTCCTTGTGCTTGACCAGGTTGTCGGCATGCCAGCGCTGGATCAGCCACATCACGCCGGCCACAAAGAGACCGAAAGCGGTAATGGCACCAAAGGCCGACAGACCAAACCCGGTGGACATGGTGTAGAAGGCGCCGAGGGCCAGGATGCAGGCCTGCTCGTTGAAGTTTTGCACCGCGATTGAGCGGCCCGCGCCCATGAGGTTGTGGCCGCGGTGCTGCAGCAGCGCGTTCATCGGCACCACCAGGAAGCCGCCGAGGGCGCCCATCAGGATCAGGAAGGGCGCGGCCAGCCACACGTTGCTGATGAAATTCATCAGCACCACCAACATGCCCATGGCAATGCCAAGGGGCATGACACTGGTGGCCATGTCGAGCCGCATGCGCAGCGAGGCCAGCACTGCGCCGACCGCCGTGCCCACCGCTACTACGCCGGTCAGGGAGGAGGCCTGGGTGGTGCTGTAGCCCAGGGCGGCAGCGCTCCAAGCCAGGATGATGTAGCGCAAGTTACCCGACACGCCCCAGAAAAGGGTGGTGGTGGCCAGTGAAATTTGGCCCAGCTTGTCGCGCCACAGCCGGGTATTGCAGGAGAAAAAGTCTGGCACCAGCGCCAGCGGATTGCTGGGCATCGGGCGCATGGCCACGCCGGTGTGGGGAATGCGGGTGTTGAACCAGGCGGCCACGCCGTAGACGGCGATGAGGATTGAAATCGCGGCCTCGGGCGCGGTGTCGATGCCGGTGTTGAGCCCGGGCAGGTCCAGCGCCAGCAACTGGCTTGAAACGGTGTGCCCCACGAGTTGCCCGCCCATCAGGATCCCCAGGATGATCGAGGCGATGGTCAGGCCTTCGATCCAGCCATTGGCCTTCACCAGCTGCGAGGCCGGCAGCAATTCGGTGAGGATGCCGTACTTGGCCGGCGAGTAGGCCGCCGCCCCCAGGCCCACCACCGCGTAGGCAAGCAGCGGGTGGCTGCCAAACAGCATCATCAGGCAGCCGATGACCTTGATCGCATTGCTGATGAACATCACCTTGCCCTTGGGCAAGGCGTCGGCAAATGCCCCGACAAAGGGCGCCAGCACCACGTAAAAGAGCGCAAACATGGGCACCAGCGCAGCGCGCTGCCACTCGGGCTCGCCGCTGGACTTGAGCAGTTCAACTGCGGTCACGAACAGTGCGTTGTCGGCCAGCGAGCTGAAAAACTGCGCCGACATGATGGTGAAAAAACCGCGCTTCATTCGTGTTCGGCCGCTGACCCGCGTGCGGGTTGCGGCGAGGATGCCGTCTCCAGAAGGTGGGCGGGTTATATCACGCGAGGTGATGCCACAATTTGCCCCTACACCCGACATCCCATGCCCCGCCCCATCCAGGCCACCATCCATCCCGAAGCCCTGCGCGCCAATTTGGCCCGGGTCCGCACCCTGTCGGGCGACGCCCGCGTATGGGGGGTGGTCAAGGCCAACGCCTATGGTCACGGCGTCGAGCACGCCTTCCTGGGCCTGCGCGCCGTCGACGGCTTTGCCCTGCTTGATCTGGAAGAGGCCCAGCGTCTGCGCGCGCTGGACTGGCGCGGTCCCATCTTGCTGCTGGAGGGTGTGTTCGAGACCCGCGACCTGGAGCTGTGCTCGCGCCTAGGCCTGTGGCACGTGGTGCATTGCGAGGAGCAAATCGACATGCTCGCCCTGCACAAGACCCATGCGCCGCACCGTATCTTTCTGAAGATGAACTCCGGGATGAACCGCCTGGGCCTGCGGCCCGCGGCCTATCGCAGCGCCTGGACCCGCCTCAACGCCCTGCCCCAGGTCGAGGAGATCACCCACATGACGCACTTCAGCGACGCCGACGGCCCGCTGGGCGTCGCGCACCAGGTGCGCACTTTTGAGGCAGCCACCCACGACCTGCCCGGAGAGCGCAGCCTGTCCAACAGTGCAGCCATCTTGCGCCACGTCGGCGACGCGGCCATGAGCGCCGATTGGGTCCGCCCGGGCATTGCTGTTTACGGAAGCTCACCCGACTTCCCCGAGCACGACGCGGGCCACTGGGGCCTGCTGCCCGCGATGACACTGGCCGCGCAGGTGATCGCGGTGCAGCATCTGCAGGCTGGTGATACCGTGGGTTACGGCTCGAGCTTCTCCGCCCCCGGCCCCATGCGCATTGGCATCGTGGCCTGCGGCTACGCCGACGGCTACCCGCGTCACTGCCCCACCGGTACCCCGGTGCTGGTGCAGGGCCTGCGCACCCGCACCCTGGGCCGGGTCAGCATGGACATGATCGCGGTCGACCTCACCGAGCTGCCCGAGGCCGGCTTCGGCAGCGAGGTCACGCTCTGGGGCCGCGCCGCCAGCGGCCAGGTGCTGTCCATCGACGAGGTGGCCCGTGCCGGCGGTACCGTGGGTTATGAGCTGATGTGCGGTCTCTCGGCGCGAGTTCCGGTGCAGGTCGACCCGGCTGCTTGATCAGAGCACGAACTCAAGCGGGGCCGAGGACCTGTCTTCGACCGGCAGCGCGGTCTTAGGCGGCGCGGCTTTCGGCTGTGTAGGCGCCTCGCGCAGTTCCTCGGGCGGTAGGGCGTGTAGGACCACATGGTCGGCGAGCAGCCGAAGCCAGCGCACCCGTGCCCACGGAATCAGAAGACCCAGGCTCAGCACACAGGCCCAGGCGTGGACCCAAGCGACCCAGGCTGTTCGGCCGGCGCCGAGGTGGTACTCCAACCTGCCTACGCCCTCGATGGCGAGGTCGGTGAGGATTGCGCGCAGGACGAGCGCCCTGCCGACTTGGTAGGCAGGCAAGAAGCAGGCGAAGAAAAGGAGGATGAACAGCGCCGGGGCCAGGGCGGCAGGCTCCGAAGGCGACGTCATCTCGGTCTGCCCGGCCCACTCGACCAGAGCCGGCACCTGTGAGCTGGCCGCGGCCAGCCCCAGCAGCATCGGCGACAAGCTCGCTAGCACCAGCAGGCCCGCACCCAGGGCCAGATAAAGCTCGCCAAGGGGCACACCGACCCGAATCCGCCTCTGGCCCCAGAGGAGGTGGTGGTAGATGTAACTCAGGGCGCGGCGCAAAAAGCAGGGGGTCGCCACGCCCAGGGTCAAGCCGGTGCCGACGATCGTGGTGAAGTTGATCCGGCAGGCCTCACCCCATGACCCGGTGAACGTGCAAGAGATGCCCCCCAGCGCCGTGCTTCGTGCTTTGAACCGCAGCCCCTGATGCAGCATCAGGGGCACCAGGAAAAATTGGAACAGGATCCACGCCACCATCCCTCCGGTGGCCGACTCGCTCGGTGCGAACATCAACAGGGCCCAACCGAAGATCCAGATCAGCTTCAGCACGAAGGGCGCCCCCGGATCACCCAGATAGGAGAAGCGGCGTCGGCCCAGCGCGGTGTGGCCGTACAGGTACCTGTTTTGCTTCATCGTGCTCCACGGGCCGTAGAGCCCCAATGTCACGAGGGTCAGAAAGGCCGACGGCAGCCAGATTCGGTAATAGGCCGAGGTTGAGCCATCGAAACGCAGGGGCTGCGGCTCACAGGCATCGCCCGGCACCTCGATGACGGGCATCAGGCGGTCGGCCGCTTTGTCGGCCCTGAGGGCCATGAGAACTCCGAGCGCCAACAGGAGGCCCAGCAGAATTTTCAAGAGCAGCAATAGATCCAGCATGAGGCGGCCTTCCATCGAACGCAAACGGGCCGCATCCTAGGTGTCGCCAGCCCAGTAGGAGCGCGATCCGCTGACGGCTCCCTTTTGCATCGACAATGCCCCATGGCCAAGGAAAAGACCGTCTACAGCTGCACCGAATGCGGCGGCTCGAGCCCGCGCTGGCTCGGAAAGTGCCCGCATTGCGAGGCCTGGAACACGCTGGTCGAGACCGTGCCCGATGCCCCCGCGGGTGGCGGTAAGAACCGCTTCGCCGCGCTGGCCAAGTCGACCCCGGTGACGGTGCTCGCCGACATCGATGCCACCGAGGTGAGTCGCGCGCCCACCGGCATCGACGAGCTGGACCGGGTGCTGGGTGGCGGCATCGTTGAAGGCGGGGTGGTGCTTATTGGCGGCGACCCTGGCATCGGCAAGTCCACCCTGCTGCTGCAGGCCCTCGACAACCTCGAGCGCGCCCAGATTCCCACGCTCTACGTCACCGGCGAGGAGTCCGGCGCCCAGGTGGCGCTGCGCTCGCGCCGGCTGGGCCTGGACCATTCGCAGGTCAAAGTGCTGGCCGAAATCAATCTGGAAAAGATCCTGGCGACGCTGGCCAACACCCGGCCGGCGGTTGCGGTGATCGACTCCATCCAGACCGTGTACTCCGACCAGCTCACCTCTGCCCCCGGCTCGGTGGCTCAGGTGCGCGAATGCGCGGCCCACCTGACCCGCGCCGCCAAGGCCAGCGGGACCTGCATCGTGCTGGTGGGCCATGTGACCAAAGAGGGTGCGCTCGCCGGGCCGCGCGTGCTCGAGCACATGGTCGACACGGTGCTGTATTTCGAGGGCGACACGCACTCGAGCTTCCGCTTGGTGCGGGCCATCAAGAACCGCTTCGGTGCCGTCAACGAGATCGGCGTCTTCGCCATGACCGAGCGGGGGCTCAAGGGTGTGGCCAACCCCAGCGCCATCTTCCTCTCGCAGCACACCGAGCCTGTGCCGGGCAGCTGCGTGCTGGTCACGCTGGAGGGCACGCGCCCGCTCCTGGTCGAGATCCAGGCCCTGGTCGACACCGGCGGGCCCAGCCCGCGGCGCCTGTCGGTGGGTCTCGACCGTGACCGCCTGGCCATGCTGCTGGCGGTGCTGCACCGCCATGCGGGCGTGGCCTGTTACGACCAGGATGTTTTCGTCAACGCCGTCGGCGGCGTTCGCATCAGCGAGCCGGCGGCCGATCTGGCGGTGATGCTGGCCATCACCTCCTCCCTGCGCGGGCGGCCCCTGCCCAAGGGCTTCATCGCCTTTGGCGAGGTGGGCCTCGCTGGCGAGGTGCGGCCTGCGCCGCGCGGCCAGGAGCGCCTGCGCGAGGCGGCCAAACTGGGCTTTTCGGTGGCGGTGGTACCGCGCGCCAACGCGCCCAAGAAAGCCGGCCGTGAGTTCGAGGGCCTGACCCTGCATCCGGTCGACCGCATCGAGGAGGCGATGGAGGTGGTGCGCTCCCTCGCCTGAGGCAAAAGGGGCGCCGCCGCGGCGCTTCGGCCGGCCCCCCGCCAGCCTGAGACAATCGGGGGATGAACTGGCGCCGTATTGTTTATCCCCTGGCCGCACTGGCCTTCATCGCTTTCGCCTGGAACGCCTTTGGTTGGCCCGGCGTCGCGGCGGCCCTCACCGGCGGGGTGATGTGGATCCTGCTGCACTTCACCCGCATGGTGCATGTCATGAAGCAGGCTACCGACCGACCGGTCGGCTATGTTGGCAGCGCGGTCATGCTCAACGCCAAGCTGCGTCCGGGCGTCAATTTGCTGCACATCATGGCGCTGACCAAGTCCCTGGGTGAGCGCCTGTCGCCCGAGGGCGAGCAGCCGGAGGTCTACCGATGGACCGATACCAGTGGCTCTCATGTGAGCTGCGAGCTTCGCAATGGCCGGCTCCTGCGCTGGACCCTGTGGCGGCCCGAAGACGGCACCGTCGAGGCCGGCGAGGCGCCCGCCCCCGCAGCGCCGCCCGAATCCTGAGGCGGCCCGGCCGCGCACTAGAATGGTTTTTTTGGTCCCATCGACCGCAAAGGAAATGAGATGAGCGCGCTTCCCAGCATGGCCGACCGCGACGGCAAGATCTGGATGGACGGTGAAATGGTGGAGTGGCGTGACGCCAAGATCCACGTCCTGACCCACACCCTGCACTATGGTTGCGGCGCCTTCGAGGGCGTACGCGCTTACAACACGGTCGATGGCACGGCCATTTTCCGCCTGCAGGATCACACCGACCGGCTGTTCAACAGCGCCAAGATCTTGCGCATGGCCATGCCCTTTACCAAGGAGCAGGTCAACGAGGCGCAAAAAGCGGTGGTCCGCGCCAACCACCTTGAAAGCTGCTACCTGCGGCCGCTGACCTGGATCGGCTCACAAAAGCTGGGTGTCTCCCCCAAGGGCAACACCATCCACCTGATGGTGGCCGCCTGGGCCTGGGGCGCCTACCTCGGCGAAGAGGGCATCAAGCGCGGCATCCGCGTCAAGACCTCCAGCTACACCCGTCACCACGTCAACATCACGATGACGCAGGCCAAGGCGGTGAGCAACTACAGCAACTCCATCCTGGCCAATATGGAAGCCACCGATGACGGCTACGACGAGGCCCTGCTGCTCGATAGCTCCGGCTTCGTGAGCGAAGGCGCTGGCGAGAACGTGTTCGTCATCAAGGACGGCAAGGTCTACACCCCTGACCTGTCCGCTGGCGCCCTGAACGGCATCACCCGCAACACTGTCTTCCATATCTGCGCCGACCTCGGCATCGAGGTGGTGCAAAAGCGCATCACCCGCGACGAGATCTACATCGCCGATGAGGCCTTCTTCACCGGCACCGCCGCCGAAGTGACCCCGATCCGCGAGCTCGATCGTGTCGAAATCGGCATCGGATCGCGTGGCCCCATCACCGAGAAGATCCAGTCGGCCTTCTTCGACATTGTCAACGGCCGCAACCCCAAGTACGCCCATTGGCTCAGCAAGGTTTGAGGACGGGCACGCCATGACCACCGCCAGCACCACCCGTCCGCCATCCGTCGTTGAACTCAAGGCCAGTGACCTCAACGGCAACGGCGGCGTCTTCTGCCCCAGCCCTCAGGCGGGCATGAAGCTGTGGAGCGGTCATCCGCGCGTCTTCCTCGATGTGGCCAGCACTGGCGAGGCCCGCTGCGCCTATTGCGGCACGGTCTACCGACTGGCCGCCGGCGAGCATTTCGACGGCGGCCACTAAAGGCCTGCCAGTCCACCCACTGCGCCCCGGCTGGCAAACCCGCCCCGGGGCGTTTTTTCTTCCCCATGAGCGCCACTCGAATGAACCCGACCGCCCCGGGCACTGCCAGTCTGGTCATCGCGCCGCAGTGGATCGGCGACGCGGTCATGACCGAGCCCCTCATGCGCCGGCTGCATGCGCGCGGCGAGCGGCTCACCGTCGGCGCACTGCCCTGGGTAGCGCCGGTCTACCGCGCCATGCCGCAGGTCGCCGAGGTGGTGGAGTTTCCCTTCCAGCATGGCGGCTTGCAGCTGCGTGAGCGGCGCCGCCTGGCGCGCGAACTCGAGGGCCGCTTCAACACCGCCTACGTGCTGCCCAACTCCCTCAAGAGTGCGCTGCTTCCTTTCCTAGCCAGCATCCCGCGCCGCGTGGGCTACCTGGGCGAGGCCCGGGTGGGCCTGCTCACCCACCGCCTCAAGAACCCCAAGGGCAAGCCGCCGATGGTGGCCTTTTACTCGGCGCTCGCCGGTGAGCCTGGTGTCGAAGCCGACCGCCCCCGCCTGGCGTTGGCCGAGGGCGAGGCGGCCCGTGCTGCTGCGGCCCAGGGGCTGGAGGTCGGCGGCTACCACGTCTTTGCGCCGGGCGCGGAGTTTGGTCTCTCCAAGCGCTGGCCCTCGGCGCACTACGCGCAACTGGCCACGCAGCTCGATGCGCCTGTGCTGTTGCTTGGGTCTGCCAAGGACGCGGAGGTCTGCGAGGAAATCACTCGGGCGGTGGCGGCGGCGGGTGCGCCAGACCGTTGCCGCCAGCTCGCGGGTCGCACCTCGCTGGCCGAGGCCTTCGCGCTGATCGCTGGCGCCCGCGCCATGGTGAGCAACGACTCAGGGCTGATGCATGTGGCGGCCGCCTTCGGCCGGCCGCAGGTCGCCCTGTTCGGGTCTTCCAGCCCACTGCACACGCCGCCCCTCAGTGACGCCGCGACGGTGATTTGGCTCAAGGACGATCCTGCCTATCAGCCGCCGCTCGATTGCGCGCCCTGCTTCGAGCGCGAGTGCCCGCTGGGGCACCAGCGCTGCATGACCGACCTCGATCCGGCGCGGGCGCTGCAGGCCCTAGCGGGCTTGCAGGTCCTGCCTGCGATGCCCTCGGACTCGGTCCCGGCCCCGGCCCCGTTGGCTTGAGGCGCGAAACCTTTGCGCAGGACATCTCCGATTAATTGACGATCGATTGCAGCCGGGTCAGCGCCGATTGGTAGGCGGCTGAGTCCTCGCGGCGGTCCACGGCCAGGACCAGCACGATGAGGCGCGCTTCCTGTACGGTGTAGACCAGACGCACGCCCTGCTTGCGCAATTTGATCTTGTAGCAAGCCGAGAGGGTGCCATGCAGCAGGCCGCCGGGAACATGGGGCTGGTCGAGCCGCTTGGCCAGCAACTTTTTGAGAGGCTCGCGCACGGAGCCGTCGAGGCGGCTCCACTCATCGAGCGCTGCAGGGAGAAAGAACAGTCTGTACTTCTGGCTGCTCGCGTGCTCAGAGCTCGTCAAGACGGACCTCAACGGCCTTGTCTGCATCTGCCAGTCGCTGGGTGACTTTGCGCAGCAGGTCCTGGTCGGCGAGTTCCTCGAGCAAGGCCTCGAACAGCTGGGGTTCGAGCATGTAGAACGCTGCGCGGTTGTGATTGAGTACGGCCACGGGACGCCGCTTGGCCGCCCGCAGGACGGCGGCGGGGTTCTTCTTGAACTCCGACATGCTCACCGACAGGTCGGCGTGGATGGCTTCCATAATGGCTCCAAATTCGGCGCTAGATTTAGCGCTAAATTCTAGGCCCCCGCAGCGGCCCCGGCAAGCGGCAATCGCACCTCAAAGCAGGCCCCGCCGCCTTCGCGGCCCTCGCAGCGCACCGTGCCGCCATGGCGCTGCACGATGGATTTCACCAGGGCCAGGCCCAGGCCCACACCGCCCGATTGCTCACTGGCGCCGGGCAGGCGATAGAAGGGCTCGAAGATGCGTTCGCGTTGATCGGGCGGCACTCCGGGTCCTTGGTCACACACCCGCACCAGCGCGAATTGGTCTTGCACGCGCATCTCCATCGCCACGTCGCCTGCGCCGTAGCGACGCGCGTTCTCGAGCAGGTTACGCAGCACCCGCCTCAAGAGCCGAGGTTGCCCCTGGACGATGAGCGCCGCACCCGCTACCCCGAGGCTCGCCCCCACTCGCGCGCATTCCTCTGCTGCCAGACCGGTGATGTCCACCGCCTCAGGCGTGCCGATCTCTGCGCCCGGCATGTCGAGCCGGCTGGCCAGCAAGATCTCCCCGACCAGCTGGTCGAGCTCTTCGATATTGCGTTCGAGCTCGGCCCGAACGCGGTCATCGGTCTGCGGCCCCAGCAGCGCCAGGCCCATGCGGATGCGTGTCAGCGGCGAGCGCAACTCGTGCGAGGCATTGGCCAACAGCGATTTGTGGCTGTTCACCAGTTGCTCCACCCGCGCCGCCGCCCGGTTGAAGCGGCGCGCCAAAAAGGCGGCCTCGTCATGGCCGGATTCGTCGACCCGCGCCTTCAGGTCGCCCTCGCCCCAGCGCTCGACCCCAGCGCGCAGGGCTTCGAGCCGCTGGGTGAGGCGGCGGATGATGGGGTAGCTGCCGACCGCCACCGCCACAGCGACCACCGCCAGCATGACCAGCAGGCCGTTGGTGCCGCGCAGCCAGGGGCGCGACGGGGGTGGCGGCCCGAGCATGGCGGGACCACCGCGGTGCATGCCGGGCGGCCCCCCGGCCAGGGGGCGGCCCTCGCCAGCCGGCACGCCCCGACTCTCGTCCGGCCGGCGCTCGTCGTCGGGCCTCTCGCGTGGCGGTATGTGCACGATGACCGTGCGCCCGTCCTCCATCGGCACCGCAAATTCGACGCCGTGCCCGGGCACGAAGACCGGGCGGCTGCGTGTACGCCCCAGCACCTCCCCGCCGGCGTCGCGCAAGATGATCTCGCGCTCCAGCCCACGCAGCGCCGAGGGTGCCTCGTCAGCGTTGGCTCGCCAGAGCCAGGCGAAGGCCAAGGTGATCACCAGCACCGCGCCCACCACCGCGAGCCAGATGCGCAGGTACAGCGGCAGGCCAGTGAATCGGCGCGGGGGGCTGGTTGGGGTCATGGGTGTGCGGCGAGTGGCGAGCGGAGGGCGGCGAGCAGCCACCTCAGTCTTGTTCGCGGGCGAACACGTAGCCCACCCCGCGCACGGTCAGAATCCGGCGCGGGTTCTTCGGGTCGACTTCGATGGCCGCGCGGATGCGGCCCATGTGGACATCGATCGAGCGATCAAAGGCCT
This sequence comes from Comamonadaceae bacterium, assembly GCA_947449025.1. Classification (GTDB taxonomy): domain Bacteria; phylum Pseudomonadota; class Gammaproteobacteria; order Burkholderiales; family Burkholderiaceae_C; genus Ramlibacter. The sequence continues at coordinate 20,947 of CANFQF010000033.1, forward strand.
CCAACTCGCGCCCGCGCACCACCTCCATGATCTGGTCGCGGGTCAGCACCCGCCCGGCACGCCCGGCCAGCGCCAGCAGCAGGTCGAACTGGTAGGCGGTGAGTGAGGCGGATTGCCCGCCGACGGTCACGCGCCGGCCGGCGCGGTCGATTTCCAGCGAGCCAAAACGCAAGGGTGGCTCGCCCGCCTGAGGGTCAACCGCCGCATCCGCCGAGGGCGCATGCCGCCTGCGCAGGATGGCGCGAATGCGTGCCAGCAATTCGCGCGGTTCAAAAGGCTTGGGCAGGTAGTCGTCGGCGCCCACCTCCAAGCCAATGATCCGGTCCATCGGGTCGCCCTTGGCGGTGAGCATCAGCACCGGCACCCGGCCCGCTTCGCCAGGCAGGGCGCGCAGCCGGCGGCACACCTCGAGGCCGTCGAGGTCGGGGAGCATCAAGTCGAGGATGACGAGGTCGGGCAGGGCTTGCGGCGGCACGGCCAACGCGTCCAGGCCGCGCGTCGCATCGGGCGCGTGGTCGACCGCGAAGCCGGCCGCGGCCAGGTAGTCAGCCACCATGCCGGCCAGGCGTGCATCGTCTTCGATCATCAGCAGTCGCGGCATGGGCCCATGGTAGCCATGGTCACTCCGCAATCTTCGGCTCCCCGGCCAACACGAGGTAAAGCGGAGGTAAAACCGTTCGCAGTCGCGGTTTCAGTGGCCAGGCGTGCGAACTCTTGCCGCCAACGCCACCAGCACCAGGACCGGCAGCCCCAGGCCGGCGGTGGCCAGAAAGAAGTCGGCGTAGCCATGCGCGTCGACGAACTGGCCCGAGAAGCCCGCCAGCCACTTGGGTAGCAGCAGCATGATGGAGCTGAACAGCGCGTACTGCGTGGCCGAATAGCTCACATTGGTCAAACTGGACAGGTAGGCGATGAAGGCCGCCGAGGCGATGCCCGAGGCCAGGTTGTCGGCCGAGACGACAAAGATCAGGCCTTGCACGTCGTGCCCGCGTCCGGCCAGCCAGACGAAGAGCAAGTTGGTGGCGGCGCTGAGCACCGCGCCCAGCATCAGCACCCGCATCACGCCCAGGCGCAGCGCCAGCACGCCGCCAATGAAGGAGCCAGCCAGCGTCATCACCACGCCGTAAACCTTGCTCACCGCGGCGACCTCGTCTTTGGTGAAGCCCATGTCCACATAGAAGGGGTTGGCCATGATGCCCATGACCACGTCGCTGATGCGATAGACCGCGATCAGGGACAGCAGCAAGGCCGCCTGCCAGCGGTAGCGGCGCACAAAGTCGGCAAAGGGCTCGACCACGGCCTCGCGCAGCCAGGCCGCGGCGCCGCGGGCCGGGGTGAGCGGCCTGTGCGCCGGTTCTGGCGAGAGCAGCACGGTGAGCACGCCGACCGCCATCGAAGCGGCCATGACCAGGTAGGCGGCCTGCCAAGCTGCTTGTTGGTAGGCAGACAGGGCCCCTTGCGCCGCGGCAGACCCCACAGCGCTGGCCGTGGCGGTGGCAGTTGCGCTGGCGGTGGCGCCTGCGGTGGTGGACGCTGCGCTCACAGCGGCGGCCAGTGCCGGTGCCTCGACACGCGCAGCAATCCACAGCACCCCTGCGCCGGCCCAGATCATCGCCAGCCGGTAGCCGGTCTGGTAGGCCGCCGCCAGGGCGGCCTGGTGTGCGGTGTCGGCCGATTCAATGCGGAAGGCGTCCAGGGCGATGTCCTGCGTGGCCGAGCCAAAGGCCACCATCAGCGCAAAGCCCACCACCGCCTGCAGCTGCTGTTGCGGGTCGGACAGCGCCATCCCGACCAGGCCTGCGATCACCATCAGCTGCGCCAGCAGCAGCCAGGCGCGGCGGCGCCCCAGCCAGCGGGTCAGGCCCGGCAGCGGCAGCCGGTCGACGAGCGGCGCCCAGGCCCACTTGAAGCCATAGGCCAGGCCCACCCAAGACAGGTAGCCGATGGTGGTGCGGTCAATGCCGGCCTCGCGCAGCCGGAAGCTCAAGGTGCCCAGCACCAGCAGCAGGGGCAGGCCGGCGCCGAACCCGAGCAGCAGCATGCGCCAGGTGGCGGGCTCGAGGTAGACGCGCAGGGCGGCGAGCCACCCAGGTGCCAGTCCGGGCGCGGGCGCGGGCGCGGGCGTGGACGTAGGCATGGGCGCAGGGGTGCCGGTTGGCGTTGCGGCGGGAGCGTCGGCGGGTGTGGGCATGGTGACGCGTCATTATCATGGGCGCCATGTGCCGGGCTTGCTACGAAAACGTCGCTGATTCCCCTCACCTCTCCCCGGACCTGCCGTCCGGCGCAGGGGCGTCGCGGCATGCCGTGCTTGGCGCTGAACGGCAGGTGGCCGGAGCGAAGGCCTGGCATCCGCGCCGCGCCTTTCTGCTGGCGGCCGGCGCTGCCGCTGCTGGGCCGGCCTTGGCTCAGGTGGAGGTCGGCGAGGCCTCCCGGCTGCGCAACTTGGTGCCCGCCGGCGAGATTGAATCCGCCTCGATGCAGGAGTACGGCCGCATGATCGCCCAGGCGCGCCAGCAGCGCGCGCTGGCACCGGACGACTACCCGGCCTTGCAACGGCTGCGCGGCATTTCCCAGCGCCTGATTCCTCTCGCACCGCGCTGGAACGACCGCGCGCGCCAATGGCGCTGGGAGATCAATCTGATCGGCAGCAAGCAGATCAACGCCTTTTGCATGCCGGGCGGCAAGATCGCCTTTTTTACCGGCTTGCTGGACAAGCTCGAACTCACCGAGGACGAAACCGCGGTCGTCATGGGCCACGAGATGGCGCATGCGCTGCGCGAACATGCCCGCGCGCGGATCGCCAAGACCCAGGGGACCGGCATCGGCCTGTCGGTGCTCTCCCAACTGCTGGGTCTGGGCCAGCTGGGCGACCTGGCGGCCAATATGGGGACCCAGCTGCTGTCGCTGCGCTTCTCGCGCGACGACGAGGTCGAGGCCGACTTGGTGGGGCTGGAGCTGGCCGCGCGGGGCGGCTACGACCCGCAGGCCTCGGTCACGCTGTGGGAAAAGATGTCCCGCGCCTCGGGAGACAAAACGGGACCGGCTTTCCTGTCTACCCACCCCACCGGTCCCGAGCGCATCACGCGGCTGCGCGAGAACGTGCCCAAGGTTCAGGCCCTGTACGAGCAGGCGCGGGGCAGCCGCTGAGGCCTGCGCCGGGCCCGGCCAAAGTCACATCACAGCTACAGCTACGGGCGCCGTCGTGAGGCGCACTCAGGTCCCGCCCACGAAGGGGTTGGTCGCCCGCTCCTGGCCGAAGCTGCTTTCGGGGCCGTGGCCGGGGATGAACACCGTGTCGTCGCCCATGGGCCACAGGCGCCCGGTGATGCTGTCGATCAGCTGCTGGTGGTTGCCCTGGGGGAAGTCGGTGCGGCCGATGCTGCCGGCAAACAGCACATCGCCCACGAAGGCGCGGCCGATCTCGGGCGAGTAAAAAACCACATGCCCGGGCGTGTGTCCGGGGCAGTGCCGCACCTGCAGCGTGTGGCTGCCCAGGGTGACGGTGTCGCCGTCGTGCAGCCAGCGGGTGGGTGTGAAAGGCTGCGCAGGTTCAAAGCCAAAGCGCTCGCTTTGCATGGCCAGGCCGTCGATCCAGAACTGGTCGCCCTCGTGCGGACCAATGATGGGCAGCGACAGCCGCTCGGCCAGCTCGCCTGCGCCGCCGGCATGGTCGATGTGGGCGTGGGTGAGCCAGATCTGCTCAAGTTTCAGCCCCAGGCGCGCCACCTCGGCCAGCAGCAGGTCTAGGTCGCCGCCGGGGTCGATCACCGCGGCCTGGGCGGTGGCGTCGTCCCAGACCAGGGAGCAGTTCTGTTCAAAAGGGGTGACCGGAATCGTGAGGTAGCGGAGCATGCCCCGAAGTATGCGCGGGCCGGGGCTGCGCTGGTCCGAGCGACGCGGGTGACGGCGGCTCGGGTCGAGGCGGCTCGGCCGCTGCCGACGGCTGGACAGCGGACGAAAGCGCGGTTTAAATAGATACAAATAGCTACTTATATCCAAGATGACTACTTTGGCGCAGTCGGTTCGGGCCTTCGCGTTTCAACTTCTGGGCGACTGGCAGCTGCCCTGGGCGGTGCGGATGCATCGGCGGGGCCAGTTGGCCCAGGCGCGTCGTGTCTACCGCCGCATCCTCGCGCGCGTTCCCCGCCACTTCTCGGTCCTTCAGCTCATGGGGCTGCTCGAGCTCAAGCGGATGCGCTACGACCGTGCCCTGCAGTGGCTGGAGCGGGCCCGGGAAATCAAGCCAGAAGACCCTATCCTGCTGGGGCACCTCGGCTGCGCTTATCTGGGCCAGCGCCGCTTCGCCGAGGCCGAGCACTGGCTTCAGAAAGCGCGGGCCCTTCGGCCTGATGACATGTCGATCTGCATCAACCTGGGGCAGGTCTATCTGCACGCCGGGCGGTTGGAGGCGGCGCTGGCCTGCTACCAGGAGGCGCAGCGCCTGGCGCCTCAGCACCCGCAACCCCTGGTGGCACAGGGCTGGGCTCTGCGGGACATGCGTCGGATCGATGAGGCCGCGCAGATTTTTCGGGACCTGATCGCGCGATTTCCGGGCCAGGGTCAATGGCTGACGGACCTGCTTCCGCTCCTGGTCATGTCTGGCAAACACCCAGAGGTCTTCGCCCTGCTGCGCGAGCGAGGCATGGCGGCTCACTTTGACGGCTTGATCCCGCCGCCTGACCGTCGGCTTCGGGCGTTCGGCAAGCCGCGCTGGCAGCCGGGGGTTCCCCTGGACGGGCTGACCCTGCTGGTGAATACCGAGGCCGGCTTTGGCGACGCGCTGCAGGGCTTGCGGATGGCGTTGGTGATGGCTGACCGGGGTGCCCAGGTGGTCCTGGAGGTCTGGCCCGCCCTGCTGCGCCTGCTGGAAGCGGTTGACCCGCGCATCACTGTGGTGGCGCGCGGGTCAAGCTTGCCGCCCTATGACCAGCATGTCGACCTGGAGCACCTGCCCTTTCTTCTCGAGATGGCCCCTGACCAAATGCCCCCGCCCCCGCCTCTGGTGCTGCCCGCCCCGCGCGTTGCGGCCTGGGCCGCGCGGCTGGGCCCGCGCGACGGGCGTCTGCGCGTGGGCTTTGCCTGCACCGGTAACCCACGTCACGGGCGCGACGTGGACCGCAGCATGCGCCTGGCGCACTTTCTCACCGCCATGCCACAGGGGGTAGACCTGGTTTGTCTGCAGCGGGTGATTCGGCCCCAGGACACCGGAGCCTTCGCCTTGCGGCCCGAGGTCCGGGTGTTCGGCGAGCAGCTCGCCGACTTCGCGGACACCGCCGCCTTGATCGAGAACCTCGACCTCGTCATCTCGGTCGACACCAGCGTGGCCCACCTAGCCGCGTCCTTGGGCAAACCCACCTGGATCATGGTGAGCTACATCCCCGACCCGCGCTGGATGCTCGATCGTGACGACTCGCCCTGGTACCC
>CANFQF010000034.1 GCA_947449025.1 Comamonadaceae bacterium
CTGGGTTTCCTTGGTGGGCGCACCGGTATGTACCGGGTCGGGCGCCTGCGCCGCTTCGCGACGCAGGGTTTCAACAAAGCGCACCGGCTGGCTATTTTCTTGGGATGCCATCTCAGTTTCTCCAGTCCAAAACCATCTTCAAACACAAGGGGTCGCCGAACGCCGCCTCATAGGCCTGCTGCGCGCGGGCCGGCGTCTCGACGTGGGTGACCAGACCGTCTAGCGACAGCCGGCCTTCTTCGACGAGCTGGGTGACCGCCAGCAAGTCAGGCCGCTTCCATTCGGCGGCCACGCGGATACGGGCCTCGCGCAGGAAGGCAGGGGTATAGGAAAAGGCCAGATCGCCCTTGTAGAAGCCCGCCAGCACCACTTCGCCGCCCATCTGGAGACGCGGGATGGCCTTGTGCAGGATGGCGGCGTCGCCGCTGACGTCGTAGATCGCGCGGTAGTCCTTGCGGCCGTCTTCGTCCGGGTGGATGACGGGGTAGCCCTCAGCCCCCGTACGGCGCTGTGCCTGCGTCTCCCAGACGGTGGGCGGCGTCAGGCCGGCGGCTACCGTGAGCCGCGCCAGCAAGCGGCCGACGACACCGTGGCCGATGATCAGGTCCGGCGGTGTGGCCGGCTCGCCGCGGCCACCCAAGGCCACTGCGTGATAGGCGGTCGCCGCCAGGGCCAGAAGCGTTGCTTTTTCGCCCAGTGACTCGGACACCTTGACCACCCGTGTCGCCGGGGCGAGTAGGCGCGAGCCCGCACCACCAAAGAGGTTGTGCACCCCATCGAAGCTGTAGGAGCCCGGCACAAACACCGTATCGCCCTCGCGCAGAGCGCTGTCGGCCGGCGCCCGGCGCACCCGGCCCACCGTCTCGTAGCCAGGCACGAGCGGGTAGCCCATTCCTGGGAAGGGCGGCATGCTGCCATCCCAGAGGAGCCGCTCGGTGCCGGTGCTAATGCCGCTGTGGAGGACCTCGATCTCGAGATCCTCGGGCGCAGGCGCGCGCAGCGGCAGCGTCTTCACCGACAGCTGGAGCGGGGCCTGGAACACGATGGCGGAGGCATGCATAGCGTGTATTCTTTGCGTGACTTTGATATGTGTCAATCTAAATTGACACTTGAATCCGGTTGACGGGCCGGTTTAGGGGTAAACACCGGTCTTTCTTCCGACCAGAATGCGGCCGTGCAGGGGCATGGGGTTGGGCACCAGTTCCAGGTGACTGAAGCCCGCCTCGGCCATCAGCTCCATCAACTCGGCCGGGGTACGCAGGCGCCCGGTGCCCATGGCCAACAGGTAGAAGTGGTAGTACGCATCCGCGGCTGCAGGGGTCCCGTCCGGATCGGCCATGGGCTCGGCCAGCAGCAGGGTCCCGCCAATCGGGAGGGCCGCGTGGATCGCCGCCAGCAGAGGCCGGACCACGGAGTCCGGGTGGTCATGGGCCACACGCAGCAGGGTGATGAGGTCGGCGCCAGTGGGCAGGGGGTCATGGGCAAAGCTGCCGCCGTGCACCGCCACCCGGCCTTCGAAACCGGCCTGGACCATCTGCTGGCGGGCCAGTTGGGCCACCGGCGGCAAGTCAAAGAGCTTGAGCTGGAGGCCAGGCGCATGGCGAGCCAAGGCGCGAATCCACGCCCCGAGGCCACCGCCCACGTCCATCACGCATTGGTGCTCGGCAAAGGGATAAGCAGCAAGAAGCTCTTCGATCAGAAAACCCTGCGAGCTGGCCATGAGCTCGGAATAGCGGGCCACCTGGCTGGCATCCCAGCGGCCGGTACTGCCAGCGTCCGAACCCTCGGTGTAGGGCCAGTAGGCCTGCAGGCTGGCGGCTCGTCCACGCAGCAGCGCCAGCGGATCACGCAGGTCCTCATAGAGAACGGCGTGATGTTCAATCATGCCGCGCAGGCCGGCATCGGCAGCCACTGGCCGGCCGAGCGGGCCCAGGCCGTAGCGGCCGCCGCCTCGCAAGGCCAGCAGCTCAATGGCGACTGCCGAGCTGAGAAGGCGCTCCAGGGCCTCAGCCGGCATGCCACAGAGCGATGCCAGCTCGTCCAAGGTGCGGGGCCGCTCGAACACATGTTCGAGGACGCGCAAGCGCACGCAGCCCAATAGGACCTGAGAGTGGACAAAGCCGGCCATCAGGCCAAAGAGCCGCTCGGCGCGACGCTGGGTCATCCAGCGCGCCAAGGGCAGCGCCAGGGCGCGACGGTAGAGGGACGGCTGGGCCATCCACCGGTCGATCCGCGCATCCAGGGCGCGACGCCAAGCGGGCCGCTCGGGCAAGGGGAGGGGGCGCAGGCCCAGGTGGGAGGCGGTCATCCGGTCACCCCACGCAAGGCGCTGACGCTGCTTGAACCAGCCCCAAAGGCGGGCAGCACCATCCCCGCCTCCTCGAGCAGTTGCGTACACGCAACCTGCGGAACCAGCCGCTCGGACTCGCTGCGGACCAGGCGGCAGAGCAAGTCGCGGCTGGGGCAGTCGGGGATGGCGTCCACCGCTGCCTGCATCAGGCCCTGGAAGTGTTGCAGCGCGCCCACCAGGCCGAGATCGGCCGCAGCGCTGGGGCGTCCGTGCTGTGCATCCTGGCCGACCGGCTTCCCCAGAAGGACGGCATCCCCGAGCACATCACGGATGTCGTCTGCGACTTGATAGGCCTCGCCGAGGCATTCACCCAAGCGGGCCCAAGGGGCTGCAGGCTGGCCGGCGGCCAGCGCGCCGGCACACGTCGAGGCCACAAACAGGGCACCGGTCTTGGCCTGCTGGTAGCGGCTGAGGTCAACCCGAGGCTCGCACTCCCAGGCCTGGCCGCCGACGATGCCTTCGGTGGCGCCAGTGCAACGGGCCACGAGGGACAAGAGGGCGGGCAGCCGTGAGGCCTGGGCCGGACTGCAGACTTCGGCGCCTCGGCCCAGGGCCTCAAACGCCATCACGATCAAGCCGTCACCGGCCAGCAGGGCGAGTGGCTCGCCCCAGGCCTTGTGCACCGTGGGCCGCCCGCGGCGCAGGTCGGCGTCGTCAAAACAGGGCATGTCGTCATGCGCCAGCGAGGCACAGTGGAGCAGCTCGATCGCCGCCGCCGCCGCCTCCGACAGGGCCGGCGCGTCCTCGCTACAGGCGGCAGCGACGGCCAGGCACAGCTGCGGCCGAATGCGGGCGCCGCCCGGAAACACCGCATGGCGCATCGCGGCCAGCAGGCGTGGCGGCGTGTGCGGCCCCTCCGCCAGCATGAACTGGCGCTCGAGCGCAGATTCGATCCGATTGGCCATGAAGCACCCCAGAGGAAGCAGGCCGCCGTATCGCCGCCTTTACACTTCTATATGTCAATCTAACATTACGCGGCGAATTGTCAACGCGGGCTTTCAGGGGATCACCCCTCTGATGTAAATGTTTTGCGGGTGATATAAATGTCAATCTAATGTGACACTCTGGAGAAGGGGCCCATGGCCGGCTTGGGATTGGTATCGCTGGAGCTGAGGGACGTCGCCTGCGCACGCGGGGGACGGCTGCTGTTCGAGCAGCTGTCCTTGCGGATGTCAGCCGGGCAATGGCTTCAGGTGGCGGGGGAGAACGGGGCGGGCAAGAGCAGCTTGCTGCGCCTGATCGCTGGCCTGCTACCCCCCGCCAGGGGCGAGCTGCTCTGGCGGGGTACGCCGATGGCGCCGCAGCGCGAGCGGCTCGGGTTGGAGCGCCTCTACCTCGGTCATGAGCCAGCGCTGAAGGACGACCTGAGCGCGCTCGAGAACCTGCAGGCCGCCTGCGCCCTCGCTGGCGAGCCGGTCACGCCGGACCAAGCCCTCGACGCGCTGGAGCAGGCGGGACTGGCCGGCAGCACCCACCGACCCGTGCGCCAGCTCTCCCAGGGGCAGCGCCGCCGCTGCGCCTTGGCCCGCTTGCCGCTGGCGCGCAGGCGCCCGCTCTGGGTGTTGGACGAAGCCTTCAACGCTCTGGACGCCGCCGCCTGCGACTGGCTGGCCGGCCAACTGCAACGTCACCTGCAGGCGGGTGGCCTGGCGGTGCTGACCAGCCACCAGCCGCTGCCCCTGGGGGGGCCGGCGCCGCTGGCCCTGCAGCTCTGAGCCGCCGCGACCCGCCCACCACCATGTCCGCCGTATTGCCCCCCTCCCACGCTGTCGGCACGCGCGCGGCCGGCGCGCCGACCGAGGCGGACGCCAGCCCCAGCCTGTCCAGCCTGATGGGCGCCGCCTGGACGCTGGCGCAGCGGGACCTGCGTCTTGCCGGCCGGCGGCGCACCGATACCTTGGCCAGCCTGGCCTTCTTCGTCATGGCCAGCAGCCTGTTCCCTCTGGCCCTCGGGCCCGAGCCGGCGCTGCTGGCGCGGCTGGCGGGTGGCGTGCCCTGGGTGGCCGCCCTACTGGCAAGCCTGCTGCCGCTGGCGCGACTGTTTGAAGACGACCGGGCCGACGGCACGCTGGAGCAGTTGCTCCTGTCACCCCACCCGCTGCCGGTTCTGGTGCTGGGCAAGGTGACTGCCCACTGGCTGGCCAGCGGTGTTCCGCTGGCCCTGGTCGCGCCACTGATCGCGCTGCAGTACGGCCTGCCGATCGAGGCCCTGCTGGTCCTGCTCGCGTCGTTGCTGCTGGGCACGCCCATCCTCAGCCTGCTGGGCGCGGTCGCGGCCGCGCTGGCGACGGGCCTGCGCGGTGGCGCGCTGCTCCTGTCGCTGATGGTGCTGCCCCTGTCGGTGCCGGTGCTGGTTTTCGGCTGCGGCGCGGTCGATGCGGTGCTCGGCGGGCAGTCGCCCGCCGCCGCCCTTTCGCTCCTCGGCGCGGGCTTGCTGCTGGCACTGGCGGGCGCGCCGGCCGCCTGCGCCGCCGCGCTGCGCATTTCGGTGGAGGCCTGAGCCCGTGGCTGCACAGTCCCTGTTTCGATTCGCTGCGCCGCAGGCCTTCTACCCGCTGGCGGGCCGCATCGCCCCCCTGGCCGCCTGGGCCGCAGCCTTGCTGGGTGCGCTGGGCTTGGCGATCGGCCTGTGGCTGGCGCCGACCGATGCGCAGCAGGGCGAGGCTTACCGCATCATCTTCGTCCACGTACCGGCGGCCTGGATGTCGATGTTCATTTACCTGGTCATGGCCGGCTGGGCCGCGGTCGGTCTGGTGTTCAACGCAAGGCTGGCGGCAACGATGGCGCGCGCACTGGCGCCGACGGGTGCCCTCATGACCTTCCTGGCGCTCTGGACCGGCGCGCTCTGGGGACGCCCCACCTGGGGCGCCTGGTGGGTCTGGGATGCACGACTGACCTCCGAGTTGATGCTGCTGTTTCTCTACCTGGGCTTCCTGGCGCTGCATGGGGCGATTGAAGACCCGCGTCGGGCCGACCGCGCGGCCGCCTTGCTGGCCTTGGTGGGCGTGGTCAATGTGCCCATCATTTATTTTTCGGTGGTCTGGTGGAACACGCTGCACCAGGGTGCGTCGGTGAGCCTGACCCGGGCGCCCAGCATGGCCAAGACCATGCTGGCTGGCATGCTGGTCATGGCGCTGGCATTCTGGATGTACACCATCGCGGTCACGCTGTGGCGCGCGCGGCTGCTGGTACTGGCGCGAGAGGCTCATGCCCCCTGGGCGCAGCAGGCCCGCAAGGCGCTGCCCGGCGCGCGCGCAGCAGCGACAGACGCGGCAGGCTCGCGGCTCGGCACGTCCATCGGGGAGGCCATGTGATGAACGGCCTGAACTGGGAAGCCCTCTCGGCCTGGCTCGCCATGGGCGGATACGGCCTTTATGTTTGGGGCTCGCTGGGTATGTGCGCGCTGGTCTTCGCCGGCGAGGTTTTGTCGCTGCGGGCTCACCGCCGCGCACTGGCGCAGGAGGATGCTGTGGCGGCCGGGGCGGCGGCGCAAGCACCGGCACGCCGGCCTGTGCTCACCCAGCAGGAGCGAGGCACATGACACCCCGCCGACGCCGCGCTTTCATGGTGCTCGCCTGCCTGGCCCTGGTGGCCGGAGCCAGCGCGCTGGTGCTCAACGCCTTTCGCAGCAACTTGGTGTTCTTTTTCAGCCCGACCCAGATCGCGCGCAGCGAGGCCCCTCAGGGTCGCAGCTTCCGGGTCGGTGGCCTGGTAGAGGCTGGCAGCGTCGCGCGCGAGGCCGGCGGTCTGACGCTTCGCTTCGTGGTCACCGATGGCGCGCACCGGGTGCCGGTCACCTACACCGGCCTGCTGCCCGATCTGTTCCAGGAAGGCAAGGGCGTGGTCGCCCAGGGCCGCCTGAGCGCCGACGGCCTGTTTCGCGCCGACACGGTGCTGGCCAAGCACGACGAGAACTACATGCCGCCCGAGGCCGCCGCAGCGCTAAAGGCAGCGCAGGGGACCGTGCGGTGATCGTCGAGCTCGGTCACTTCGCGCTGGCCCTGGCGCTGGCCGTCGCCCTGGCCCAGGGGCTGCTGCCGCTATGGGCGACGCGACACGCCCACCGCGAACAGGCAGAGGGCGCGGCACCGGCGCTGGCCGCCTGGGCCGCGCCCGCAGCCCGAGTGCAGTTTGCGCTGCTGCTGCTGGCCTATGCCGCGCTCACCAGCGCCTTCGTCAACGACGACTTCTCGGTGGCACTGGCCGCGGGGCACTCGCACAGCGATCTGCCAGTCGTCTACAAGGTGGCCGCGGTCTGGGGCAACCATGAGGGATCGGTCCTGCTGTGGGCGCTGATTCTGGCTGGCTGGTCGGCGGCCGTTTCCTGGCGCTCGGCGGCGCTGGATCCGATCACCCGCGCCCGGGTACTGGGCGTGATGGGCTTGGTCAGCACCGGCCTGCTGCTGTTCACGCTAACCGTCTCGAGTCCCTTCGCTCGGTTGCTGCCTGGCGCAGCCGAGGGCCGCGACCTCAACCCGCTGTTGCAGGACCCAGGTATGGCCCTGCACCCGCCGCTGCTGTACCTGGGGTATGTGGGGCTGGCCGTTCCCTTCGCCTTCGCGGTCGCGGCCTTGCTGGCGGGCCGACTGGATGCCGCCTGGGCCCGCTGGACGCGGCCCTGGACGCTGGCGGCCTGGTGCTGCCTCACTCTGGGCATTGCCCTGGGCAGCTTCTGGGCCTACTACGAGCTGGGCTGGGGCGGCTGGTGGTTCTGGGACCCGGTGGAAAACGCCTCTCTCATGCCCTGGCTGCTGGCGACCGCGCTGATTCACGCCCTGGCCGCCACCGAGCAACGCGGCGCGCTGCAAGCCTGGACTGCCTTGCTGGCGCTGTGCGCCTTTGCCCTCTCGCTGATGGGAACCTTCATCGTGCGCTCGGGTGTCCTGAGCTCGGTTCATGCCTTCGCCACTGACCCGGCACGGGGCATGTTCATCTTGGCATTTTTGGTCATCGTGGTAGGTGGCTCACTGCTGCTGTTTGCAATGCGGGCGCCAGCGCTGGGCGCGGGCCGCGGCTTCGCGGCCCTTTCGCGAGAATCGCTGCTGCTGGGGGGTAATCTGCTGCTGTCCGTAGCGGCGGCGGCAGTGCTACTGGGCACGCTTTACCCGCTGGTGATCGACGCACTGGGTCTGGGCAAGTTGTCGGTGGGCCCGCCGTATTTCGAGGCCGTGTTTGTGCCGCTGATGGCACCGGCCCTCTTTCTCATGGGCGTGGGCCCGCTGGCGCGCTGGGGCGATGCACCGGCGGCATCACTGGCCCGGCGCCTGCGCGGCGCTGCACTGGCGGCGGGCGCGGGTGCGGCGGCGGCGGTGCTGCTACTGCATGGCGCGGCCGGCATGGCCGTGGGATTTGGACTGGCCACCTGGATCGTCGCCTCGGGCCTGGTGTCCCTGGCCGAGCGGCTGCGCCAGGCACCGGCAGGAACGCGCTGGCGGCGCCTGGGCGGTAGCTCCGGCGGCATGCTGCTGGCGCACGCTGGCGTGGCGGTCTTCGTGGTCGGCGTGACCGGGGTGCGCCATCTGCACAGCGAGCATGACCTGCGCATGGCCATCGGCGACGAGGCGCGCGTGGGCGGCCATGTCTTCCGGCTCGAGAGCCTGGGTCAGCGGGCCGGACCGAACTACATCGCTCTGGGCGCCACGCTGACGGTGAGTCGCGACGGCGAGGTGGTGGCAGTTCTGCGGCCGGAGCGACGCCAGTACGCCAGCAGCCGCATGCCGATGACCGAGGTTGCGATCGACCGGGGCTTTCTGCGCGACCTCTATGTCGCCCTGGGTGACCCTCTGCCACCCGACGCCCTGGGCATCCGGATCCACCACAAGCCACTGGTGAACTGGATCTGGGGCGGCTGCGTGCTGATGGCACTCGGCGGCCTGCTCGCGGCCACCGATAGACGCTACCGGGTAGCGGCTGGACAGGGCGCAGACAAGCCAGGGGAGCAGGCGTTGCCGGGGCAAACCGGGGTCGCCTTGCCCGCCCTGCGAAGTGCAGGGGCGCCTATCGCGCCTATCGCGCATGGCGCCAAGGCGCCGCAGGAGCGGCCGGCATGATCGCGCGCCGATGGGTCCGCATGGCACTGCCGCTCGCGGTGTTCGCCGCGCTGGCGGCCGTGCTCGCGCTGGGCTTGGGACGCGATCCGCGCGAGCTGCCCTCGCCGCTCGTCGGGCGCCCTGCCCCGGCTTTCCGCGTCCCGGTTCTGGTCGGGGCCGGGGGCCCGGAGATCGCGCGCGATGACCTGCGCGGCCAGGTGTGGCTGCTCAATGTTTGGGCCTCATGGTGCACCGCCTGCCGGATCGAGCACCCGGTGCTGGTGGACTTTGCGCGGGGTGGCGCCCTGCCGGTCTATGGCCTCAACTACAAGGACACCGCGCCCGAGGCGCTGCGATGGCTGGCCGCGCACGGCGACCCCTACAGAGCCTCTCTGAGCGACCCGGACGGACGGCTGGGGATGGAGTTTGGCGTCTATGGCGTGCCCGAAACTTTTCTGATCGACCAGCAAGGCGTGGTCCGCTTCAAGCATGTGGGGCCGCTCACACCCGCCGTGCTGCAGGACGAGGTCCTGCCCCTGGTGCGGAGGCTGCGTGGCTAGCGCCGCGAACGGGGCGGGCAAACGCTACGCACGCTGGCTGCGGGCCTGCGCCAGCGCAGTCGCCCTGCTGCTGTCTGCCTGGGTCGTCTCGGGTGTGGGCCTCGCCCGGGCCGGAGAAGCGCGGCCGGTGGTCGACGACACCGTGCTCGAAGCACGGGTCATGGCCCTCGCCGAAGAATTGCGCTGCCTGGTGTGCCAGAACGAAACGATCGCCGCCTCCCAGGCCGAACTCGCGCGCGACCTGCGGGCCCAGATCCGCCAGCAACTGCGCGAGGGCCGCAGCCCCGAGGAGGTGATGGACTTCATGGTCGCCCGCTACGGCCAGTTCGTGCGCTACCGCCCTCCGCTGCAGGCCAGTACCTGGGCGCTGTGGCTCGGGCCCTTCGCGCTGCTGGGGATCGCGGCCTTCGCCTGGTCGCGCCAGATACGCAGACCGCAGACATCGGAGCCGATGGAAGAAGGAGCCAGCCCGTGAATCCCAGCCTGCTGTTCGTGATCGGCGCCGCCGCCCTGATCTTCGGGGTCCTCGCCGTCCTGCTGCCACCCCTGTGGCGGGAGCTGTCCTCGCGCGGCATCGCGCTGGTGCTTGGCGTGACCCTACCCCTGCTGGCTGCTGGCGTGTATGCCGCGCGGGGCCAGCCCCAGGCCTGGGAGGCAGCGGCCCGCACGCCCGCGCCTGAGGACCTCGACGCCATGGCGGCGCGCATGCTGCAACGGTTCGAGGCCGGAGCGCGCGCGACGATGTCGGCATCCGACCGACCGGCGGCGAGCAGCACTCAGGCACCCTGAGCAGAGCCTCAGGCCAGGTCCTGCCAGGCCACAAGCAGGGGCGCGAGGACCGCGTGCGGCCGCTCTTCATGGGCCAAGTGACCCAGACCCTCTAACGACACCTTCTTGACCCGCGCGCGGCCCGGGGCTTCACGCGCCAGCCGCGCCACGAGCCGGTCGGCCTCCTGGGGTGGCACCGTGCCATCGAGCAAACCGACCAGCAGCAACAGCGGCGTGTCGAGCGAAGGCAGGTCCTCGGCCAAGGCCGGCAAATCCCAGTGGGCCATCATCCCCAGGGCGCCCTCTACATGGCCCGGATTGGCGGCGAGGCGGCGGTACAGGTCCTGTCCCTGCGGGTCCAGGCGCGAGCCCGTGCTTTCCAG
Source organism: Comamonadaceae bacterium (assembly GCA_947449025.1). GTDB lineage: Bacteria > Pseudomonadota > Gammaproteobacteria > Burkholderiales > Burkholderiaceae_C > Ramlibacter. Next base: position 10,091 of record CANFQF010000034.1, read on the forward strand.
CAGGCGCTTCAGAATTTCCTCCTGACCGGCCCGCCAGGCGAAGAAGCGCGGCGCACCGGGCATGACCGCCATCAAGCGCGCGGCCGGCGAGAAGATTCGCCCGGCCAAACCCCCGAGCGGCAGCAAGGCGCCATTGAGTGAGGCCAGCAGGCGCGGCCGGACCGCGCCGTCCAGGCACATGCGGGCACCAATCGCCGCGCCGGCCGAATGGCCCACCACCAGGTCCGGGGGAAAACTTTCTGCAGCAAGCAACTGGGCCAGGGCGCCCGCCATGCCGGTCATTGAGAACTGGGAGGAGGAGGTGCCACCCGCAGGCAGGCTGGTGAAGGCGTGTCCAGGCAAGTCGATGGCCAGCAAGTCGAAGTGCGCCTGCAAGAGCGGCGCGAAATCGCGCCAGGAGTGCGTCGAAGAGCCCGTGCCGTGAATCAGCAGCGCGCGCGGCGCGCCAGCGAGGGCAGGCGCAAAGCGCTGCACATGCCAGCGCAGACCGGCCGCCTGAACGAAGCGGCTGCGCGCGCGGTGCGGCCAATCGAGGCCGTCGCGGTCCCAGTCCAGGCGGGAGTCCATGCGTGCCAAGGGTCCGAGAAGCGGTCTGCGCGCCGCCGCTCAGCGCAGTCCGCTAGCCAGGCGCACCACACCCGACATCGCCTTCGCATCGGCGTAGGGCAGCGGCAGATAGGCCGCGCCGAGCCGCTGGGCCAGGGCCTGCGCCGAGGCCTGAGGCTGCGGGCTGGTGTCCAGCAACAGGCTGCTTGTACCGAGGGCGCGCAGGGCCGCTGCGGAGGCCAGTGCGTCCTCGTTGGCGCGCTGGCGACCCGGGCTGCCGTCGCGGGCGATGTTGGCGCGGCCGTCGGTGAGCAGCACCACCACCGGCGTGTCGCCGGCGCGGCGCAGCGACTCCACCAGGCCGCGGGTGGCGTCGAGTGCGCTGGCCAATGGCGTACCGCCGCCGCCAGGCAGGCCCGCCAGGCTGCGTTTGGCGCGGACCAGGGAGCGGGTCGGCGCCAGCAGCAGATCTGCCTTTTGCCCACGGAAACCCAGCACCGCCACGCGGTCACGGCGCACATAGCAATCGGCCAGAAGGAGTTCGACCGCGCCCTTGGCCTCGGCCAGGCGGTGCAGCGCCGAAGAGCCGGACGCATCGACCACGAAGACCGTGGTGGTGGTGGTCCGCTGCTTGAAGCGGGCGACATGGAAGTCCTCGCGGCGCACATGAATGCGGCGGCGGTCGCCCGCGGGGGGGTCACCCGCCGCAGCCGCCCGCAGCCGCTGCCAAGGGGCGGCGGCGCGCAGCGTGTCCAGCAAATGCAGGCGCGCACCGCCGCGGGGTTCGCCGCGGCGGGCGCCGACCGGCCGGCCACGGTGCAGGCCCTGACGCAGCGCGCCGGACCGGCCGCCACCTGCGCCCTGGGTGCGCGCTGCGGCGCCCTGTGCGATCAGCGCCAGCAGGCCTGCAGGAATCGCGGCCTGGGCGGCCTCCACAAGGCGTTCACCCAGGTCTTGCACGGACGCATCGGCTTCCTGGTCCTGGTCATTGTTCTGGTTCGTGTCGCTGCCGGCATCAGCGGGTGGCGGGTCGGCGGGCGGCTGCGCCTCAGCGGGCGGTTGCGAATCCGGGGCTTCGGGCGCCTCCGCCGGTTCGGGCTTTGCCTCTTGCTCGGGAGCCGGCGCCGGCAATCGTGTCGCGCGGTGCGCCAGCACCAGACGCGCCGCCAGAGCGGCGTCCTCGGCGTCGACCTCCTCGCGCCCGTCCCAGGCTGCAGACGCCCGCGCCGAACGCAGCGCCAGCAGGGAGCCGCGCAGGGAGTCCACGCCCAAGGCCTGTGCCGCCTCACACAGCGCCTGCACCATGGCCTCGCTCACACGGACCTGCGGCAGGCGTGCGCGGGCCTGCTCCACGCTCTCGGCCTCCAGGCCAAGGCTGTCCAGCCCGCGCAAGCTGGCCTCGTCCACGCGAAAAGCCAAGCGCTCACGCAGGGAAGCCGGCACTTGCTCGTCGTCATCGACGCCCTCGTCCATCGCGAGCAGCCCGAAACGTGCCGGCAGGCGACGGCCCAGGCCATCACGCTCGATAAGCACCTCTTGGGTGTCAAGCGACGCGGCGATCAAGGCGGCGGACGCTCGCGGGAGGCGCTCGGCCATTGCCAAAGTGATCACCCCGCCATCGGCCTGCGCCAGCAGGCCCTGCTGCAGCACCGGGCGCCCCACCTGCAGGGACGCGGCGAAATCCAGCCCCCCCAAAAGTGCCGCCTCGCCGGCGCCAGAGGGCATCCGGCGCTGCGGCGTGGCAGGGGGCAGCAGGCGCCGGAAGTGGGCCAGCCAGGCCTCGCGGTCGGGGCCATGCGCGCAGCGCAGCACGGCGCCGCCCAGGCCGACCGGATCAATGGCCAGCAGGATGGCAGCCGCCAGCGCGTCCGGCTGGCGATCGGTCCCGAGGTCCTGAGAATCGGCGTTCATGTCCGGGTGATCAACGAGGTGCGCACAGGAAGAAGCAGCCGGCCCGTCGGGCCGCCCTGGCCCTCGGTGCCGCTGCGCTCATGTGGCGAATTCTTCGGCCACCGCGCGGTCGACCCGCACCGTCGAGCCCGCATCGTCCAGCGGGTTGCGACGCAGGCGATGCCGCAGCGCGGGCGCGGCCATGCGCCGCAGATGATCGGGCGCCACCGTACGCGCGCCCTCCAGCGCAGCCAAGGCGCGGGCGGCACGTATGAGGGTCAGGTCTCCGCGCAAGCCATCCGTGCCAAGGGTCTGGCACAGGCGGGCGGCGCGCTCACGCACCGCATCCGGAATCTCGATCTCGGGCAACAGCTTGCGAGCCCGCAGCAATTGCCGGCGAATTTTCTCGTCCTGCTTTTGCCACTGGGCGGCAAAGCCCTCGGGGTCGTGTTCATACGCGTCGCGGCGCTTGACCACTTCGACCCGGTCCGTGAGCTCGCGCGGGGTGGCCACCTCAAGCGACAGCCCGAATCGATCGAGCAGCTGCGGCCGCAGCTCGCCCTCTTCCGGGTTGCCACTGCCCACCAGGACGAAGCGGGCCGGGTGACGGACCGACAGGCCCTCGCGCTCGACCAGGTTCTCGCCCGAGGCGGCGACGTCGATCAGCAGGTCAACCAGATGGTCTTCCAGCAGGTTGACCTCGTCGATGTAGAGAAATCCCCGGTTCGCGCGAGCCAGCAGGCCCGGCTCGAAGGCCTTGATGCCCTGCGACAGGGCCTTTTCCAGGTCCAGCGCGCCGACGATGCGGTCCTCGGTGGCGCCCAGGGGCAGGTCGACCACCGGCACCGGAACACGACGGCTGGCGGGCTTTTTGCCGGGCGGCCGGGCGGCGCACGCCTCGCACAGGCGGCCCGAACCAGACGGATCGCAGCCATAAGGGCAATTCGCCACGACGTCGATGGGGGGCAGCAGCGCCGCCAAAGCCCGGACCGCGGTGGACTTGCCCGTCCCGCGGTCGCCGAATACCAATACGCCACCGATGCCCGGATCGGTGGCGACGGCCAGGATGGCGAGTTTCATCTCGTCCTGGCCGACAAGGGCGGAGAAGGGAAAAGGAACAGCCATACGTCAATCTGTATTGACACTGAGTATGTCATATCCCCTGGAATTAAGGAACGCGCCTGAGGCCGGCGGTCTGCCTTGCGCCAACCGAGTCCCAAAAATGAGGGCGCGCCCTCCACAAGCTTGGCTTGGTCCTGACATGAAGTCCCGGCACGACAACCGGATGGGATCTGTTCAGTTGGGGCCTGTACTCATCCGGTCCACGGATCAGCACAAAGCCGATCTTCCCAAGCAACCGCTGCGACTTCCAAAGGCACGCCATGCAAACCAGCACCCCTAGGCCGACAAGCCACCTGAATGCGATCCCCTCACTCTTCGTGCCCTTGGTTGGTTTGCCTGCGGTACCAAATACCAGGGACACCAAGGACACTAAATCCAGCCGCCGTAGCGACGCCCGCGTCGCTTCCCGGGGCCGTCCGCGTATTGCTGAGGTTCCATTCCAGCGCTGCCTGAGGCGCGACTTGAGCCGGGAACAGGCTGCTGATTGGTTGAAACCGCTAATAGAACGAGGCGTCGCACTGACACCCGCCTTGGTGACGAAGCTTCTCCCCAGGGTCGGCGGAAGGGGTCTGAATAACAAGCAGGCGGAAAGGATTATTTACGCCGCCGAGGAACGCTCCACCTCCCCATCCCGGCGCGCGGAGACGACGTACACCGAACAGCTGCCAGCCCCCGCCGCCGTTGGCCCGGAGGACGCCAGCAGCCCGCTGCAGAAGTTTTATGTGGAGGGCCTTGGCGAAACCAACACCTTCAGCCTGACCACCGCAGCGCGTGACGGTAAAGGAAACCTGACCACCAGCCGCAAGACCCTCCTCTCTGACATCCGGGGACCAGCCGCCCTCAAGGCAGACTTCTTCGAGCACCTGGCCCAATTAGATGAGTCGCCCAGGGATGCCACCGGACACCTGCGCGCCAGTCATGACCGCAACGCCTTCCCACGAACCTGGTCACTCGAAAAGATCGGACGGATCGTCGAGGAAGTGCTGGAAAAGAACCAGGGAAACATGCTCAGCGAGGACGGTGAGTGCAGATTCAAACCAATGGCGGTGGTGGAAGGCGGCCTGCCTGTTCGCGTGTTCTATCGCTATTTCGCGCAAAGGCACGGAGCCGCTATCGTGGAAGCGGAAAGTGCGCACAAATTGGTGACGGCGTATCAGGCCAAGATCGACGAGGCGCAGGGGAGGTTTCAGGCGGCCGACAATGCGTTCCAGAGTTCTGGAAAACCCACCAGTGGGCCTCTGCATAAAGCACGTCCAAGCGCGAAGGACATCCTAACGAATTTGCAGGAAATGATGGCCAAACACGAGGCCGATCTTGCGAAGGCATATGAGAAAGTGCGCGAGGAGCGCCGGTACCACGTCGTCACAGCTTTCATTGAGAACGTGGTCTCTGCCGGGTCGGTCGAAAACGACCAAGTTGACGAGGCAAATCGTCTGCTCACCGGGATCACCGAACCGTCGATCAGAAAGTTCATGGCGATCAATTACAAGAAGGAACATCTTTGGGTGACCCTGGCGATCGCTGAAACCGTGAACGCAAACGCAGACCGTACACGCCTCACCGCAAGGGATCAGGAAGCCCTGAGCAGAGCCATGAGCTTGCTTTGCGTGGGCGAATCCCGCCATCCTAGACACCAGCGATTGATTGACGACACACGTCGTCAATTCACGATGCCGGGCGGTTGGACCCGTTGAGCAACAGAGAACAACAGCCGTTGAATGGCAGGGCGCCGGTCAGTCGATCAGCATCGCCTTCTCTGCTGCAGCAAGCAAGCGATGCCCCTCGGGGCTGAACACCTCTGGGCGGGCAGCGACGCACGTTTGCAGCCCCGACAGGGCCATCCCCCACTCGCCGTGTGCGAGCAAGAGACGCGCCGAATGGCGGTCCTCTGACAGGAGGTTGCCCTCCTCCAGAACCAGAAATTTCCAGAGTAACTCCGAGGTGTCGTCGCCGCCATCGTCGACGTTTGTTAACTGGTCTAGCCTTGCACTAGCCGATGCCTCGGCCTTTGAATCGGCGCTTGAACTCCGGCTCTTGACGTCATTCGTCGGGGAGGGTGAGTCCGCCGCAGACGCAGAGGGTGAGTCGCCGGCCAAAGGCTTCGCGAGGGAAGGGCTGCCGCCGGAAGTCGGCGCGGAGGGCCTGGGCATCGGCTTGACGCCGGTGACGGGACGAAGCATGAAGGACTCTCCAAGAGTGACAGGTTGCGACGGCCGTGACTCTAAATCGACATCGGGCTGCCAGTCCGCAAGCGAGGGCGCGAGTCATGCCACAGTCAGCTGCATCCGAGGAGGGCGCGACCGGAGCCGTCGCACCCCCGTGCGAGGGACTCGGCGGCAAGGCAAGGTACGTCACCTATGATGGTAGGTTGACTTCTGCTCTGCCCACCGTGAACTCCGCTACCGACGGCCCCTACCTGGCGGCCACGCTGGCCGCCCAGCGCATTGCCGTCCGCGGCGCGCGCACGCACAACCTGCGCAATATCGACCTCGACATCCCGCGCAACCAGCTGGTGGTGATCACCGGCTTGTCGGGCTCGGGCAAGTCGTCTCTGGCGTTCGACACGCTCTACGCGGAGGGACAGCGCCGATATGTGGAGAGCCTGTCGGCCTATGCCCGCCAGTTTCTGCAGCTGATGGACAAGCCCGACGTGGACCTGATCGAAGGCCTGTCGCCGGCTATCGCGATCGAGCAGAAGGCCACCAGCCACAACCCGCGCTCTACCGTGGGCACGGTGACCGAGATCCACGACTACCTGCGCCTGCTGTTCGCACGCGCCGGCACGCCCCACTGCCCCGACCACGGTCTGCCGCTGGTGGCGCAGACTGTCTCGCAGATGGTGGACGCGGTGCTGGCCATGCCGGAAGACACCCGACTGATGATCCTGGCCCCCGTGGCGCGCGAGCGCAAGGGCGAGTTCGCCGAGTTGTTCGCCCAGATGCAGGCCCAGGGCTATGTGCGCTTTCGCATCAATGGCCAAACGGTAGAAGCCGACGCCCTGCCGGCGCTGAAAAAAAACGAAAAGCACGATGTGGACGTGGTGATCGACCGGCTCAAGGTGCGCCCCGATCTCCAACAGCGCTTGGCCGAAAGCTTCGAAGCCGCCCTGCGCCTGGCCGAAGGCCGGGCGATCGCGCTGGAGATGGACAGTGGCCGGGAGCACCTGTTCAACGCCAAGTTCTCCTGCCCGGTCTGCCAGCACTCAATCAGCGAGCTGGAGCCCCGCCTCTTCTCCTTCAACTCACCGGTGGGCGCCTGCCCGTCATGCGACGGCCTGGGGCAAACCGAGTTCTTCGATCCGCAGCGGGTGGTGCCCTTCCCCACCCTGTCGCTCGCTTCCGGCGCCATCAAGGGCTGGGACCGGCGCAACCCCTACTACTTCCACCTGATCGAGGGCCTAGCCCGGCACTACCGGTTCGATGTCGACGCGCCCTTCGAGTCGCTGCCGGAGCCGGCACGCCAGGCCATCCTCTTCGGCTCAGGCGAGGAGGAGATCAAGTTTCCCTACGTCATGGGCTCCGGAGAAAACCAGGGCCGCAAGGTGACGAAGAAGCACCCCTTCGAGGGCATCGTGCCGAACATGACGCGCCGATACCGCGAGACCGACTCGCCCGCGGTGCGCGAGGAACTGGGCCGCATGCGAACCCTGCAGCCCTGCCCCGACTGCCAGGGCACGCGCCTGCGCAGCGAAGCGCGGCATGTGAAGCTCGGGCATGGCGAGGGCGCGCGCCCCATCTACGAGATCAGCCACCTCACCCTGCGCGAGTGCCTGGCCTACTTTCAGGGCCTGCAACTCGAAGGCGCCAAGGCAGCGATCGCCGACAAGGTGGTGCGTGAAATCGCCTCCCGGCTGAAGTTCCTCAACGACGTGGGGCTCGATTACCTGAGCCTGGACCGCAGCGCCGAGAGCCTCTCCGGCGGTGAGGCCCAGCGCATTCGGCTGGCCAGCCAGATCGGCGCCGGCCTCACCGGCGTGATGTATGTGCTGGACGAGCCCAGCATCGGCCTGCACCAGCGTGACAACGATCGCCTGATTGGCACATTGCGCCACCTGCGCGACCTGGGCAACAGCGTGCTCGTCGTCGAACACGACGAAGACATGATCCGCGCGGCCGACCATGTGATCGACATGGGTCCAGGCGCCGGTGTGCACGGTGGCCAGGTGATGGCTCAGGGCACGCCGCAGGAGGTGCAGGACAACCCCGACTCCATCACCGGCCACTACCTGTCGGGCACCGAGAAGATCGAGGTGCCCGCCCAGCGCCGCGCCTGGTTGCCACTGGCCGAGGGGCGCAAGGGCCAGACCCAGCGCCTGCGCATCGTCGGAGCCCGGGGTAACAACCTCAAGAACGTGACTGTGGACATTCCGGTCGGCCTGCTCACCTGCGTGACCGGTGTCTCCGGCTCTGGAAAATCGACCCTCGTCAACGACACCCTGCTGGCCGCTGCGGCGCGCAGCCTGCACCGCAGCGGCGACGAGCCCGCGCCCTGCGATGACATCGAAGGCATGGAGCACTTCGACAAGGTGATCAGCGTCGACCAGTCACCGATCGGCCGCACCCCGCGCAGCAACCCCGCGACTTACACCGGCCTCTTCACCCCGATCCGCGAACTCATGGCAGACACCAATCTGGCCAAGGAGCGCGGCTATGGCCCAGGGCGTTTCTCCTTCAACGTGGCCGGCGGCCGCTGTGAGGCCTGCGAGGGTGATGGCGTGGTGAAGGTCGAAATGCACTTTCTGCCCGACGTCTACGTGTCGTGTGACGTCTGCCGCGGGCAGCGATACAACCGCGAAACACTGGAAGTCCTTTGGAAGGGTCGGAACATCGCCCAGATCCTGGACATGACGGTGGAAGACGCCCACGCGTTTCTCAAAGCCGTGCCGACGATCGCACGCAAGCTGCAGACGCTGCTGGACGTGGGCCTGTCTTATGTGAAGCTGGGTCAGTCGGCCACCACGCTCTCGGGTGGCGAGGCGCAGCGGGTCAAGCTTGCGCTCGAACTGTCCAAGCGCGACACCGGCCGCACGCTCTACATCCTCGACGAGCCGACCACCGGCCTCCACTTCGCCGACATTGCGATGCTTCTCAAGGTGCTGCACCAGCTGCGTGACGCCGGCAACACGGTGGTGGTCATCGAGCACAACCTCGACGTGATCAAGACCGCCGACTGGGTGATCGATATGGGGCCCGAAGGCGGCGCGGGCGGTGGCCAGGTGATGGCCAGTGGCACGCCCGAGGCAGTGGCGGCGAACGCGGCCAGCCACACGGGGCAGTACCTGGCGCGACTGCTCTAAGTCGGCACAGGCTGCGCCGGCTCAGACAGCGAGGACTCAGGAGAGGCTTAGGGCAAAAAAGGCGGCGAGAGCAGCCGAAGGCCGATCGAGACCCAGCGGCTTTCCTGGCTGCCACGACTGTCACCGCCCATCGTGGTATCGATCTGCACCCGGTCGGGTACCACCCAGAAGCGCAAACCGCCATGCAGCAGCGGGCGGGCGTTACGCTCGCCGAAGGTTTCGAGGATCAACTGGACCCGCTCATGCAACCGGGTTTCCGAACCCAGTCCCCAGGTACCCAGGGTCTGTCCTTCGGGGTGTGGCCGGCGAGCGCCCAGGTTCAAGTGCATCACCAGGCGGTCATTGAACAAGGACGCACTCATGGGAACGTTGAGATAGGGGCCCGACTGATGCAGCCCACCGGCAGGCCGGTCGGTGGCATAGCCCAGGGTCAGGCCCATCCCCCAGTCATGGGTGCGCAGGGGACGCAAGATGGTCTTGCCCTGGACCAGGCTGGCCAACACCCGGCCCTCGCCCCCCGGCCGCTCGTAGCCAGCGCCGGCTGAAAGCTCCAGATTGCCGGTCGGGTTGCAACCCGGGACCGCCCAAGCCAGCCCCGGACCCACCCCGTTGGCACGCACCCAGCTCTCGACCTGACAAGCCTTCGGATCCACGATGCGGGCGTCGTCGGTGATCATGGGCCGCGCGGCATGGGCCGCGGGCAGCGCGACGGCCAGGCCCGCGAGCAGCAGCCGCGCCATCAGGCCAGCGAGTTGGCGAAGTGGGGGCAGGCGCATGAAGTGCATTGTCTCCCGCGGGTATGACGTGATGAAGGCAAGGTCCATGGCAGTAATGGCTCCGGGTTCAGCCACGCGCCGCCTGCAGCAGGTCGCGCGTTTTCATCGCCTCTCGGCGGGCAGCGTCGGCGAAGTCGTCGCCGGAGGAGGCGTAGAGCACCGCGCGAGAAGAGTTGACCACGATGGGCGCGTCGGCGCGCCAGCCGGCCTTGACCGTGGCCACCGCATCACCGCCCTGGGCGCCCACGCCCGGGATGAGGAGCGGCACGGTGGGCGCAATCTGGCGCACCCGCTCGATCTCGGCCGGATAGGTGGCACCCACTACGAGGCCCAATTGGCCATTGAGGTTCCAAGGCCCCTGGGCAAGGCGGGCGATATGTTCGTAGAGAAGCGGCTCGCCGGGCACCGAGGCCAGGCGCTGGTTCTGCAAATCGTCGCCGCCCGGGTTGGAGGTCCGGCACAAGAGGAAGGCGCCTTTGCCTTCGTATTTCAAGTAGGGCTGCACCGAGTCGAAGCCCATGAAGGGCGAGAGGGTGACTGCGTCGGCACCATAGCGCTCGAAGGCCTCGCGCGCATATTGTTCGGCGGTGGAGCCAATGTCGCCGCGCTTGGCGTCGAGGATGACCGGCACCTGCGGATGCGCGCTGCGCAGATGCGCCATGAGCTTTTCGAGCTGCGCTTCGGCGCGGTGAGCGGCGAAGTAGGCGATTTGCGGCTTGAAGGCGATGACCAGGTCGGCCGTCGCATCTGCGATGCGGGCGCAGAAGTCAAAAATCTTGCCGGCATCGCCCTTCATCGCGCCTGGAAAGCGGGCGGGCTCCGGGTCCAGGCCCACGCACAGCATGGAGCCATGGCGCCCCTGGGCGCCCTGCAGCATCTCGATGAAAGTCATGCGGGGATTGTACGAACGGACACCTGTCCCCGCGGACCGGGCCGACGCCCTCAGTCCTTCTTGAATCCGATGTTCTTGACGATGGCCAGCAGCTGCTCGCGCTCGGTGCGCAGGATGCGGGCCATCTCGGCGGGCGTGGACAGGACAGGGTCGATGCCGCTGGAGACCAGCTTGTCGCGCAGCGGCCCTGAGCGGGTGCCGTTGGCGAAGGTGCGCGAAATCATCTCGGCGAGGTCGGCCGGCATATTGGGCGGCCCGGCCACACCGTACCAGCTGGTGGTGCCAACCGTCGGGTAGCCCAACTCGGCGAAGGTGGGCACGTCGGGCAGCAGCGGGGAGCGGGTGGGAGTGGTCACTGCCAGGGCCTTGACGCGGCCAGACTTGATGTGCTGCACGACCGCCGGCGGGGTCGTGAAACTCAACTGCACCACGTTGGAAAGCAAATCGATCACAGCCGGGCCGCTGCCTTTATAGGGCACATGAAGCACCTCGATGCCGGCCTTGTTCAGAAAGACCTCCATGGCCAAATGGGTCAGGCCGCCGCTGCCACCGGAGGAGTAACTCAGGGCCTTGGGATTGGCCTTGGCTTTTGCGAGCAATTGCGGAACCGTGCTGACCTGCACGTCGCTGTGCGCCACCAACAGCAAGGGCGTGGTGGCCAGCATGGAGATGGGGGTGAAGTCCTTGCTCGCCTCGAAGCTGTACTTGTTCAACAAGGTCGCGTCGATGAACTGCGAGACGCTGAAAAACAGCAGGGTGTAGCCATCGGGCGCTGCACCGGCAACCAGATCGAGGCCGAGCATGCCGGAAGCGCCAGCACGGTTTTCGACCACCAGGGACTGCTTCCAGCTCTCGGTGGCAATCTGCGCAAAGGTGCGGCCGGCGAAGTCGGTGCCGGCGCCGGTGGAGGTGGGAACGATCCAGCGAACCGGCTTGTTCGGATAGCCGGCGGCCGATTGCGCCCGGGACCGCGCTGGCATCAGCATCCCCAGGGAGGCGGCGCCCGTGAGAAGCGCGTCGCGACGGCTCAATTTTGCGGTGTCGTAGGTCATGTGATGCGGGAGGTGGGCTGGAGGAGCGATCGGCCTGACGCGGCCTGATTTGGCCTGGATCGGCAGAACGACCATCGTATGCTGAAATGCAGAGCTTCCATCATCCGGAAAACCCCGATCAAAGGACAGATGTATGAGCGATGAAAACCTGCGCAGAACCTGGCGCGAGCTGGTGGGGTCGGGCCGGCTCCTGAGAGTGCCCGCGATCTACGACGGCCTGTCGGCACGGATCGCGCAGCAAGCCGGCTTTGCCGCGGTGGCGTTTTCCGGCAATGCGGTGTCGGCCAGTCTGCTTGGCATGCCCGACGTCGGCATGCTGGGCATGAGCGAGAACCTCGAGCATGCAGGGCGCATCGCCCGGCAACTGAATGTGCCGGTCATCTGCGACGCCGACACCGGCTACGGCGGCGTGCTCAATGTGGTGCGCACGGTGCGGGAGTTCGAGGCCGCAGGGATCGCCGCGATTCACATCGAAGACCAGGTCACCCCCAAGCGCTGCGGCCTGTTGCCCCAGGGCATTCCGGTGGTCAGCCAGGAGGAGCACGCGCAAAAGATTCGCGCGGCGGTGCAGGCACGGCGCAGCCCCGACTTCTGGATCATTGCCCGCACCGACGCTAAGTCCATGCACGGTCTAGAGGAAGCAGCCCGACGCGGACGCGCCTATATCGAGGCCGGCGCGGATGCCGCGTTGGTGATGGGGGCCAACACGCCCGAGGAGCTGCGCTATGTCGCCAGCGTGGTGCGCGCGCCCCTGGTCACGGTGATCCAGGAGTCGCCGCCCACCAGCGAGCTCACCGATGAACTGCTGCAAGAGGTCGGCTGCGTGCTGGCCATGCATGCGGGCATCACCCGCTACGCAGTGGTGCAGGCGCTGCAGGAGGTCCTCGCCGCCTTGCACCGCGACCACCACACCCAGTCGGTGCGCCATCGCATGGCCAGCTTCGAGCAGTACAACCAGGCCCTGGGGCTGCCCGAATGGCTGGCGCTGGAAGAAGAACTCCTCAAGCCGACGGGCGGCGCATCATGACCTCCGCCATGCCTCAGACCCTGTTCGACAAGATCTGGGCGCGCCATCGGGTCGGCGCTCGCGCCGACGGCAAGCACCTGCTGTACATGGACCGGCACGCAGTGCATGAACTGCATGCGCCGCACGCCTTCGGTTTGCTGGACGAGAGCGGCCGCGAGGTGCGGCGCAGCGACCTGACCCTGGTGGTGCAGGACCACACCGTGCCGACCCGGCCCGGGGTGATCCGGATATCGCCCCACATCGAGGCCACGCTGCAGGCGGGTGCGCGCCATCGCGTGCAGGTGCTCGATGTGAACGACCCCGATCACGGCATCGTCCATGTAGTCACACCGGAGCTGGGCATCGCCCTGCCCGGCCTCACCCTGGCCTGTCCCGACAGCCACGCCTCCACGGTCGGCGCCATCGGCTGCCTGGCCTTTGGCTGCGGCACCACCGAGCTGGTGCATGTGCTCAGCACCCAGGTGATGGCGATGGAAAAGCCCCGCCAGATACGCATCTGGCTGGACGGCCAGCTGTCCGACTGGGTCAATGCCAAGGACGTGGCGCTGGCCCTGATCCGGCAACTGGGGGTGAGCGCCGGGCGTGGCGCGGCGGTCGAATATGCCGGCCCGGTGATCGAGGCGATGGACATCGAGTCGCGCATGACCCTGTGCAATATGACGATCGAGTGGGGCGGGCGCACCTGCCTGATCGCCCCCGACGCCAAGACCCTCGCCTGGTGCCAAGGCCGCCGCGGCGCGCCCCAGGGCACCGCCTGGGACGAGGCCCTGGTCTGGTGGAAGACCCTGCATTCGGACGCCGGGGCGGTGTTCGACGACGAGCACCGGCTGAACTGCTCGGCGCTATCGCCCCAGGTCACCTGGGGCACCGACCCGGGCCAGGCCATTGGCATCCAGGAGGACGTACCCGACCCGCTGGCGCTTGCGGGCTCAGCGCAGGAACGCACTGCTCGGGCTCTGGCCTATATGGCCGTGCCTGGAGGGCAGTCTCTCGTGGGGCTACCAGTCGATCGCGTCTTCATTGGTTCCTGCTCAAACGCGCGCTTGCCTGACCTGCGCGCGGCCGCGCGTGTGGCCGAGGGCCGGCGGGTGGCGGCGGGCGTGCAGGCCTGGGTGGTGCCGGGCTCCAGCGCGATCAAGCGCCAAGCCGAGGCCGAAGGGCTGGACCGGATTTTTGAGCAAGCCGGCTTCGAGTGGCGTGAGGCGGGTTGCTCGATGTGCGCGGGCGCCAATGGCGACGTGGGCACGGCGGGCCAGCGCTGCGTCTCCACCACCAACCGCAATTTCGAGAACCGCCAGGGACGCGATGTCCGCACCCATCTCACCAGCCCGGCGATGGCCGCCGCCGCTGCGGTGACGGGCCAGCTGGTAGACGTACGCACACTGATGGAGACGCCGGCATGACAACACGCGAACCTCTGTTGCGGGTGGAGGGCGTGGCCGCACCCTTGCTGCTCGACGACGTGGACACGGACCAGATCATCCCCTCGTCCTACCTCAAGGATATGCACGCCGACATGGCGCAGGGATTTCTGGCCTATATGCGCCGCGGGCCCGATGGCCAGGTGCATCAGGACTTCGTGCTCGAGCGGCCCGTGTTCCGGGCGGCGCCGATCCTGATCGTGGGGCGAAATTTCGGTTGCGGCAGCTCCCGCGAGCATGCGGTCTGGGCCCTGCGGGCCTTTGGCATCCGCTGCGTGATCGGCGTGGCCCTGGCCGAGTTCTTCCACGAAAACTGCCTGAACAACGCGGTGCTTCCCATCTCGCTGGACGAGGCCATCTGGGGCGAGCTCTCCCAATGGGCGCGCGAAGCGGACGGCCAGCAGGCACTGCGAGTCGACCTGGCCGAGCGCCAGATCGTGGCAGGGCCGGACAAGCACTGGCCCTTCGAGATCGCGGACCATGCCCGCACAAGGCTGATGGAGGGCCTCGACGATGTGGGCCTCACGCTCAAGCACCGCGAGGCCATCGAGGCCTGGGAGTTGCGCACGGCGCAGGAGATGCCCTTCTTGCAAACCTGCCCGGTCATCACTGCGCCCTGATTTTTCAGAGTTGGGTGGGCCGGTGGCCCGCCCCGCTTCGCGACAATAGCCTCATGCAATCCCTCAGCCGCCGCCAGTTGGCCCTGCTTGTCGCCCTGACCCTGGCCTGGGGCTTGAACTGGCCGGTGATGAAGCTGGGCGTGACGGCCTATCCGCCTTTGGCCTTTCGCGCCATCTCGGTCTGGCTTGGCCTGCCCCTGCTGGCTCTTGGGCTGCGGATGCTGGGCGTGCCCTTCCACTTGCCGCGTCGCCACTGGCCGGCACTTCTGGTGCTGGCCTTTTTCAATATGTTCGTGTGGCACGCCTGCATGATCACGGGCCTCACCCATCTCTCAAGCGGGCGGGCGGCCATTCTGGGCTACACCATGCCGGTGTTCTCGGCCCTGATGGGCGCCGCCTTCTACGGCGCACGAATGAACGGGCGCAACTGGCTGGGGGTGGCCGCCGCGGCGACCGGCGTGGTCCTGCTGCTGTGGCATGAATTGCACCGCATGGCCGGCGCGCCGGTGGGCGTGGCCCTGCTGCTGGTGTCGGCTGTGAGCTGGGCGCTGGGCACGCAGCTGATGCGGCACACGCGGATCGAGGCCCACACCCTGACCTTGAGTTTCTGGATGACGGCGCTGACCGCCGTCTTCCTCAGTACGATGTCACTGGTCTTCGAGGCCGACCGCTGGCAAGCGCCGAGCGCTGCGGTTTGGGGGGCCATCGTCTTCAACGCTGCGGTCGTGTTTGGCTTCGCACAGCCCGCGTGGCTGACCCTGGCGCGCAGCCTGCCGCCTGCGGCCTCCAGCCTGAGCGTGAGCCTGATCCCGGTGCTGGGCGTGTTCAGCGGCGCCTACGTGCTAGGCGAGGTGCTTCACTGGCAAGACTGGGCCTCGGTGGCGCTCATGGTGACAGCCATCGCTTCGGTGCTGTGGCCCGCCAGGAGCGCGCGCGGCGCCTGAGCCCGCGCCGACACATCGGCGGCCACCCGTTTGAGCACCGGCCCCCATCGGGCGTCTGGCCCTTGCCGGTACAGGCAGACACTGGGGTACCAGGGCGAGTCGTCACGATCGAGCATCCAGCGCGGGTCGGGGATGTAGCTCACCATGATCCAGGTGGGTTTGCCCAAGGACGCGGCTAGGTGGGCCACGCTGGTGTCGACCGAGATGACGAGGTCGAGGTTCTCGATCAAGGC